>NZ_JBFTJT010000003.1:0-383930 GCF_056395565.1 Paenarthrobacter sp. 10L412 | reverse complement strand
TCCCATTCCGAACCCGGAAGCTAAGACCCACAGCGCCGATGGTACTGCACCCGGGAGGGTGTGGGAGAGTAGGACACCGCCGGACACACATTAGGTCGAGACCCCCCAACCCACACCAGGGACGGGGGGTCTCCCACATTAACGAGACAATCAGAGACGCTAGAGTCGCAGGATGACCCTGACCCGAATCTTGGATCTCCCCTCTGGGAACCCCGCGGACGGGAAAGTCCACCTTCGGACTTTGTCCTTGTCCGACGTCGAGCCCTTGGCGGCCGCCTATGCCCTGAACGCAGAGTACCTCGCCCCATGGGAACCACGGCGCAGCGAGGCGTTCTATACCAGGGCAGGGCAAGAGGCCGTTGTTCGGAGCAAACTGAACCAGTATGCCGCAGGCACGGAGGTGCCGTGGGTAGTTCTCCATGACGGGGATGTCATTGGCATGATTACTTTGACGGGCATAGTCCGCGGACCGTTCATGAACGCCAACCTGGGTTATTGGGTCGACCAAGCGTTCGCCGGCAAGGGTATTGCCACTTCTTCGGTGGCGGCGGTTCTCTCCATGGCTAGCGACGATCTGGGACTCCACCGTATCCAAGCCGCAACCCTGATGCATAACGCAGCCTCGCAGGCGGTCCTCAAACGATCCGGCTTTGAGCGGATCGGCATGGCGCCGTCGTATCTCCACATAGCAGGCGAGTGGCAGGACGATGTCCTGTATCAGCGAATTCTCTTCTGATCCACGACGGTTGGATGCTCTGAAGCCGGGATGGCCAGCCGCCTGCAACTCCCGGCGGTGGCTGTCGGCGTCGTGATTTCGTATGCGTGGCTGGAGGCCTATTCAACGCCGAAGGGTACGCCATGTGCGGTCCACACCCCCAAAAACCCTGAAAAACCGGTGATTTTGGTCAAAAAAGCGCGGAAACACGCGGAATTTGCTGGCCAAGCCGGTGCAAGCTGGTAAGTTTTCGAGCAGTGGCTTGCTCGCATTCCGCTTGAAAGCTCAAAAAACGTATTAGTCCAGGAGGACGTAAATGGCTAAGAACCGTAGTGAACTCGTTGCAGAGGTAGCAGGCAAGGCTGGCACGAGCCAGGCAGCCGTCAACTCCGTGCTCGATGCACTGTTCGAAGTTTTCGAGACTTCTGTTGCCGCTGGCGAGAAGATCACCATCCCGGGCTGGCTCGCAGTTGAGCGCACCGACCGTGCAGCACGCACCGGCCGCAACCCGCAGACGGGCGAAACCATCCAGATCGCCGCTGGCCACAGCGTTAAGCTGACCGCAGGCTCCAAGCTGAAGGCTGCTGTCGCCAAGAAGAAGTAATTCCACTTCGGCGAACGCCTGAAAGGGGCGGCAACCAACTGGTTGCCGCCCCTTTTGCCGTTAAGCAATCACTTGTCCCGAACACCAAGGCGGCATCCTGTCGCCCGTGCCCACTTCTCCTCCCCAAATGGTTCCCGATTCGCAGCCCAGCCACACGTAACGGACAATGGATAGGTGCCATCAGCAAGAAGCTCCGCAACTGCCCCATCGCCTGTTCCCAAGCCGGGAGCGCGGGGAGGCAATGCCGTCACGGGCATTTCCCTCCCATGGCAGCTTGCTGGACTGGCGGTGCTCTTCCTGACTTTGGTTGCGGCCCTCATCTTCTCCGGTGCTTCTGTTGCCCGCCAGGTCTCGGACCCCGGAGCGTTGGTCCGGTGGGGCTTGCCGGTGGCGAAAGCCGTCCACAACGTTTCCATAGCCACAGTTATTGGTGGCCTGATCTTCGCAGTCGGCATCCTGCCCAAGAACCTTAGAGCGTCGCGATCCCGTGAAAAGGATCTGGACGCTCCGGAGCATCCGGCTTTTGCACGCGCCCTTGCCGTTGCCGCCGCGGCAGGTGCCGCTTGGACACTGTCCGCCGTAGCGGTCCTGGTATTGACCTACGCGGATGTCGCGGGTCAGGGAATCTCCGGCGACGCCGAATTCACCCGCTCGCTGGTGTACTTCATGACGGACATAGATACGGGCAAGGCTTGGCTGTCCATCACTATCATTGCTGCGGTGGTCACCACCGCGCTCTTCGGCGTCCGATCGCTGACTGGCCTCGCCTTTACGCTGCTGCTTGCCCTGATCGGGCTGATTCCGACCGCGCTGATCGGTCACTCCTCCAGCTCCAGTGATCACGAAGGCGCCATCAACTCGCTGGGCCTTCACCTGGTTGGAGTCTCCGTGTGGGTGGGAGGCATCATCATTCTCGCGGTCCTTTCCGGATTGCTCGTTGCTTCCAGGAGGTCTGGGACGAGCGACATCACCGAACCGACCCTCCGAAGGTTCTCGGCCCTGGCAGGCTTTGCTTTCGTCCTCGTGTTTGCGTCCGGTGTGATAAACGCAGCCATCCGCGTGACGAACCTGGGCGATCTGTTTGGCTCTGCCTATGGCCAGCTCATCCTTGCCAAAGCACTTGCCACCCTGGTGCTGGGTGGCATTGGCTTCATGCATCGCCAGTGGGTTATACCTCAGCTGGGGAAGAGCGGTTCGATGTCTGCCCGCCGCGTGCTGTGGCAGCTGGTTCTGGTTGAGCTACTGGTGATGGGCGCGACGTCGGGCCTCGCCGTGGCGCTCGGGCGCTCGGCCCCGCCGCAGCCCACTACGTACGCACCGGACGCCTCGCCAGCCTTCATCCTGTCCGGCTATGAGATTCCGCCTGAACTTACGCCAGAGCGCTGGCTTACGGAATGGCGTTTTGACTGGCTGTGGGTGGGAGTCGCCTTATTCGGCACCGTGTCCTACGTCCTCGGGATCATCAAGATCCGCAAGCGCGGGGATAGCTGGTCCTGGTTCAAGACGGTGAACTGGATGATTGGACTGGTGATTCTCACATACATCACCTCGGGTCCGCCAGCGGTCTATGGCCGCGTACTGTTTTCTGCCCACATGGTGGATCACATGGCCCTGACCATGGTGGCACCGATCTTCCTGGTGTTGGGTTCGCCCGTGACCCTTGCCCTGCGTGCACTCCCTTCCCGGGGCGAAGGCGCCCACGGTTCGCGGGGTCTGCGGGAGTGGCTGCTCCTGTTCGTCCACTCCCGGTTCTCGCAGGTGGTGACTCATCCGCTGTTCGCCGCTGCGAACTTCGCGGGATCCATCGTGCTGTTCTACTACTCAGACCTTTTCGGCCTGGCGATGCGGGAGCACGTCGGGCATGAGCTCATGAATCTGCACTTCCTGCTGACCGGCTACATTTTTGTGCTCAGCATGATCGGCAGTGATCCTTTGCCGCGCCGGGCGCCGTACCCCATGCGCCTGCTGCTCCTGCTCGCAACCATGGGGTTCCACGCGTTCTTTGGCGTGGCCATTATGGGCGGTACTGGCCTGCTCGCTGCTGACTACTTCGGCAACCTGGGCCGGACCTGGGGTGCCTCGGCCATTGCAGACCAACAAATGGGCGGCGCTGTGGCTTGGGGCATTGGTGAAGTTCCCACTTTGCTGGTGGCAATCGGCGTAGCCGTCATGTGGTCCCGCTCGGACGAGCGGGAGACCCGAAGGGTGGACCGCGCGGCCGACAGGAATAACGACGCCGATCTCAGTGCTTATAACGATATGTTTGCCCGGCTCGCTGACCGCGATGCCAAATTGGCCGGCCGCCCGGCCCAACCCACCCAAACGACTGAAGCTACCCGAACAAGTGACGCCCCGGCAGGCGCCACCCCAGAGGAAAACGCTGACCAAGCAAGCAGCAAGACCGAACGAAACACGAAGCTGGAAGGACGCTGATGAGCGAAACCGTACGCACCCAACTCCGGGTCCGGGCCTCCGAACTGGAGGGCCGCGGCTGGCTCAATACGGGCGGCAAGTCCCTTGACTTGGAATCCCTGCGCGGCAAAATTGTGTTGCTGGATTTCTGGACCTTCTGCTGCATCAACTGCCTGCATGTCCTCGACGAACTCCGGCCCCTTGAGGAAAAGTACTCTGATGTCCTGGTGACAGTCGGCGTGCATTCACCCAAGTTCGAGCACGAAGCTGATCCTGTTGCCCTTGCCGCGGCCGTGGAACGTTACGAGATCCACCACCCGGTCCTGGACGATCCCGAGCTCGCCACGTGGAAGGCGTACACAGCCCGTGCTTGGCCCACGCTGGTGGTTGTGGATCCGGAGGGTTACATCGTGGCGCATCTTTCCGGTGAAGGCCACGCAGATGGCCTCGCTGTGCTGCTTGAGGAACTTGTTGCGGAGCACGAAGCAAAGGGAACCCTTCACAGGGGCAACGGTCCGTACGTTGCTCCAGTGCCGACGTCGGGCACTTTGCGCTTCCCGGGCAAAACGACGCAGTTGGCCAACGGCAATTACCTCGTCGTCGACTCCGGGCACCACCGCCTGGTGGAGCTCCACCCTGACCTGAAAACCGTTGAGCGGGTTATTGGCTCCGGGACCAAGGGGTACGCGGACGGCCAGACGGACACGGCCCAGTTCAACGAGCCGCAAGGCATAGCTGTTCTTCCGGCGGAGCTCGCTTCCACGCTCGGTTATGACGCCGTGGTGGCAGACACCGTGAACCACCGCCTTCGGGGTGTGACGTTGAGTTCAGGGCAGGTGCGGACTGTTGCCGGCAACGGTGTGCAGCGCTTGCTCGATGCCGGCCCTGCCCGTGTCACCGAGACGGGCGCGGGTGCCTGGTCCGAACACCACGACGGCGGTCCGGCTGACTTTGCTGCCGACGCAATCGACGTCGGGGTGCTTGGCCTCGGTACCGGGGTTTCCTTGTCCTCGCCGTGGGACGTGGTGTGGAGCGCGAAGCTGCAGCGTGTAGTAGTCGCGATGGCGGGAACGCACCAGATCTTTGCGTTCGATCCCCTGAGCAACGAGGTTTCCATTCTGGCCGGTTCGGGCCTGGAGGGGCTGTTGGACGGCGTGGCGGAGGAAGCTTGGTTCGCCCAGTCGTCCGGCTTGGCCATTGATGCCGATGAGAACATCTGGGTGGCCGATTCGGAGACTTCCTCTCTGCGACGTTTGGTGCTCGGCGAAACCGGCGTGACGGTGGAGACAGCCGTTGGCCAGGGGCTGTTCGACTTCGGATTCCGTGATGGCGACGCCACTGAGGCACGCCTGCAGCACCCCTTGGGGGTCACGGTACTGCCCGATGGTTCCGTAGCGATCGCCGATACCTACAACGGTGCCGTTCGCCGGTACGATCCCGCGACGAAGACCGTGTCAACGTTGGCACGTGGCCTGGCTGAGCCGAGTGACGTCGTCGTGGTTAACCACGGCAACAGTGAGCCGCTGCTGGTGGTGGTTGAGTCAAACAAGCATCAACTGGTTTTGGTGCCGATCCCCAAGGAAGCCCAGCAGGTGGATGAGGGTGCGTCCCAGACCCACCGTCCCAAGAGCCCCGTGACACCTGGAATCCTGGAGCTTGCTGTTCGCTTCAAGGCCCCCACCGGGCAGAAGCTTGATGACCGCTGGGGCGACCCCACGCAGATGAAGGTCTCTTCCACTCCGCCGGAACTGCTGGTCTCCGGTGGCGGGACGTCGGTGGGCTTGTTGCGGACCATCGAATTGTCGCCCGATGTGCCAGAGGGCATCCTTCACATCACTGCCCGTGCGGCCGCCTGTGACGGACCTGAAACCGCGGACGGAGAGATTCCGGACCACGCAGCCTGCCACCTGTACCAGCAGGATTGGGGCATCCCAGTTATTTTGCAGGCTGACGGTGAATCAGAGCTGGTGCTCGATCTCCGCGGCATGGACTAAGCCTGCTGAACTGGCCCGGGTTTGACCCTTGAGGGGGAGGACCCGGGCCTTCTTCATGCCCTGGACCGAGACACAGGTTTGGATCGACGGCGTAGGAACAGTGGACTTCCTCCTTGAGGGCTTCCTCATCATCGAGATCGACGGGCTGGCGTTCTATCTGAATCCGCGTCAGTTCAAGAAGGATCGTCGGAGGGACAACGAGGCGATCCGTCAGGGCTTGCTGGTGCTGAGGTTCTTCTACGACGATGTGGTCCACACGCCGGATGCGATGCTGCGGCACGTTCGTGAGATCCTTCGCCGGCGCCTAGAAAGTCAGCATCGGGGTGACGGTCACAGTGTTGTTGTCAGTGTCCAGTTGGGTGGTGAAGCTGAAATCGTGCTCGACGTTGAGGTCGTTGACCAAGCCGGTGAACAAATTGATCTCGCGGGCGGAAACCCTTGCCTTGCCGTTGAGCGGGGCTACTACCCACTTGCCACCGAAGGGTTCGATGGTGATCTTGGGGTACTCGGTAATTTCCCACTTGATGGTTCCGTCGACGACGCGCGCATTGCTGACGTGGTAGAACGGGCAATCAGGTTGGAGGCGCTGCTGCTCCGTGGCTTGGGCGGCGCAGGTGTCCAGGAACTCCCGGACTTTACCGGCAACGGCTTCGTTCATGGCTTTGGTTGACCGGGTCTGCAGGTTCAAGGGCGCCTGGCCGCCGTCGCGGCTTGAAACGAGGGCAGAAGCAGCAGGGGCCTCGAAGTAGGTGCCGTTCAGGCTGGCTTCGTATTTGCCGGGGTAGAACACGGCAAAAGTGTTCCGGCCATTGGGCATGTTCACGGGGACGCCGTTGAGCGCTGCCTCGTTGGAGTTGACGACGGTGACTTCAATGGTGGGCAGTGTGGTGGGAACGAAAGCCCACTTGCCGAAGAACAACCATTGGGTCCCCGTGCGCTCCATCAGGAATTCGGTGTGGAGCCGGTTGCCATCCAAGGTGTAGTCCATGGGCACGGCAACACGATTACTGCCCCTGGACTCGGCATTGCCGAGTTTTATGTCGGACAACTTGGAGGCCGCCGTTTGCAGGGCGGTGCCGTCGAGCATGGCGGCATTTGCACTGGGAACTTTGGCCCGCAACAGACCCAGGGCTTGCTCGCCTTCGCCCTTCTGCAAGGCCTCCAAATACTCCCGGACCGGCTGCTGCGGACTGGCCACGGAGGAGCTCACCAAGTTGATGCAGACGATGGCTCCGGCGGCAGCAAGCATTAGACCGAGCAGCCATCCGGCTGCGGTCCTGACTATCGCTTGACTCAACTGCACGCCCTTTACGTTACCTGCCGCGGCCGCGATAGCTGTGCATGAGGGCGTCACCTTGACCTGCGAAGACCCTTCCCAGAGGGCCCGACGCCGGGTGGCAGCAAGCTTTGCCGCCACCCGCCGTCGGGCTTTTGGCAGTCAAAAACGGCTAGCGGCGGCGCCGCGAGGAGGTACCGAAAACGCCGCGCATGAGGTCGCGGCCAAGCTGTGTCCCCATGGAGCGGACCATGCTCTTCAGCCCGCCGCCCAAGGCTCCGCCGAGTGCCCCGGCGAGGTCGCCGAACATGCCGCCGTCCTGCTGGGATGACTGTTGCGGCGCCTGCTGGGGCGCGGGAGCCGGCGCAGGAAACGAGGAGGGTGCAGGCGCCGGACGGGAACTCGGGCGGCCGAGGATCTCTTCCTCGATGCGCCGCGCTTCGGCGTCGATGTCGTAGGGCGTACCCCCCGAAGCGCCAGAACCTGAAGCGCCAGAACCTGAAGCGTTGCCTGGAACCGGTGGCAAGCCCGGTGCGGCGTCGCCGGTGGAGGGCGCGGCGTTGCCAGCGAGTTTCTCGTAGGCGGACACGTTGTCTACAGCCGTCCCGTACTTGACCAGAAGGGAGGACGAAGCCACGGTGCTGCGGATCAGGTCATCGGCGCTGGGGCCCATCACGGATTCGGGGGCACGGAGCCGGGTGAGGGCAACAGGTGTGGGCGCGCCTTTTTCGTTCATCACGGTAATGACGGCCTCACCGATGCCGGCGGAGGTGAGCGTCTCTTCGAGGTCGTAATCGCTGACCGGGAATGTGGAAACCGTGGCTTTGAGGGCCTTCGCGTCCTCCGGCGTGAACGCTCGCAAGGCGTGCTGCACACGGTTGGCGAGTTGGCCCAGGACATCAGCGGGGACGTCCTTGGGTGTCTGGGTGACGAAAAATATGCCTACGCCTTTGGAACGGATGAGCCGGACCGTGGTGGTGATGGCCTCAAGGAAGGCTTTGGAGGCGTCGCTGAACAGCAGGTGTGCCTCGTCCAGGAAGAACACCAGTTTGGGCTTGTCGAGGTCGCCGGCTTCGGGGAGGTCCTCGAAAAGGTCCGCCAGGAGCCACATGAGGAACGTGGAGAACAGCAGGGGCTTGGTCTGCAGGGTGGGCAGCTCAAGGCAGCTGATCACGCCCCGGCCGTCGGGGGCTGTGCGGAGGAGCTCGGCGGTATCGAACTCCGGTTCGCCGAAGAACTTCTCCATGCCCTGCGCCTCAAGGGTGACGAGTTCCCGCAGGATGACGCCAGCTGTGGCTTTGGAGAGTCCGCCAAGGTCCTCCAGCTGTTCCTTGCCCTCGTCCGAGGTGAGGAACTGGATCACGGCCCGGAGGTCTTTGAGGTCGATCAGTTCCAGCTTGTTCTTGTCCGCAAAGTGGAAGATCAGCTGAAGACTGGATTCCTGGGTGTCGTTGAGGTCCATGATGCGTGAGAGCAGGATGGGCCCGAACGAGGTGATGGTGGCGCGGATCGGGATTCCATTGCCGTCACCGCCCAGGCTCAGGAATTCAACAGGGAAGTTCTTTCCCTGCCACTGCTGCCCGAGGGCTTCAGTTCGTGCGCTCAATTTTTCGCTGCCCGTTGCCGCCGTGGCCAGTCCGGAAAGATCTCCCTTGATGTCCGCGAGGAAAACCGGAACACCCGCCGTCGAGAGCTGTTCGGCAATCATGTGCAGCGTGACCGTTTTGCCAGTACCGGTGGCGCCGGCCACCAGGCCGTGCCGGTTCATCATGGCCAGAGGGAGCCGGACCTGGGCCTCTTTGTGAATTTCACCATCGACGATCGCGGCGCCCAGCTCGATGGTGGCACCTTCCAGGGCGTACCCCTGCTGGATGGTGGCAAGTTTTTCAGCAGTTGTTGCGGTGGGTTTGTTGGCCATGCGCATAGCTTAGCTGGGCCGGGCAAGATCCTTACTGAAGGCCAAATGCTTGATGTCTTCGGGGTCGGCGGCGAGGTCGAAGAGCGCCTTATAGCCCGTGGCGAGGTACAGATTCTTGGCCTCCGGCTGGCGTGGACCGGTGGTGAGGTAGAGCTTCCTGTAGCCGCGGCGTCGTGCTTCATTCTCCAACTCTGTGAGCACCCGCCGTGCCAGGCCGCGACGACGATGCGCAGAGTGGGTCCAGATCCTCTTGAGCTCTGCGGTGTGCTCGTCGTAACGCCGGAACGCGCCGCCAGCCACGGATTCGCCGTTCTCCTGGATGATGATCAGTGCTCCGTGGGGCGCGGCGAATTCCTCGGCCGGGTACCGGTTCAATTCCTCCGCAGCACCCCCGGTGCCGAAGAGTGTCCCGTACCGCGTGTCATATTCGACGGCGAGTTCGTCCAGGAGGGGACGAACGCGGGGATCGCGCATGGGCAGGCTCAGGACGGAAAGGCCCGACGTCGGCAGGGTTGGCGTTGTGGTCATGTCAGGCCTTTCGTAGGTGGAGCCCAAGTAAGTAGCAATTAAGCGCGTTTTGGGCGGTCAGAACGCGCTTAACTGCGACTCAGTTGGGCGGGCAGCAGCAACGGTCGTCAGGATCTGCCGGGCCAGGGCATCGTTCTCCCGGAAAGGTGCCGCATTGGTATTGGGGCGGGCAAACGCTCCCGCGCCCCAACCGGACGTCCACGGTCCCACTGCAAACAAAGTCTTCTGTGCTGTACCAACAGGGGTCAGGACCTGGTGATTCCCGGAGACCAGGAGTTTGCCCGTGGAGTGTGGACCCTCCGAGGTGAGCAGCCTCTGCTCGGTGCCCCATCCGGCGTCGTACAGGTCTGCCAAAGCGGGATTCGCCGAACGTTCCACGGACGCTGAGGGCAACCGTGCTTCGATGTACGCGGACGCATCCACCACCACGGGTGACTGGAATGAGCCGGCTACAAACCGGCCCGTTGATTCGTCGGTGCGAACCCACATTCCCGGCCCCAGGAACTTCAGGAACCCGGCGCGGTGCAGCGCGAGCATTTCACGGAGACGGTGTGACGGCGGCCCGGAATCCACGAAGCTGAAGAAGCCGTGCCACCAGCCGTGGATCGCTTGTTGCGACTGTGCATTGAGCCGCTCCTGCGGGACCAGCCGGCCAAGGTCCATGTAGACGAACAACAATGCGGTGAAGAGCGCGAGCGTTTCGGAATGGTCCGGGCTGGTTCGGAGGGCGAGATCGTGTTGGATGTACGCGGCCACCGAACGCTGCACCGCCTCATGGTCCGCGAACGCGCAACCGCTCAGGGGGTGGTCCAAGGCCTCCAGGTCCAGCCGCAGCGCGGCATCAGGGATGGAGAAGGCAACCAGCTCTTCCCGGGCACTGCTGTACCAGTCGACTGCATCGAACCGGGCTTCGAACTCCTCCCAGTTGCCTGACACACGCGCTGGGTAGCCGGTGAACAGCTCCCGATAGTAGGCATAGCCGGCATCCTTGGCGATCAGCGGCCACAGCTGTGAGCGGAAGTCCAGTTCCTGATGGTTCGCCAACAACGCATCAACTGCCTCGGCGGTGAAGTACCGCGGCCGGCTGAACGGCTCGCCGCGCACAACGGAGGAAATCTTGGAGTGGTAAGGCACGCCGCGTCGTGAACCTACCCAGAGGCTCGGTTCGGCGCCGGAGGGCACGTACTTAAGTTCGCCGTCGGCTACTTCCTCGAAGCGCCCGCCGCGGCCCTCGAACAGCAGCACCAGGAGATCCACGAACCCGAGCCCCATGCCGGATACGATCACGTCCTGGCCGGCTTTGATGCCCGAGTAGTCCACGTCCGTTGTGTACGACGGCGGCGCATGGAACCCACCGTGGCGGGCAGCGAAATCGCTGAGGCGGGCGGACTCGTCGTCCGGCAACGAATCGGTATGGCCCAGGGCGTAAACCACGACGTCGGCCAGCACCTCGGCGCCGGAAGCCAGCCGCACGCGGTGCGCGCCGGCGTCGGACCCCGTGGGACCGTGCACGGAAGCGGAAACTGGCGTGACCGCTGTAGCCGTGTCCCGGTGGACCGTCACAGTGACATCGGGCCCCAGGGCGGCGACTGACCGGCGGAAGAACCATTCGAGGTATTTGCTCTGGAGCTGCCGGGTGGGAAATGAAGAAGGTGTGAGCGAACGGAGTTGCGCCAGCAAGTGCGGCTCCAGCGCAGGGGCGTCGCGGATGCTCCCATCCAGCACACCTGCTGCCCAGGTGGCCAGGCCGGGGCCCTCAACGGGAGGACCGTCGCACGCCACGGACGCGTCGGTGAACATGGTGACGTCCGCGGCGGTGGAGTTCAGCAGCAGGCCCGGGCTCTGGTCATAGCGCCAGATCCTCCCGGAACCCGGCTGGTACGGCTCCACAATGTGAATGTGCAGCGGCCCATCGAATAATCCGGGCCGGCTCGCTGCCAGCCTTTCCAGCACGCCGGCCGTGCGCGGGCCGCCGCCGATGAAGGCGATGGCGGGAACTGGTGACGGCATGGAATCTCCTGAAAATACATCGGGTGGTGCAGCCCAATCTAGGGAGGCGATGCCGCCCCGGTCGAGGAGCTGGTAACGGCCGTTCACTGCGCGTCATCCAGCGTTAACGGGCGCAAAATTCGGACTCATATGGCGTTGCGTGAAGTCCCGTGAACCCGCGCTAAGTCCAGTGAAGAAGTGCAAATTTCCGCCTTGCTGGCTGTCCTGTGCGCACCTAGATTGGCAGCCATCCGATAGTCAACAACCGATCTGAAAAGAGGTGGCGCATGAGTGCGATCGCACCGCCTGCCACGGCAGAAACTGCACCTGCCACCACGGATTACTCCGACTACAAACTGGTCCCTGCCCGGCATCCGTGGCGATGGGTGGGTACTGTCCTGGTGGCTGCGGGCGTCGCAGCCATTGCGTGGTCGCTTGTCACAAACCCGCGTTGGGAGTGGGGAGTGGTGGCGCAGTGGTTCACGGCCCAGTCCGTGGTGAATGGCCTGGTGGAGACGCTCAAGCTCACGGCGATCTCCGGAGTGTTGGGATTCGTCCTGGGATTCATCCTTGCCCTCATGCGCTTGTCCGCGTCGCCGCTGCTGGTCTCGGTTTCCTGGACGTTCTCCTGGATCTTCCGTTCCACGCCCCTGCTGGTCCAACTGCTCCTTTGGTACAACCTGGGCTACCTCTACGAGAAGATCAGCCTGGGCATCCCCTTTACGGATGTCCGCTTCTTCGAAGCCCAGACCACCACGCTGATCAGCCAGTTCGCTGCAGCAGTGCTGGGCCTGACCCTCAACCAGGCCGCCTACTCCGCAGAGATCATTCGTGGCGGCATCCTCTCGGTGGACCAAGGCCAACTCGAGGCAGCTTCCGCACTGGGCATTCCCGCCTGGAAGCGCTCCACACGTATCGTGTTGCCACAGGCCATGCGCGCCATCCTGCCCAATGCTTTCAACGAGATCATCGGCCTGGTCAAGGGCACGTCGATCGTCTACGTCCTGGCGTACTCGGAGCTCTTCTACACCGTCCAGGTCATTTACAACCGGACCCAGCAGGTTCTGCCGCTGCTGCTGGTCGCAACACTCTGGTACGTCGTCATCACGTCCGTGCTCAGTGTCTTCCAGTACTACATCGAACGGCACTTCTCCAAGGGTGCCCTGCGGAACCTGCCGCTCACTCCATTGCAGAAGGCCCGCAGGTTCTTCGCCACCCACGTTGCAGTCTCACAGACCAAGGAAAGCCGATGAGCATCCTCGCCGCGCGCAAAGAAACCACGACGGCGGCCCAGGCTGCCGACGAAACGCAGGCTGACGCCCTGGCTGGGTCAGTTTCCGCCAGTCCGACAGGGGCCAGTCAGACGGCGGCACGGCCCGCCTTGAGGGACAAGCCCGCCACGGACAACACCACCACCCGCGGGCAGGTCGATATCACGAACGTCCGAAAGTCCTTCGGCACTACCGAAGTCCTCAAGGGTGTCTCCTTGTCCGTGCCGCCAGGCGGTGTCGCGGTGATCGTGGGTCCGTCCGGCTCCGGAAAGTCCACGCTGCTGCGCACCATCAACCACCTGGAGAAGGTGGATGGCGGTTTCATCACTATCGACAACGAGCTGGTGGGCTACCACGTCCGCGGGAACAAGCTCCACGAACTGCGTGAGAAAGACATCCTCAAGCAGCGCACCAACATCGGCATGGTCTTCCAGAGCTTCAATCTCTTCCCGCACCTCACCGCCCTGGAAAACGTCATCGAGGCGCCAATTGTCGCCCAAAAGCGATCCAAGGCCGATGCCAGGAAGCGTGGCCTGGAACTCCTGGACCGGGTGGGCCTTAAGGACCGGGCCGATGCGTACCCGCGGCAGCTCTCCGGGGGCCAGCAACAGCGGGTCGCGATTGCGCGGGCACTGGCACTGGACCCCAAGATCCTGCTCTTCGACGAGCCCACCTCAGCGTTGGACCCCGAACTGGTCAACGAGGTTTTGGACGTCATCCGCGAACTCGCCAAGTCAGGGACCACGTTGATCATCGTGACCCACGAGATGGGTTTTGCCCGGGACGTCGCGGACACCGTGGTGTTCATGGACCAGGGTCAGATCGTTGAGTCCGGCACGCCCCAGGAAATCTTCGGCAACCCCCGTGAAGAACGCACCCGAAGTTTCTTCTCCAAGGTCATCGAACCGGCTTTCAACATCTAGGAAGAAGTCCTCCATGTTTCGCATCACCCAAACCAAACTCCTGGCACTTGCTGTACTGCCCGCCGTCGTACTTCCTGCGCTCGCCGGATGCTCCGATCCTGGCGCTTCAGCAGCCAAACCCGGGAGCGAAGCCGCAAAGAACGGCGTCGTCTACAACACCTCAGTGGACCAGAACCGGATCCGTGACGAAAAAGATAATGCCGCGGCTTCTGCTGTTCCGGCTGCCATCGCCAAGGATGGCAGGCTGACCGTTGCCACCACCGCGGGTTCCATCCCACTGTCCTTCCACGCGACCGACGACAAAACTCCGATCGGTGTGGAGGTGGACATTGCACAACTCGTGGCGGACAAGCTGGGCCTGGACTTGGACCTCCAAGTGACCTCGTGGGAGAACTGGCCGTTGAAGACCCAGTCCGGTGATTTTGAGGCCGTGTTCTCCAATGTGGGCATCAACGGCGCGCGGGTGAAGCTGTTCGATTTCTCCACCTACAGGGCTGCATACATGGGCTTTGAGGCTAAGAAGAGCTCCACCTACGACATCAAGGGTTCGGACGATATCTCCGGGCTGAAAATCTCCGTGGGCTCCGGCACCAACCAGGAGAAGATCCTGCTGGCGTGGAACAAGGAGCTTGAGGCCAAGGGCAAAACCCCGGCGACGCTGCAGTACTACTCGTCCGACGCCGATACGATCCTGGCATTGTCCTCCGGCCGCACGGACCTGAACCTGGCGCCCTACCCGTCGGTGACGTACCGCGAGAACACCCGTGACGACCTCAAAGTAGTGGGCAAGGTTAACGCCGGCTGGCCGTCGGAAACCCTCGTTGCCGCCACCACGCTCAAGGGCAACGGGCTGGCCCCAGCCATCACCGATGCCCTCAACTCCACCATCAAGGACGGCTCCTACGCCAAGGTACTGGAACGCTGGGGCCTCTCCGAAGAAGCCCTGCCCGAATCCAAGACCGTCACAGAAGCAAGTTTTGGGACCGGCAAATGAAGTTCCAGGTCCTTGACATCATTCCCCATCTGAAGAACCCGGTGACGGGGGAGATCGTCTCCACCGCCGACCGCCTGAACCAGGTGGTGGAAACGGCCCGCCGGGCCGAGGAACTGGGCTTCGACAGCTTCTCCGTGGGGGAACGCCACGCCGGTGAGTTTGTTTCCTCGTCCCCGGCGACGGTCCTCGCCGCCATTGCCGCAGTCACTCAACGAATCCGGCTTCATACCGGCGTCGCTGTCTTGTCCGTCCTGGACCCTGTCCGGGTGGCCGAGGACTACGCCACGATCGACCAACTGAGCCGCGGCCGCTTGGAGCTGGTGATCGGCAAAGGCAATGAGGTGCTGCAGTACCCCCTCTTTGGCCTGTCATTGGATGACCAGTGGGAGTTGCTCGCTGAGAAGTACGCCCTGCTCCGCACCCTGTGGCGCAAGGAGAGCGTCACATGGTCAGGCCGCTTCAGGTCACCTCTGGTTGAACCAACCACGACGACGCCACGCCCCTTCGCGGGCTCGCCGCGGATTTGGCACGGCTCGGCTACAACCCTTACGTCTGCGGCGCTGGCGGCCAAGTGGGGCGATCCGTTGTTCACCGCGAACGCCATCCAGCCCCGGGAGAACTACAAGGTCCTGATCGACCACTACCGCGAGGAGTACCAGCGCCACGGTCACGATCCCCGGCACCAGTATCTGGGCTCAGGCAGTGGGGCCGGCGGAGTGTTCATCGCCGACACCACGCAGGAAGCCATCCGTCAGTATGGACCCGTCTATGAGGCGTTGACCGCCAGCCGCAACGTTCCGGGCAACAACTCACCCTTCCGGGACATCCAGCACGCTGTGGCCGAGGGGCCCGCCCTTGTGGGCAGCCCGGAGCAGGTGATCGACAAGATCCTCAGCTACCACTCGCTGTATCAGCATGACCTGCAGTCGATCTCCTTGCCCACCACGCTGCCCTTCGAACAGCAGCTCGACATCCTGGGACGCTTCGCACTGGAGGTCATCCCGGCCCTCCGCGCCGCAGCCCCAACCACGTTGTGGGAATCCGGAGACCCGTTCGCCGGACGACCCCAGTTCGCCGGCGCCACCGAACCCGACGCCGCAGCAACCGTCACAGCAGACCACGCCTTCAACAGGAGCGATTACGCACATGTCTACGCACACTGAAACAGCTACCCACGCCTCAACTGCCGCCGACTCCTTTGCCGAGGAATGGCAGGAGTGGCACGCCGCCCATGAGCGCCAACGGGCACATCCGCACGGCTTCCTCGCCGTGACCCATCTCCATTGGCTGAACAGCAACCCGACCCGGTTGGAAGGTGTGCCCGGTACCTGGAGTGTGGAAGCCGACGTCGTACGCGTTGTTTTGGAGCCGGGCGAAAGCCTGCAGCAGGACGGCGTTGAACTGAACACAGGCAAGGCAGAGCCGCTTGAATTCGGGCCTATCGAGGAGCGCGGGGGCATCAACCTGGCCTCCGGCGACACCGTGATCGAGCTAGCCAAGCGCGGCGGCGAGTACATCGTGCGGCCACGGAACCCGTCGAATGCCCTCTTGCAGGAGTACCAGGGCACGCCCGCTTACGCACCGAATGCGTCGTTTGCCGTTGCCGGTACGTTCGTGCCGTTCGAAACACCGCGCCCCACCACAGTGGGTGCTGCGGTGGAGGGCATCCAGCATGTGTACGAGGCCCCGGGCGAGATCCGTTTCAAGCTCGCGGGCCAGGAATTGGCGTTGACGGCGTTCAACGGCCACGCCCCGGGTTCGCTGTCTGTGCTGTTCACGGACCAGACCTCCGGCAAGACCACCTACGCGGCCAACCGCTCGCTCTCCGTGGTCCCCGCGGCTGACGGCTCCGTGCAGCTGGACTTTAACCGTGCCGTCAACCTTCCATGCGCCTACACCGACCTCGCCACCTGCCCGTTGCCGCCCGCCGAAAACCGGCTTCCCGTGGCCATCGAAGCCGGCGAAAAGATTCCCTACGAACGGCAGGACCAGAAGTGAGCACCTTCGAAGAACGCAAGGCCGGGTTCCTGGCCATTGAACTCGACGGCGCGGGGTACCAGAACCTTGCAGCCGCCGTCCTGGCAGCGGAGTCCGCTGGTTTCCACGCGGCAACCTTCGCCGACGCGCCGGCCCCGGGGCGGGTTAACGCCCTGCAGCGTGCAGCCTTTGCCGGGCCGGTGACGCGGAACATTGCACTGGTACCGGAAGTCGACACTGTGTATACGGAGCCCTTCCACATCTCCACGCAGCTTGCCAGCCTGGACTACGTGTCCGGCGGGCGCGCCGGGTGGATCGTCACCGCAGCGGACTCGTCCGAGGCCGCGGCCGCCGTCGGGCGTTCCCATGTGAGGGGCGAAGCGCTGGCGCAGGAAGCGGCTGCGTCCGTCGAAGTTGGCCGCCGGCTCTGGGATTCATGGGAGGACGACGCCGTGATCCGCGATGTCGCCACGGGTCGCTACCTTGACGTCGACAAGCTGCACTATGTGGACTTCGAAACTCCTGCCGATTTCGCCGGTCCCGCTTACTCCGTCAAGGGTCCGTCCATCATCCCCCGGCCGTTGCAAGGTCAGCTGCCTGTGCTCGCCGCTGCCTCCTTGGTGGGCGAAGGCTTGGTTCCGGTGGATTCCGTGGATGCTGTGCTGGTGTCTGCTCCGACGCCCGAACTGCTCGTTGCCGAGGTTCGCGATGTGCGGGCCCGGCTTGGAGCTGCGGTTGCGATTGTTGCAGAGCTCGACGTCGTTCTTGACTCGCGCGGGCAGCCTGCCGTTTCACGTTTCGCTTCCTCGGCGGAAAGCGGTTCGTCTGCGGAAGCAGGCCGGGCACGGTTTGTTGGTTCGTCGGCTGGTCTGGCTGACGTGCTCGATTCGCTCCTCAAGGAGGCCGACGGCGTCCGTCTCCACCCAGCCGTCTTGGACGTGGACTTGGAAGAATTGTCCCGCCTGGTGCTGCCCGAACTCCGCCAGCGTGGATCCTTGCGTGCGCCTCTGCAAGATGGAACGTTCCGCGATCTGCTGGGCCTGGAACGTCCGGCGAGCCGCTACGCGAATACGACCATTGCAGCCGTTGGCTCGGAAAACTAAAGGGGATCACCATGACACAGCACAACCGTGCTATTTTCCAGCCGACGGGTCAGATCCAGTTCGGCATTTTCTTCCAGGGCGTCAACTCCGGCACGATTTGGAAGGCGTCGGAATCGGGTTCGCAAACCGATTTCGAATCCTTCCGCCGCATCGTCCAGACCGCCGAGCGAGGGAAGTTCGCGGCGTTCTTCCTCGGAGAGGGGTTGCGCCTGCGCGAACACCTCGGCCGCCCACATGCCTTGGACGTCGCTGGCCGGCCTGATGCGCAGACCATGCTCGCGGCCCTGGCAGCGGTCACCAGGAACATCGGACTCGTAGCAACGCAGAACACCACATACAACGATCCGGCGGACCTTGCACACCGTTTGTCCTCCCTGGACCTGATTTCCGGCGGAAGGGCTGCCTGGAACGTGGTCACCACGGACAACGCCTGGACCGGCGCCAATTTTCGTCGCGGGGGATACCTCGATCATGCCGACCGGTACAAGCATGCCGAAGCATTTGTTGAGACCACCAAACGCATCTGGGACTCCTGGGAGACCTCTTCGGGGCCGGCACGCCCTGTGTTTCATGAGGGCCAGCACTACACGGTGGACGTCACCCCGCGGTTGCCCCGCAGCGCCCAGTACCGTCCCGTGCTCTTCCAGGCCGGCGACTCCCCGGATGGCCGCGACTTCGCGGCGCGCCAAGCTGACGTGATCTTCTCCGCCCATCCAAAGTTCGATGACGCTGTAGAGTTCCGCCGCGACATTGTGGCGCGATCCGTCGCTGCCGGCCGCGGAGCCAACGCGGTGCAGATTATGCCGGCCAGCGAGTTCATCCTGGCCGCCACCGATCAGGAAGCCCAAGAGAAGAAGGCCTGGGTCCGCAGCCTCCAGATTGGGCCGCAACAAGCCATCGCGTACCTGGAGCAGTTCTGGGGCCGTGAACTCACTGAGTACGATCCCGATGGTCCGCTTCCGGAGATTGATCCGGCAGTCGAGGAGACATCGGAGACGCGCGGCAGCGGCTTCCATGGAGCGAAGGCGCGCCAGCTCGCGGACCAGTGGCGGGCTGAGGCCAAGGACAAGGGGCTCTCAATCCGCCAGTTCGTCACCTCACGCACAGCGCGGGTGGATGCGACCTTTACCGGTTCCTATACCGCCATTGCCGACCACCTCTCCGAGTACGCCCGCGTTGGCGCAGTGGACGGGTTCAACATCTCACCGTGGCTTATCCCTACTGGCCTGGACGACATCGTGAACCACTTGGTACCTGAACTTCAGGAACGCGGGGTCTACCCTACGGACTACCGCGGAACCACGCTGCGCGAAAACCTGGGGCTTGAGACACCTGTGCGTTCCACTGAGTCGGTGCCGGCCTGATGTTGGCGGCATTTTTTGCTGGATCATTCCTTCGGCGGCTCGGAAGGCGCCCGAATCCACGCGGGTTCCGTCGCGTGGATGGTGGAATGATCCAGCAAAATCGTTCAGCAGGGGTTGACGAGTCGCGAGCAACTGTCCGCCTGCAGTTGGCGGTGTGGGGGCAAACGCTCTAAACGCAGGAAACTAGAGGAGTTCCTTGAAGACATCCCAACCGCGGCCTACGGGACCATAGGGGCCCCAGAGGACTGTGGTGGACGCTCCCGCAGAATAGGTGACCAAATCTCCGTTCCCGTTGATGGCCGCGAGGTCGTTGTACTTGGAGTGCGGAAAACTGCCGAGTCCCGCAATCTCGGAGAAGACATCCCAACCGCCGCTGATGATGGACGATGGCTGCCAGCCGCCAGTGTCATCAGCCGGGTAGAGGAAGAGGCGCCCATTGCCATCCCTTGCATAGACCTCCACGGGGCCATCGCCGTTCATGTCGCCGGCAGTGATGATCTTGTTCATACTCTGCCAGCCTTGGCCCACCTTCGTGGGGGCGAGCCACCCTGCGCTGCCATCGCCGGGGTAAAGGAAGAGATCTCCCGCCGGGTTTCGCGCGAGGACATCATTGGTTCCATCGCCATTGAAATCACCCGGTCCGACGATCATGTTGAAAACGTTCCAACCCTGGCCCACCTGTTGGCGATCAAGCCAGCCACCCTCGCCATCGCCCGGGTAGAGGAAGAGGTTGCCTGCCGCATCCCTGCCGAGGAGGTCATTGAAGCCGTCACCATCGAAGTCGCCGGGTGAGAAGACGATGTTGAACACGTTCCAGCCTTGGCCAACCTGCACGGGCTCGTCCCACGCACCCCAGTAGGTAGGGCACGCGCCCTCGCAACTTCCCTTGTAATAGGTGTAAGTCCGCGGATACAGGATGAGGCGGCCATCGTGGGTTCGAGCGAGTGGTTCGAAGTTGCCGCGACCGGTCCAGCCCATGGCCCTGCTGGAGGCTTTGACGGGCAGTGTTTCCGGGCTCACCTGGGAACCCGTCGGACAACCCGACTGGCCCGGGGTGAGCGGGTAGACCTTCATCGAAATGCGGTGGCCCTGGTCTTCGGGAAGGACCGGCAGGGTTTCACCCTGCCGCTCAGCAGGAAGCGGCACGCCGTCCCTCAACCACTCCAGGGTGATGCCCTCACCCGTGCCGTCGGGATTCCTGCAAGCTGAGTAGTCGTAGTTGTACTGGCGGCGCAGTTCCGCGCCGACATACGGTACGCCGTCGATGTAGGGTGTCGGCTGGGACGCCGCGACGGAGGGTGGCGCTACGGCGGCCAGCAGCCCCGCTGCCAACGCCATGGCCACCGCGATCGCTGAGCCCGTTGTAAATCGTTTGGTGCGCGCTTGAACGTTCCCCATTGTGTTCCCCCCGGAAGCTGGCGTCGATGTGTTGACGTTACCGTATTTGGGGTGCGCTGATCAGGGGTTGCGTTGGTTAGGGGTTGCCGGCCGCCAGCATGAAGACGTCGATCTGGTCCTCGGATTCCAGAACAAAACCATGCTGCTCATACAAGTTCCGTGCCGCACTTCCCTGCAGTACGTTCAAACGGAATGGCCTCTCATCCACGGAAGCCGCCATGACGTGCCGAAGTACAGCACCGCCCAGCCCTTTGCCCTGATGCGCCGGAGCCACATAGAAATGCTCAATCCACCGGGCGTCCGGCTCCTGGCGAACTGCGATCACCCCGGCATCCACACCTGCAGTATGGATCACATAGGTGTGCTCCGGCTGGAAGGCTGTCAGGAAGCGCTCCCGGACCCGCACCGGATCCCAGCGACCCAGCCGTTCGAGGTCCGGACGCATTACCACGGCACGAAGCTCGGCAATCCAGATGGCATCGGAACTGTAAGACGGGCGCAAGGTGAAGTCGGGAGGCACGTTTCCCAGCCTAAATGGTTCAGCCCTGTTTCCGGATGGGCACTAATCCTGAAGAGAGGCGTCTTGGCTGGCCTCTTCGCTAATCCGCTGGGTAACCACCCAACTGGCGAGCACTTTCAATGCGTCTTCCGAAGGTGTGCCGGGATCCGCGGTGTACACGTTGATCCGCAGCCCGGGGTCCGCGGACAGCTCAAGGGCTTCGAAGCTCAGGTCAAGATCGCCGACGATCGGGTGGTGGAGTCTTTTCCGACCCGTCCGGTGGTACTTCACATCGTGCCTGGCCCACCTGACCCGGAATTCCTCACTGCGCGTGGAGAGGTCCCCGATCAGGTCAGTAAGGTCCTTGTCGTAAGGATTCTTCCCGGCGGTAGACCTCAGGACGGCAACAATATCGTCGGCGCTGCGCTCCCAATTTGCGAAGAACTGGCGTGCCTTGGGGTTGAGGAAGGTGAACCGTGCGCTGTTTGGAGGGGTGGTTTCTCCGGCCATCAGGTCCATGTAGAGAGCTGCGCCAAGTTCGTTGGCAGCGAGGACATCGCCGCGGTCGTTCCGAACCCACGCCGGTGCCGCGGTGATGGAATCAATGACCCGCTGCACGCTTGGCCGGACCGTCCTTGGGCTGTGCTTCCGCCTCACCCGCGGCGCGGCCGTGGCCGCGCGTGCCAGGTCGAAGAGGTGCGCTGTCTCGGCGTCGTCAAGCTGCAGGGCGCGAGCCAGCGCCTCGAGGACACTGTCCGAGGCTCCGGAAAGGTTTCCTCGCTCGAGCCGAATGTAGTAATCGATGCTCATCCCGGCCAGCATCGCCACTTCCTCGCGGCGCAGCCCGGCCACGCGGCGGTTGCCCCCATAGGCCGGCAATCCTGCGGCGTCGGGCTTGATCCTTGCACGCCGGGAGGTCAGGAACTTCCGTACGTCCTCGCTATGACTCATGAGAGCAACGCTACGCCGTCAGCAAGGGAGCGAGGGAGGGCCTGGTATTACTTGGAACGCCCAAGGGGGTAATGACGGGCACTCCCACAGCGGGCCAGGGCTGAATAGCGTGAACACCATGACTATTGAACTAACCCTCAATAACGGCATCACGATGCCGGCACTCGGCTTGGGCGTCTTCCAGAGCGCACCCGAGGAAACCACCGCCGCCGTCGAGACAGCCCTGGCCACAGGCTACCGGCACATCGACACCGCCGCCGCGTACGGCAACGAGCGGGAGGTAGGCCAGGGCATCCGTGCATCAGGCTTGCGGCGGGAGGAAGTTTTCATCGAGAGCAAAGTCTGGGTCAGTGACTACGGCTACGAGCAAACACTGCATGCCTGGGACAAGGCAGCCGGCAAGCTCGGTGTCGATTACCTGGACATGTTCATCCTGCACCAGCCCGCCCCGGACCGGTTCGAGAAGACCATCGAAGCGTACAAGGCGCTGGAGCGACTACTCGAGGACGGGCGCGTCCGCTCAATCGGTGTCAGCAACTTCATGCCGCACCACCTCAAGGACTTGCTCGCCTCAACTGACATCGTGCCAGCGGTAAACCAGATCGAGCTGCACCCTTACTTCACGCAGCCCGATGTCCAGGACGCGGATGCAACAAACGGTATCCTCACCCAGGCCTGGTCACCCATTGGCGGAATCACTTTCTACCCGGGCTGGGGCGGAGACCGACGGAACGTGATGGAAGATCCCGCTATTGCAGCGATCGCGCGGACCCACGCCAAGACACCGGCCCAGGTGATGATCCGCTGGCACTTGCAGCAAGGCCGCTCAGCCATTCCCAAGTCGACCAACCCACAACGCATCGCGGAGAACTTCGATGTCTTTGACTTCGAGCTCAGTAAAGAAGAACTCGCGGCCATCGACGGATTGGACCTCGGCGTCCGTAATGGCCCGGATCCGGACGTCGCCCGCCCGGAGCGCTTCGCTATGGTGATCCCCGAGGCCTGAGCGCCGAACGCCGAAACCCCCGTAAACCAGGACCCCAGCACCCCCGCCCGAACCATAGGATGAAACGGACGAAAGGGTGCAGCACACGATGGTCACACGCGAAGAAGTAGAAGCAGCGTACTCACGGACGGCAGGCTGGGTACGGCATACACCGGTGGCTGAGAGCGGCAACCAGGAGCCGTATCATCTGTGGTTCAAGTGCGAGTACATGCAGCACACGGGAACGTTCAAAGCCCGGGGAGCCTTCAACCGGTTGCTGACGGCGCGGGAGAATGGCGAACTGGACCCGGCGGTTGGCATTGTGGTGGCGTCCGGGGGCAATGCGGGCCTGGCCAACGCCTACGCAGCGTCCAAGCTCGGAGTCCCTGCTACGGTCTTCGTTCCCGAGGCCGCGCCCGCCACCAAGATCCACAAGTTGTACGCCAGCGGAGCACGGGTGGTCCAAGGAGGCTCTGAGTACGCCGAGGCCTACGCTGCAGCTGTGAAGTTTGCCGAGGAAACCGGCGCGGTCTATTGCCATGCCTATGACCAGCCCGAGATTGTGGCTGGCGCAGGCGGCGTTGGCCTGGAGCTGCTGGACGAACTGCCCGACGTCGATACCATCCTCGTTGCTGTAGGCGGCGGCGGATTGATGGGTGGCATTGCCGCGGCGGTTGAAGGCCGGGCCCATGTGGTGGGCGTCGAGCCCGAGACGGTTCCCACACTGCACACGGCCATGGCCAAGGGAGAACCGGTGGATGTGGCCGTCTCCGGTATCGCCGTGGATTCCCTGGGCGCACGGCGAATTGGCGAGATTGGATTTGGTGTTGCCCGTCGCACGGGCGTGCAGAGCGTGCTGGTCAGCGACGAAGACATCGTCCAGGCCCGCCGCAAGCTGTGGGAGGAGTACCGGATGGTGGTGGAACATGGTGCGGCGACAGCCTACGCCGCCCTGATTTCCGGCGCCTACGTGCCCAAGGATGGTGAGACGGTCGCGGTCATTCTTTGTGGGGCCAACACCGATCCAGCACACTTCTAGCAGAGTCCAGCGCAAGAATCCCCGCCGGTTGATGTCCGGCGGGGATTCGACGTCGGCAGGTCTGCCCTGCCACAGCGGTTCCTACTTCTTGGGCAGGCCTGCCGGGTTCAATTCGGACGTCGGAATGGCCTCCGAGGACAGGCCCCAACGGTCCAGGATTTTGCCGTAGCTGCCGTCCTTAATGAGGTGGTTGATGGCCGCCTGCGCAGCCGCAGCCAGGCCGTTGTCCTTCTTGGTGGTGAACGCGATCTCAGCCTTCAGCGGCCAGCCGCCGTTGAGGGTGCCCACTTCTTTGGTCTTACCGTCCTTCGCTGCCTTGTAGGCAGCGGAGGCGTTGGGCCCGAACGTCAGGTCCGCGCGTCCGGACTGGAGGGCGAGCTGGGAGGCGGAGTCGTCGTCGTAATACTGGAACTCAACCGGCTTCAGACCGTTCTTTTTGTTCTCCTCGTCCCACCGCACCAGGATGGCTTCCTGGTTGGTGCCGGAGCCGACGATCACGCGCTTGCCAGCGACGTCCTTGGCCTCTTTGACCTCTGAAATATCCGAATCGGCCTTGGCATAGAAGCCCAGGAGGTCATTGCGGTAGGTCGCGAAATCGAACTTTTCCTTGCGTGCTTCGGTGACTGTGACGTTGGAGAGGACGGCCTCATACTTGCCGGATTCGATGCCGAGGGGCCAATCGGCCCACGCCACCGGCAGCACCTCAACCTGCAGGCCAAGGCTCTCGCCGATGGCGTACGCAAGGTCAACCTCGCTGCCGATCAGGGTCTTGTTGTCCGTGGCGAACAGGCTCAGCGGCGGCGTCCCGCCGGTTGAGACCACCGTCAGTTTGCCATCGGCCTTGATGGCTTCGGGAACCAGGGCCGCGGCCGCGGAGTCGACGGTCACCTTGATGCGGTCCTGTTCGGGCGACAGGTTGAAGTCTTTGGCCGCGCTGGAGGACGCCCTTGAAGAGCCCGACGACGGTGCTGTCGCCGCCGTTGCACCCGGATCCGAGCAGGCGGCGAGCCCCAGTAGAGCCGTAGCGGCCAGCGCCGCGGTCAGGCCGGTCTTGGCTGCAAAACGTGCCATGGTTTCCCCTTATTTTTCCCCTACCGGGGGTGTCTGATGCGTACTTGTGGCTGCAACTATCCAGCAGGGCGGGAACGCGGTCAAAGCACTCTGAAACGCTGGGATACAGGGGGTAATTGCAGTTAATGAGGAGTCGAACGAGGTCACAAACGTTCTGGGGAAAACCGGAAGAGGCCCCTGCGCGACGCAACTCACAGAAATAAGCCGGGGGCCGCCGTCGTTGTCGCTAGAGTGCCCGCCAACCAACAGTGCGGGTGCCGCGAAACGTACCGAAAGGCATTCCCCGTGACTGTTCCTCTTTCCATTCTGGACCTGGCAACCATCGGAAAGGGCCAGACCGTGGCGGAAAGCCTCGCCGGTAGCGTGGCCATGGCGCAGAAGGCCGAAGAGCTGGGCTATCGCAGGGTCTGGTACGCCGAGCACCACAACATGTCAGCCATCGCTTCCTCGGCCACGAGTGTGCTGATCGCGCACGTCGCCGCGCACACGAACACCATCCGGCTTGGTGCAGGTGGCGTCATGCTTCCGAACCACTCACCGCTGACCATTGCGGAGCAGTTCGGCACCTTGGAGACGCTGCACCCTGGACGCATAGACCTGGGACTTGGCCGTGCGCCGGGCAGTGACCAGAACACCATGCGTGCGCTTCGCCGGGATCATACGTCCTCGGATGCTTTCCCGCAGGATGTCCTGGAACTGCAGGGCTACCTCACCGGACCTACCCGCATCCAGGGCGTCGAAGCGACCCCGGGAAAGGGCACCAACGTGCCGCTGTACATCCTGGGTTCCTCGCTGTTTGGAGCACAGCTGGCTGCACAGCTTGGGCTGCCCTACGCCTTCGCTTCGCACTTCGCGCCCGCCGCCTTGCAGGATGCCGTGGCCATCTACCGCCGGGACTTCAAGCCCTCGGAACAGCTGTCCCAACCGCACGTGATCGCAGGGGTCAACGTCACCGCAGCGGACAGCAATGCTGAGGCCCAGGCGATCCACCTCGCCGTGAAGCGCGCCCGTGTGTCCCTTTTTTTTGGCGGCGGCCGACAGTTCACCGACGACGAAGCGGACATGGTGCTGGACTCCCCGCAAGGCCAGCACATTTCGCAAATGATGAAGTACTCCGCCGTCGGTACGCCGGACGTTGTGCGCGACTACCTTGACGAGTTCGCCAACCACGCAGATGCAGACGAACTCATCGTTGCCCACCAGAGCATTGGCACCGACGAGCGCCTGCGATCTGTGGAACTGGTTGCCGAAGTTGCGGGGCTTGTAACGGCGTAGGGGCAGACATCGAGAATAAATTCGAAAGCTTTACGCATTTGCAATGATTTAGGCATGACGCCGAAACTCCACAGGCGGAGACTATAGCTATCCGCAGTGGAAGGATCCGCTATGCCCACGCCCCTAAATCAATCAGCCGCAGACTCTGCGCTGCTGATGAATTCGCTGCCCCTTGGCCTGCTCCGGACCTTGCTCCGGACGGACGCGCAGCAGGGCATCACACCGCAGTTGATGACGGAGCTTAGGGCCATTGCCCGCGTCCCGGGTCTGCTGGTGGCGTGCAACTATGGCGGCACTCTCTGTGCAGCTGAAGGCGTCTCCACCGAGACTCTGCCGCTGGACAGTGCGGCTGTGGCTCTTCGTGCGCTCGCAGCACTCCCCAATACGCATACGGCCATCATTTCCGGCCGGTCATTGCGCGACCTCGCTGCCGTGTCCAGGTTGCCGGCAGAAGTTCATTTGGTGGGCTCCCACGGCGTTGAGTTCGACATGGGCTATGCGTACACCCTGTCCCTGGCCACGGAAACCCTGCTCCAGCAGGTAGCCACGGCATTGACTGAAGCGGTCGCCTTCGAGAAGGGCATCAGCATCGTCCGCAAACCGGTGGGCGTTGCCGTCCACACCCGGCCCGCAACGCCGGAAGTGGTGGAACGCGTCATCTTCCGTTCCCAGCAGATTGCCATTGAGTACGGGCTCTACTTCATCATCGACGGCTCCGTGCTGGACCTTACCGTTGAGGAACCGGCCAAGGGCCAGGCACTGGAGCAGCTTCGCTCGCGCCTGGGTGTGAGCGCTGCCCTTTACGCGGGCGATGCCGCAAGCGACGAAAAGGCGCTCGCCACCCTGCGCGGCCCAGACCTTGGCCTTCACGTCGGTCCCGGGAGTACGACGGCGGCACACACCATTCCGGATCCGGAAGCCTTTGCGCGTGTGCTGGCTTTGTTGTTCGAACTGCGGCGGGCCTGGCTGTTCGGCGAGGACGCCGTGGGTCTGGAGCGGCATTCGATGATCGGGAACGGCACGTCGACGGCGTTGCTCACCCCTGACGCCAAGGTTTGCTGGATGACCCATCCCTTGCCGGACTCTGGGTCCCTGTTTGCCCATATCCTGGGCGGTGACCCGGCGGGCCACTTCAGCATCGAGCCGGTCAAGCGTTCGCAAGTACTCGCCCAGCGCTATGTGGACAACACCATGATCGTGGAGACCCGTTGGGCCGATGTCACCGTGACGGACTATCTTGAGCCCGCGCCTGAAGGCATCACCAGCCTGGTCCGTGTTCTGTCCGGCACGGGCACGGCACGGATAGTGTTCGCGCCCCGCCCGGACTATGCCACTGCGCCGTTCAGCATGGAGATCCGTGGCGAGGAAGTCCACATCATGGGCACCTCGGATCCCATCATCCTCTCGGCGCCCGGGGTTGCCTTCCAGATCACCAGTGACGGCAGGTACGCCACCGCCACCGCTGAAGTGCCGCTGCAATATGGTCCCGTTGTGCTGAACCTGCGCTGCGGTGACACTGAGCCGCCGCCCGCAGACCCGACTGGAGAGCCCACCCGGCGTGCCGCCGTCGGGCAGTCCGCCCGGGAGTGGGTCAGGGCGCTTCAGCTTCCCACCATCAAGACGTCATTGGTACGACGGTCGGCGCTGGTGCTGAGGTCGTTGGTGCACGAGCCAACAGGTGCTGTCCTTGCGGCACCAACCACCTCCCTGCCGGAGGGAATTGGCGGGACGCGCAACTGGGACTACCGGTATTGCTGGCTGCGCGACGGGTCCATGACCGTTAATTCCTTGGTGAGCTTGGGCTCCACGGACGAAGCCGACGGGTTCCTTCGCTGGCTTGGCCGCATCCTGGAAACCGCGCCCGGGCCGGAGTGGCTCCACCCGCTGTACTCGGTGACCGGTGCTCCGCTGTCCACGGAAGCGATCGTCGAGAGCCTCCCAGGCTATGCCGGTTCGCGTCCGGTGAGGATCGGGAACGCGGCCGACCACCAGGTGCAGTTGGACGTCTTTGGCCCGATTGCCGAGCTGATTCACGATCTTGGCGAGCGGCGCGGGTACCTCCCGGATGAGCACTGGTTCCTGATGGAGCAGATGGCCCACGCCGTCATTGCCCGTTGGCACGAGCCAGACCACGGAATCTGGGAAGCGCGCCGACCCCCACGGCACCACGTGTACACCAAGGTCATGTGTTGGGTGACGTTGGACCGGGCGTTGCGAACCGCTGCCTTGCATGGTCGTGTTGCACACGAGGACTGGTCGCCGATAGCCGCTAAGATCCGCGAGGAAGTCCTCCGCGAGGGCTGGGATTCATCTGCGGCTTCCTACACCGTGGCCTACGACAGCCCCGACCTGGACGCCGCCGTCCTGCATATCGGACTGTCCGGCCTGCTGGATGTCCAGGACCAGCGGTTCCTGGATACAGTGACGGCTGTTGAGCGCGAGTTGCGTGTGGGTCCCACCGTTTTCAGGTACAGGTACGACGACGGCCTGCCGGGCTTGGAGGGCGGCTTCCACATCTGTACCACCTGGCTGATCGAGGCGTACCTTGCTGTTGGCCGCTTGGACGATGCCCTGGAGCTGTTCAACCAGCTAGTGGCTTTGTTTGGTCCTACTGGCCTGCTTCCGGAGGAATACGATCCTGCCTCGGAAACGCACCTGGGCAATCACCCCCAGGCATACTCGCACCTGGGCTTCATCCGGTGTGCGCAGCTCCTGGACCATTACCTGGCCAGCGCAGACGTGGAGTAGCCCAACTAGGGGACAGATAACGCTCCTCCCAGGCCCGAGTGGAGCGTTATCTGTCCCCTACTTGGGCGGGGAGGGCTACGTGAGGAGCAGCGCCACGGCGATCATCGCGGGCACCGCCACGATCGTCGTGATGAGCACGGTGTCCTTGGCTACGGTGATGCCGGCGCGGTAGCGGGTGGCGGCGACGAACACGTTCTGGGCCGTCGGGAGCGCTGCCGTCACCACCACGGCGAAAAGGGCGTGGCCGTCCATTCCCAAGGCAAAGCGGGCAAACACATAAGCGATTGAAGGGTGCACGAACAGCTTGAACCCGCTGGCCAGCAGCGTGTCCAGGCGTCGTCCGGCGTCCTTCTGCAAAGGCCTCGATCCGTTCAGGCTCATGCCGAACGCCATCAGCATGGCTGGAATCGCGGCTCCGCCAATCAAGTGGATCGGCTCCAGGATGAGCGTGGGCACCTGGAAACCCGTTCCTGCCACCAGAAGTCCAAGCCCCGAGCCCACGATCATCGGGTTCTTCACAATCATGAGCAGGAACCGCAGGGGAGTGGTGCGGTGGGTACTCGTGCTGGCATCCAGGGCCATCAAGTACAGGGGTGTGAAGAAGGCAAGCTGGAAGATCAGCAGTGGCGCCACATAGCTCGCGTCACCCAGGACAAACACCGCAATCGGAATGCCCAGATTCGCTGAGTTTGCCAGTGATGCACTCATCGATGACATCAGGGCTTCGGGCATGGTGCGCTTGAGCCAGAACTTTACAATCAGGAAGAACAGCAGGCCCGTGATGATGGCACCCACCGCGGTGACCAGCAGCGGGGCGGCAAACACCTCGTGCAGCTTGGCCTTGCTCAGGGTTTCGAACAGCAGTGCCGGGCTTGCGACGAAGAAGGTCAACGAACTCAGGACCGAGCGGGCATTCTCACCCAGGATTCCGCGACGCCCGACGAACATGCCCACCAGGATGATGGCCCACACCACGAAGAACCCGGACAGGACGCCGATCATGAGGGCGTGCTGGCGGGGAGGTGTTGGGTCACGAACAACAGCCTAGCCACATTCAGGTACTGAGTAAGCGTTTTCTCGGGAGAGTTCCGTCATACGGACACCTAAAGCGAGACGTCGGCACTCAGATGGGTACCGACGTCGAGGTTGGCTTTTGGCCGGGTTAGCTCATGTGCGCGGCGTTGCTCAGGGCGTGCGGCGGACGCATCAGCCCCGGGGTGTGGCCCTCGGCGGGGTCGTTTCCAAGCTGCAGGATCTTGTTGTCCTTGCTGACATGGACAACCCTGGGCTCATAGGCGCGCGCCTCTTCGGTGGTCATCTCGGCATAGGTGATGAGGATGACGACATCCCCTACATGAACCTGGTGGGCAGCCGCGCCGTTGATCCCGATCACGCCGGAACCGCGCTCGCCGGCGATGGTGTAGGTCTCCAGCCGGGCGCCGTTGGTCACGTCAACGATGGAGACGAGTTCGCCCGGAAGGATGTCAGCCGCGTCCAGCAGGTCAAGGTCGACAGTGACCGAACCGACGTAGTGAAGATCGGCATGGGTCACCGTTGCGCGGTGGATCTTGGACTTGAACATTGTGCGGATCATAATGCGATCAGTTTAGCGCGGCACCCTCATCCGGCGCTGTGACGTACCAGACGTTCGGCGGCCTGCTGCTTCCTGACCCTCTCTTTGAGAAGGAAGCAGCCCCGAAACATCCGATTTCGGTTGTTTCGAGGCTGCCATCAGTTCACAACAGGTCAGGAAGGTACGGCACTGACCCTCTGGGCCGGCTCGTAGCGTTCGAGGTCCGTCCCAGCGGCTACCAGGGCGCGCAGTTCATGAAGCCCACCTTCCACCACACCCGCAGCGCGCGCCTGAACCAGGACGTTGCCCAGGGCAGTCGCCTCAACGGGTCCTGCGATAACCGGTTTGCCCGCAGCGTCCGCCGTGAGTTGGCACAGGAGCCGGTTCTGCGAACCACCGCCCACAATGTGAACCACGTCCACGCTCCGGCCCGCGAGCCGTTCAGCGTCCGCCAGCGTGCGGGCGTAACCGGCAGCGAGGCTGTCCATGATGCAACGCACGACGGCGGCAGGCCGGTCCGCGAGCACGGCACCTGTGTTCCGCACGGCTGCGCGGATGCGATCCGGCATGTTGTCCGGGGCCGTGAAGGCAGGGTCATCGGCGTTGATTCGTGGACCGCCGGCGGGGAGAGCGGCGGCCGCGTCCAGCAGCGAGGTCAACGATTGGCTGAACCCTTGTGCCGCCCAAGCACGCTGGCACTCGCTGAGAAGCCAGAGCCCGCCCACATTCCGCAGGTACCGGACGGTTCCGTCCACACCGCGTTCGTTGGTGAAGTTGGCCTTGCGGCTTGCCTCGCTCAGTACTGGGCTATCCAACTCAATGCCCACCAAGGACCACGTTCCCGAGGAAATGTAGGCGAAGTCCGGCACTTCACCGGGGACAGCCGCCACAGCCGAAGCGGTGTCGTGGGATCCAACCGCAACCACCCCGGTGTCCGCCGGCAATCCCGTTTGTTCGAGGATGCCCGGCAGGAGGGTGCCCACGGTTTCGCCCGGCTGAATGAGCCGAGGGAAGATGTCACCGGGCAGGCCCAGTGCGTCCAGGAACTGGGTGGCCAACTCTCCCGCCACAGCATCAAAGAGCCCTGTGGTGGAGGCGTTTGTAGCCTCCGTCCGGCGCTCTCCCGTGAGCAGGAAGGCGATCAGGTCCGGGATGAGGAGAGCCTGCAAACCATTCAGTTTTGGTTCCGCCGCCAGCTGGTACAGCGTGTTGAACTGCAGGTATTGCAAGCCCGTTGTGGCATACAACTTCTCCGGGGAGATCGCGGAGTGCACGCGTCCCACCGTCGCGCGGCTGCGCTCGTCCCGGTAGCTGTACGGCTGCGCGGTGAGTTTCCCGGCGTCGTTCACCAGGCCGTAGTCCACAGCCCAGGTGTCGATGCCGATGCTGAAGATGCGCTCGCCATTCCCATGCGCAACGGCAGCGGCGGCGGACAGGCCCTTGAGCACCTCAGCGAACAGGGCGTCGAAGTTCCAGCGGAGGCCGCCGTCGAGCTCCACAACACCATTGGCAAAGCGGTGGATCGTCTCAAGCGAGACCCCTGCTGTGGGAGACACCCGGCCCAGCATGACGCGACCGGAAGAGGCGCCAATATCCACTGCCGCAAAGACTGCTTTGCTGTTCGCGGGCGTTCCGTTGCTCATCTGGCAGTCCTAGCGCAGGAAGGCAGCAGCCACGCCCGCGTCCACGGGGATGTGCAGGCCGGTGGTGTGGGACAGTTCGTTGCTGGTGAGCACGGAGACTGCGTTGGCAACGTGTTCCGGCAGCACCTCTCGCTTCAGCAGCGTGCGCTGGGCGTAGTACTTGCCCAGTTCCTGCTCGTCCACGCCGTAAACCGCGGCACGCTTGGCGCCCCAGCCGCCGGCGAAAATGCCGGAACCGCGGACCACGCCGTCGGGGTTGATGCCGTTGACGCGCACGCCGTACTCGCCAAGTTCAGCAGCGAGCAGGCGGACCTGATGGGCTTGGTCGGCCTTGGTGGCGGAGTAGGCGATGTTGTTCGGGCCGGCGAACACGGAGTTCTTGGAGGAGATGTAGATGATGTCCCCGCCCATGCCCTGCTCGATCATGACCTTGGCCGCGGCCTTGGACACCAGGAACGAGCCCTTGGCCATGACGTTGTGCTGCAGGTCCCAGTCCTTCTCCGTGGTTTCCAGCAGCGGCTTGGAGATGGAGAGGCCAGCGTTGTTGACCACCAGGTCCAGGCCGCCGAACGCGAGCACGGCTTCCTGGATCGCTCCCGCGATCTGGGCTTCGTCGGTCACGTCAGCCTGGACGCCGATCGCGACGTCGGGTCCGCCCAGTTCCGCGGCCACGGCCTGGGCGTTCTCAAGGTTCAGGTCGGCAATCACTACGCACGCGCCGTCGGACGCCAAGCGGGTGGCGATCGCCTTGCCGATGCCCGACGCCGCACCGGTCACCAGCGCGATGCGGGTGGCGTGGGACTTGGGCTTGGGCATGCGGGCGAGCTTGGCTTCTTCCAGCGCCCAGTACTCGATGCGGAACTTCTCGGATTCCTCGATCGGGGCGTAGGTGGAGATCGCCTCGGCGCCGCGCATCACATTCATGGCGTTGATGTAGAACTCGCCAGCCACGCGGGCGGTTTGTTTGTCCTTGCCAAAGGAGAACATGCCCACGCCGGGGACCAGCACGATGGCCGGGTCCGCGCCGCGGAGGGCGGGGCTGTTCTCGTCGGCGTGGCGGTCGTAGTACGCCTGGTAGTCCTCGCGGTAGTCCGCGTGCAGGTCTTTCAAGCGGTTGACGGAGTCCTCGATCGAGGCATCGGCGGGCAGGTCCAGGACCAGCGGCTTGACCTTGGTGCGCAGGAAATGGTCCGGGCAGGAGGTGCCCAGCGCGCCGAGGCGCGGGTGCTCTTCCGAGGCAAGGAATTCAAGCACGACGGCGTCATCACTGAAGTGCCCCAGTTGCGGCTTGTCCGTGGAGGCCAGGCCGCGGATCACCGGGGCGAGGGCGGCTGCCTTGGCTTTGCGCTCAGCTTCGGGGAGGGCGCTGTAGCCGGGGAGCTTGGCGCCGAAGGGCTCGGCTTTGCCGTTTTCCGCGATGAACTTCTCTGCCTGATCGATGATCCACAGCGAGTTGGCCTCAGCCTCTTCGCTTGTGGCGCCCCAGGCGGTGATGCCGTGACCGCCGAGGATGGTGCCGATCGCCTGCGGGTTGGCTTCCTTGATCGCGGCGATGTCCAAGCCGAGCTGGAAACCGGGGCGACGCCACGGAACCCACACAACTTTCTCACCGAATACCTTTGAGGTCAGCGCTTCGCCGTCCACCGCCGTCGCAATCGCGATGCCCGAATCGGGGTGCAGGTGGTCAACATGCGCCGCGTCCACCAGGCCGTGCATGGCAGTATCGATCGACGGCGCAGCGCCGCCCGTGCCGTGGAGGCAGTAATCGAAGGCGGCCACCATTTCGTCTTCACGCTCGACGCCGGGGTAAACGGACTTCAGTGCCTGCAGCCGGTCCAGCCGAAGTACAGCGAGGTTCTCCGCCTTCAGCGTGCCGAGGTCACCGCCGGAGCCCTTGACCCAGAGGAGCTCGACGTCCTGGCCGGTAACCGGGTCCTTCTCGATCCCCTTGGCGGAAGTGTTGCCGCCGGCGAAGTTGGTGTTCCGCTTGTCGGCGCCGAGGCGGTTGGAGCGGGAAATCAGGTCTTCAACAGTCTTGTTGGTGTCTTGCACGTTCATGCTTTATGCGCCCCATCCGGCTTGCTGGCCGCCTGCGCGGTCCTCGTTGATCTTCTTCTGGTAGCCGCTGGCCTTGTAGGCAGCGATCGGGTCGGCGGGCAGGCCGCGGGATTCACGCCACTCGGCCAGGACCGGGCGGACGTCCGTGTAGAAGGCATCGTTGAAGATGCCATTGGCGGCCAGGACATCCCCGGCACGCTGGGCCTCGGACAATGCTGCGGTATCCACGAGCAATGCGCGGGCCGTCATTTCCTGGACGTTCAGGACCGAGCGGATCTGGCCCGGGATCTTCTCTTCCAGGTTGTGGCATTGGTCCAGCATCAGGGCAACGCCCGAATCCTTCCCGAAGCCGCCGCCGCGGATCACCTCGTACATGATGCGGAACAGCTGGAACGGATCGGCCGCGCCCACAATGAGATCGTCGTCGGCGTAGAAGCGGGAGTTGAAGTCGAAGGATCCCAGCTTGCCCAGGCGCAGGAGCTGCATCACGATGAACTCGATGTTGGTCCCGGGAGCGTGGTGGCCGGTGTCCAGGCAGACGAAGGCCTTATCGCCGAGGGCAAGGGTCTGGGCGTAGGAAGTACCCCAGTCCGGAACGTCGGTGTGGTAGAAAGCCGGCTCGAAGAACTTGTATTCCAGGACCAGTCGGTGCTCGTCGCCGAGGGCTGCGTAGATCTCCTGGAGGGATTCCGCGAGGCGATCCTGACGGCCCCGCATATCGTCCTGGCCGGGGTAGTTGGTGCCATCGGCCAACCAGATCTTCAGGTCCTTTGATCCGGTGGCATCCATGATCTGGATGCACTCAAGGTGGTGATCGATCGCCCGGCGGCGCACAGTCTCGTTGGAGGACGTCAGGGAACCGAATTTGTACTCGTCGTCCTGGAACGTGTTGGAGTTGATGGTGCCCAGTCCAACGCCCAAGCCTGCAGCGTATTCGCGCAGCGCAGAGTAGTCATCAACTTTGTCCCACGGAATGTGCAGGGCAACGGTGGGGGCCAGGCCCGTCAGCTCGTGGACCTTGGCGGCGTCCGCGATCTTTTCCTGGACGGTGCGCGGCGTACCCGGGGTGCCGAAGACCTTGAAGCGGGTGCCCGAATTTCCGTAGGCCCAGGATGGCACTTCAATGGCCAGTTCTCCCAAGCGGCCAAGTGCCGACTCTGTGGCGGCCGACTCTGTGGTGTTCATGCTTGTTCCTTCTGCTGGGTTGCGACGGTGCTGGCCTTGGCCAGTTGATCCTCAAGATTGAAAACTTCTTCGACGATTTCGAATCCCTGGTCCGGAGGGAGGTCGCTGTTCGAGAACAGGGTTGCCATCTCGGCCTGCCAGCGGGCGTTGACGTCCGTTATGGCCATGCGGGCTTGGGCGGCTTGGTAGTCATCGCATTCCAGGTATCCGATCAACTGGCCGTCGGGAGCCAGGAAAAGGGAGTAGTTGTCCCATCCCGCGTCCTTGAGGGCGCGCAGCATTTCCGGCCAAACGGCTGCATGCCGGCGCTTGTATTCGTCCATCAGCTCCGACTGGACGGAAGAGCGGAAACAGACCCTCATGTGCGGTTCTCCAGGTCACTCGTCTTTGAATCGTTTCATTTGTTACGATTCAAATTACCCTCGCAAGAAGGAGGGTGTCAAGGCGTTTCCTGCAAATCGATGACAACCAGCGGAGATTGGAAAGCATGTCCCAGACAGCGAGCATCAAAGACGTTGCCACCCACGCACAAGTAGCCGTGGGAACTGTTTCCAACGTGCTGAATTATCCGGACCGCGTATCGCAAAGGACCAAGGAGCGCGTCCTCAAATCCATCGCCGAACTCGGTTTCGTCCGCAACGACGCCGCTCGCCAACTCAGGGCAGGGCAGAGCCGGACCATCGGACTGATTGTGCTGGATGTGGGCAACCCGTTCTTCTCCTCGGTTGCCCGTGCCGCGGAAGATGCAGCCACAGCCCTCGGTAGCGTGGTTTTGGTAGGGGACAGCGGCCAGGACGCTTCCCGGGAAGCGCATTACATGGACCTGTTCCAGGAACAGCGTGTCCAAGGCCTGCTGATCTCGCCTGTAGGGGACGTTGGAGATCGGATAGATACGCTGCGCGAACGTGGTGTGCCAACTGTCCTGGTGGACCAACTCGCCGACACCGACCGGTGCAGTTCAGTCTCCGTGGATGACGAAGAAGGCGGGTATCTGGCCGCCAAGCACCTGCTGGACACGGGCCGCCGTCGTCTGGCTTTTGTTGGTACCCCATCAATTCGCCAGGTAGCCAACCGACTCAACGGCGCACAGCGGGCCGTCTCGGAAGTAGCAGGGGCAACCATCGAGGTCCTGGATTCCGCAGGGCAGACCGTCCTTGCGGGGCGCCAAGTGGGCAACGCTCTGGTGGAGCGGGAGCCAGCCGAAAGGCCGGAAGCCGTGTTCTGTTCCAACGACCTCCTGGCGCTCGGCGTCATGCAGTCGCTGACCATGCTCCGGACCGTGAAAATCCCCGAGGACATTGCCCTCATCGGCTACGACGACATCGATTTCGCCGTCTCCGCCGTGGTGCCCTTGTCCTCCATCCGTCAGCCCACGGAGGCCTTGGGCCGTTTTGARCGYTCAAAACGCGCACTACTGCGACCCAGTTGGGTAACTAGAGGGCGTAGATGCTCCACGCTGCAGTGTGCCGGACACCGGGTTCCAACCGGATCAGGTCCGCACCGCTGTTGAACGAGTCGGGCGGGCAGGTCATCGGCTCTACGGCCAAGCCCAACCGGTTTGGAAGGGGTGCCGGCTTGTCTGCCGTATGGATTTGCAGCCACGCGCAGCTTTCGTCCCAGGACATCCCGACGCCGGTGCCCGCCGGGTCGCGCAGCGAAAGCCGCGCCAGCCCGTCGTCGAACGCTATTCCTGTGAACGCATGGTCGATCTCAGTGGTGCCGATGGCGCGCGGGGTCCGGAAATCGAAAGCGTGGCCCTCAACTCCCACAACACCCACGGGCAGCAGCCTGTCAGGGGTTACCTCAAGGAAGCTATCCGCAGCAAAATCGAGGACCCACTGATCCAGAGGCGAAGACCCGGCCACAAGATAAGGGTGCGGGCACACGCCGTACGGTGCTGGAGCGTCGCCTGCGTTGCGGGCAGTTACCCGCGTGTGCAGCCCGGCGTCGTCCAACATGTACCGAGCCGAGAGCTCCAGCACGAACGGATATCCCGGCGTGGGCCCAACCGTGCAGGTCAACGTGAGTGAACCGGCGTCGGACTCTTTCAGGACCCAATCCAGCGGGAAGGCGAGGCCGTGCAAGGATGTGCCCCGGTCCGGTTCGTTGACGGGCAAGTGATGCACCTTGCCATTGAAACGATAGGCACCGTCGGCAATCCGGTTGGGCCACGGCGCCGCGATGATTCCCCGGTAATCCGGGATTGGTTCGCTGGCCGCAAAAGGAACCACGAGGTCGCGGCCCTGGAACTGCAAGACACGCAGCGCCGCGGCCCGGGCTGTGATGACAGCCCGGTAGCCGCCGGACTGCAGCGTGAATTCGGTGCTCACAGGCCGCCGGCCAGCTTGTAGTAGGCGGCGTTCCAGTTCAGTTCCTTCTTGAACTGTTTGATGGTGGTGTCCTCGTCGATGGTCAGGAGTTCAGTCTTGGCGATTTCTGCGAAGTCCTCGAACACCTCCAGGCCCACCTGCGTGGACAGTACCGTGTGGTGGGCAGCGCCGGCAATGAGCCAGGCTGCGGCCGACGTAGCGAAGTTGGGCTTGGGCTCCCAGAGTGCGCGGGCCACGGGGAGGTTGGGCAGAGGCTGGTCGAGATCGACGACGTCCACAACGTTCGCTACCAAGCGGAATCGATCCCGCATATCGGACAATGCGACCACAATGCCGGGGCCGGCGTCCGTATCGAACACCATGCGTACGGGGTCTTCCTTGCCGCCAATACCGAGCGGGTGGATCTCCACACGCGGCTTCTTTGCGGTCAGGGACGGGCAAACCTCCAGCATGTGGGCGCCCAGGATCTTCTCCGAGCCGGGCTCAAGGTGGTACGTGTAGTCCTCCATGAGCGAGGCGCCGCCGGGCAGCCCCGCGCCCATGACCTTGGCGGCGCGGACCAGGATGGCGGTCTTCCAGTCGCCCTCGGCGCCAAAGCCGTAGCCGTCAGCCATGAGCCGCTGGACTGCCATGCCGGGGAGCTGGCGGAGTTCGCCCAGGTCCTCGAACGACGTCGTAAACGCGGCTGAGCCGTTCGCTTCCAGGAAGCTGCGGAGACCGAGTTCGATCCTCGCGCTGTAGCGCAGCGACTCATGGCGCGCACCGTCTTTTTGCAGTTCCGGAACCACCTCGTAAAGGCGCTCATATTCGGCAACCAGGGCGTCGACGTCGGACTCCGCAGCGCCGTGCACGGCGTCGGCAAGCTCGTTGACGGACCACGTGTTGACCGAGACGCCGAAGCGCAGCTCGGCTTCGGTCTTGTCGCCTTCGGTGACGGCGACGTTGCGCATGTTGTCACCGAAACGGGTCAGCTTCAGCGTCCGCACGGCGGCCCAACCGGCCGAGGCGCGCTGCCAAGCGCCCACCTGGCGGGCAATCTCAGGATTGCTGACATGCCCGACGACGGTCTTCCGCGGCACGCCGAGGCGCGACTGGATATACCCGAATTCGCGGTCGCCGTGGGCTGCCTGGTTCAGGTTCATGAAGTCGAAATCGATATCCGCCCACGGCAGGTCACGGTTGGCCTGGGTGTGCAGGTGCAGGAGCGGCTTGCGCAAGGCGTCCAGGCCCTGGATCCACATCTTGGCCGGGCTGAACGTGTGCATCCAGGCGGTTACGCCGATCACGGAGTCGTTTGAGTTTGCTTCCAGCGCGGTGCGGCGGATGGCGTCTGAATCCGTAAGGACCGGCTTCCACACGAGTTTGACCGGCACGTCCGAGGAATCGTTGAGGGCGTTGGCAATCTCCTGCGATTGCGAGGCGACCTGCTTGAGGACATCTTCGCCGTAGAGGTGCTGGCTGCCGGTGAGGAACCAGACCTCATACTGATCAAGGGACGTGGTGTTGGCGCTGGGCATTTTGATAGCTCCTGAAAGTATGTTGGACGTCCGCTTTAGCGGCCGTAGACGTTTTGGTAGCGGTTGTAGAGCGAGTCGATCTTGGCCTGGTCAATGGGTAGGGGTTCGCCGAGTTGCCGGGAGACGTGCACCGTCTTTGCCACTTCCTCGCACATCACGGCTGCCTTGACCGCGGACCTTGCGTCCTTGCCGATGGTGAAAGGTCCGTGGTTCTGCATGAGCACGGCGGGGGAGTGGGAGTTCTTGAGGGTCTCCACGATTCCCTGTCCGATCGAATCGTCTCCGATCAGTGCGAACGGGCCTACCGGGATCGGGCCGCCGAATTCGTCGCCCATCATCGTCAGTACGCAGGGGATCTCCTCGCCGCGGGCTGCCCAGGCCGTGGCATAGGTGGAGTGGGTATGCACCACGCCGCCAACCTCGGGCATGTGCCGGTAGACGTAGGCATGCGCTGCAGTGTCAGAGGACGGCGAGAGGTCCGGGTTACCCCAGTCAATGGTTCCGCCGCTTCCGATGTTGATGCCCCTGACGGGAGTCCCGTAGAGGTCCGTGACCACCATTTGCTCGGGCGTCAGCTCGTCATAGGAGACACCGGAGGGCTTGATGACCATGAGGTCGTAGCCAGGGATCCGTCCGGAGACGTTGCCCGCAGTCCAGACAACCAGCTTGTAGCGGGTCAGCTCAGCGTGGAGGTCGCAGACTTCGCGCCGGACTTTCGCGATGGTTTCCAAGAGCGTGCTCATGCGTTGACCCCTTCTGTGATGGCGGTGTGGGCAGCGCGCTGAATTGCCTTCAGGCGGTGCATGACGCTGTTGGTCCCGCGGCCGAAGTAGTCGTGCAGGGTGCGGTATTCCTGGAAAAGTGCCTCGTAGGCCCTGACGTTTTCAGGGATCGGCGTGTAGACGGCACCCGGGGCAGCTGCCATGGATGCTGCCGCTTCGCGGATGTCCTTGTACTTCCCGGCAGCCACAGCGGCGTGGATTGCCGAGCCCAGGGCGGGTCCCTGCTCCGAGCCGATGGTGGACAGCTGGAGGCCAGTGACGTCCGCGTAGACCTGCATCAGGAACTTGTTCTTCAAGAGTCCGCCGGCCACGATGAACTCCTTGACAGGTACTCCGGAATCACGGAATGCGTCCACGATGGTGCGGGTGCCGAAGGCCGTGGCCTCCAGCAGCGCGCGGTAGGTGTCCTCGGGCTTTGTGGCCAGGGTTTGGCCCACTATGACGCCGGAGAGTTCGTGGTCCACCAGCACTGAGCGGTTGCCTGAGTGCCAGTCCAGGGCAATGAGGCCGTGCTCGCCGATTGCCTGCTTCTGGGCGAGTTCGGTGAGGTATTCGTGGATGCCCAGGCCTTTGGCGGCGGCGGCTTGGTGGTAGTGAGGGGGAACGCCGTTCTTGGTGAACCAGCCGAAGATATCGCCGACTCCGGACTGCCCGGCTTCATAGCCCCACAATCCGTCCACGATGCCGCCGTCCACAACGCCGCACATGCCCGGGACTTCACGCAGGACGTCACCGTTCATGACGTGGCAGGTGGACGTGCCCATGATGGCCACGAGTTGCCCCGGCTCAACAGCGTTGGCTGCGGGAGCGCTGACGTGGGCGTCCACATTGCCCACCGCTACGGCAATTCCCGCAGGCAAGCCGGTCCAGGCCGCAGCCTCTTCTGTGAGGTAGCCCGCGGCGTCGCCCAAGCGGCCGATGGTGTGCTCCAGTTTTTCAGATACGAAGCCCTTGAAGTCGGGGTTCAGGGCGGCGAGGAAATCCTCCGACGGGTACTTGCCGTCCTGGTAGATGCCCTTGTAGCCAGCGGTGCAGGCATTTCGAACGTAGCTGCCGCACAGCTGCCAGACGATCCAGTCGGCTGCCTCAACCCAATGATCCATGGCGCTGTAAACGTCGGGATCTTCCTCAAGCAGCTGCAAGCCCTTGGCGAACTCCCACTCTGAAGAGATCAGGCCCCCGTACCGGGGAAGCCATGCCTCCCCGCGTTCCTCGGCGAGCTTGTTAATGCGGTCGGCCTGCGGCTGCGCGGCGTGGTGACGCCACAGCTTGATGTAAGCGTGAGGACGGTCCGCGAAGCGTTCCAGTTCGTTCAGCGGAGTGCCATCCGCCGTCGTCGGGACCATGGTGCAAGCGGTGAAGTCCGTAGCGATGCCCACCACATGTTCCGGGTTGATTCCGGCATCGGCGACGGCAGCCGGTACCGCGTTGCGCAGGACGTCGCGGTAGTCGTTGGGCACTTGGAGCGCCCAGTCGGCGGGCAGCCGCTGACCAGTTGTGGGCAGTCGGTCGGACACAACGGCGTGCGGGTATTCGAACACGCCGCTGCCGAGTTCGGCACCGTCCGAAACGCGCACGACGACGGCGCGACCAGACAAAGTGCCGTAGTCCACGCCGATGACAAACTGCTCGTCGAGCGGGAGGTTTTCAGTGGTATTCATGGGGTCTCCATCCGGCTGGCCAAGGCCTCATTGCCGGGGGTCGGGGTGGAAGAAGTGAAGAAGGTCTGATGCAATTGTTAGCGCTCACAACTTTGATGTCAAGAGGACGGGCGTCATGTGGGACCGTTTCAGACACTCCGACCCAACCAGGTCGCAGATCAGCGCGTTTTGAACGTCCAGAACGCGCTCTGCTGCCACCTGCTTGGGTTAGCTTGAGAGGGGCGCCGTCGTGGCTCGGACAACGAGCCGGGGCTTCACGGTCACTGGCGTACCCGTAGTGCCCGTCTCCAAACGGTCAAGCAGCAAGCCAATGCAGCGCTGGCCAAGCTCCTCAAAGTCCTGGGCCACGGTGGTCAGCGGCGGAATGAAGTAAGCGGCTTCGGGTTGGTCGTCGAAGCCCACAACACTGATATCGGCAGGGACCTGGACGCCCGCTTCATGAAAGGCCCGGAGCACCCCAAGAGCCATCTGGTCGTTGGCAACGAACAAGGCTGTCATTGAACGCTCCGCGGCAATTTTCAGGCCCTCGCGGTAGCCGCACTCAGCACTCCAGTCGCCTTCGATCAGGGCCGCTGGTTCCAAGCCGGCCTCACGCAGGGCGTCCCGCCAACCATCGGTACGGGCAACTGCGTCAATCCAATCAGCGGGCCCGGAAAGATGCCCAATATGCTTGTGCCCCAGCTCAAGGAGATGCTGGACGGCAAGCCGGGCTCCTCCGCGCTGGTCCACGGTGGCGCCGCTGAGGTGCTCGTCGCCGACAGAGCCCACTGCCACCAGCGGCACTTGAGCGGTGATGTCCTTCAGGACCTCAAAGGTCCCAGGGTGCGGCACTGTCACGACGATGCCGTCTACGCCTTGGTCCATGAAGTGCGCCATGGCGTCCTTGATGGTCTCCGGCGTGACTTCCCGCAGGCCGGCGACACTGACAAAGTAGCCCGCTTCCCTGGCCGCCTGCTGCACTCCGAGGAGGGTGTGGGACGGGCCGTACTGCGCCAACTCGCTGCCCAGGACGCCGATGGTCTGGGAGCGTCGGGTCACCAGGCTGCGTGCAGCGGTGTTGCGGCGGTACCCAAGTTCAGTGATGGCCTGTTCGACGCGCTCGCGGGTCTTTGGGCTCACGTTGGGGTGGTTGTTCAGAACACGGGACACAGTTTGGTGGGAAACGCCGGCAACGCGGGCGACGTCCTCCATGACAGGAGGCCTGCTTGGTGCGGATTGTTCAGTGCTCACCCTGTCACGATAGAGCACGGGCGCGGTGATCAGCCCATGGCTGCCCTGGCCGCGTAATGGCGGTACCTCGTCAGGAACCCCGGTGTTCCCGAGGACTTCGGCGCAGCAACCTCGATTCCTTCAAGGGGCCAATCGGGCAGCTTTCCCGTGAGGACGCCGGCGGCCTGCCGTGCGGCACCGTCTGCCACGTATTCGCCAGGAGCGGGTACGAACACCGGCAATCCGAAGACCTCAGCGGCAACCTGCTGCACAGCCTCGGACTGGGCGCCACCGCCCACCAGGATGATGCGTCGGGCCGCCACGCCTTGCGATTGCAGGGCAGCAAGGCCGTCGGCCAGGGAGCACAACACACCTTCGACGGCGGCCCTGGCCAGGTTTGCTGGCGTGTAGTTGGAAACTGTGAGCCCATGGAGGGAACCCGTGGCGTCCGGAAGATTGGGCGTCCGTTCACCTTCAAAGTACGGCACCAGGGTCAAGCCGCCGGCTCCTTCCGCGGCGGACAGGGCAAGCTTGCCGAGCTCCGGCAAATCCACCCCGAGCAATGCGGCGGTGGCATCAAAGATCCGGGTGGCGTTGAGCGTACAGGCAAGTGGCAGGTAGTTCCCTGTGGCATCGGCGAACCCTGCCACCAGGCCACTTGGGTCCTGGGATGGGACCGCCGATACAGCGAAAACGGTGCCTGACGTGCCGATCGAAATAACAACATCCCCGACGGCGGCGCTGACGCCCAGACCCGCTGCGGCGTTATCGCCTGCACCGGGCCCGATCAAGGCGCCGCCCGGTGTCTTGCCGGATGCTTCCAAAGGCCCGACGACGGCCGGCAGCACCGGGACATGGCCGAGGGTGCCTTTCAAGACTTCCGGAAAGTATTCGCCCGTTCTGGAGGAGAAGTATCCTGTGCCTGAAGCATCGGACCGATCTGTGCGGAGCAACTCCAAAGAGGCCGGCCCTGTGCCTGGCCCATGGCCGGCCAACCGCCACGACAACCAATCATGGGGAAGGCAAACGGCAGAAGTGCGCCGGGCATTTTCGGGCTCGTTTCGAGCCAGCCACCGAAGTTTGGTGGCCGTGAGGGATGCCACGGGCACGGTCCCCGTGCTGGCTGCCCAATACGCAGCTCCAGCCGCGGCGTCGCCTTGGCCGGCTTCAAGGATCAACTCTTCGGCGTCCAGCGCGGAGCGCGTGTCGTTCCACAGCAGCGCTGGGCGGACCACGTTTCCTGATTCGTCCAGGCACACCATTCCATGCTGCTGGCCCCCCACGGAGACAGCATCGACGTCGTCCAAGCCGCCGGCCTGGCTGATGGCTTCCTGGAGGGCAGCCCACCAGTGATCTGGATGGACCTCGGTGCCCTCAGGGTGTGAAGCGCGCCCCTGCCGCACCAGGGCACCTGTGTCTGAGTCCCTGATGACCACTTTGCAGGACTGGGTGGAGCTGTCGATCCCGGCTACGAGAGGCATGCGTTTGTTCCTTTGCGGACTGTTCCTTTGCGGACCGTCGCCGGGACTGGCAGTCCGGAAAAACAAGGAACCCTGTGTGGCCCCGGCGACGGAATTGCGAATGGCTGATCTTTAGCGCGCACCCAGGAGGTGCTCGATGGCCAGCTGGTTGAGGCGTACGAACGCGAACGAGCGCTCGGCGGCCTTGTCGGCGTCGAACGTTTCGAAGGCGCTGGCGTCAGCCAGCAGGTCAGCAGTGGTTTCCCCGGCGTTCAAGGTGGGCTCGCCGAGTTCGAACACGCCCGAGGTGGTCAACGCTTCCTGGACCTCCGGATCGGCGCGGAAAGCGAGGGCGCGTTCCTTCAGGAGCAGGTACATGGACATGTTGGACTTTGCCGATTCCCACACGCCGTCGTAGCCGTCGGTGCGGGAGGGCTTGTAGTCGAAGTGGCGCGGGCCATCGTACTTGGGTCCGCCGTTGGGGAAGCCATTTTCCAGGAGGTCCACAGTAAAGAAGGCGCTGGTGAGGTCGCCATGGCCGAAGACGAGGTCTTGGTCGTACTTGATCCCACGCTGGCCGTTGAGGTCGATGTGGAAAAGCTTGCCGGCCCAGAGGGCTTGGGCAATACCGTGGGTGAAGTTCAGGCCTGCCATTTGCTCGTGGCCGGTCTCGGGGTTGAGGCCCACAATGTCGCCGTGTTCCAGCTGTGCGATGAACGCAAGGCCGTGGCCAACAGTCGGCAGGAAGATATCGCCGCGGGGCTCGTTGGGCTTGGGTTCCAAGGCAATCCGAAGGCCGTAGCCCTTCTCCTTGATGTAGCCGGCGGCGGTGTCTACGCCTTCCTTCATCCGGTCCAAGGCTGCCGAGAGATCCTTGGAGCCGTCATACTCGCTGCCTTCGCGGCCGCCCCACATCACGAACGTCTCCGCGCCGAGCTCAGCGGCGAGGTCGATGTTGCGCAGGATCTTGCTCAGGGCAAAGCGTCGGACGGAGCGGTCGTTGGAGGTAAATCCGCCGTCCTTGAAGACGGGGTGGCTGAACAGGTTGGTGGTAACCATCGGAACCTTGAGGCCCGTTTCGGCCAATGCGCCCTTGAAGTTCTTCAGGATGAGGTCGCGCTCGGAGGCGCTGGCGTCAAAGGGGACAAGATCGTTGTCGTGGAAAGTGATGCCATAAGCGCCGAGTTCACTGAGCTTATGGACGGCTTCGATCGGGTCCAGGGCTGCCCGGGTTGCAACGCCGAAGGGATCGGCGCCTGTCCATCCCACGGTCCAAAGGCCAAACGTGAAACGGTCCTGGGGGGTTGGCTGCGGGGTCATTGTTGCTCCTTTGCAAGGCGGCGGGAGGCCGTGAATAAAATGCACTCCAATTAGTTTTCAATCTGAACTATATGGGGGATGATGGATCATGGTCAATGGAAACCAGCAAAAATCTTCCAAGCCCGTGAGGAGGCTGCGAGAGTGAATGAGCAAGCTGCCCCTGGGCGCGTAGGTGACGTCCGCCGTCGTAATCTTTCGCTTGTCCTGGATTCGATCGCCCGCAACGCCGATGCCAAGCCCAGCCGCGCGCAAGTGGCTGCTGGAACAGGGCTGACCAAGGCGGCAGTATCGAGTTTGGTGGCTGATCTCGTGGAGTCAGGCCTCGTATCCGAGGTAGGCCTGTATCGCGATGGGGAGCGGGGGCGGCCAGGTCAAGGCCTTGAGCTCAGCTCCCGCCGAGGCGTTGTTGGAATGGAAATCAACGTCGACTACCTGGCCGTGGGCTTGGTGGACCTCGGCGGGAACTTGCGCTTCAGTTCCACGGTGGAGTCCCGCAACCGGGGGCTCAAGCCGGGTGCCGTTATGGAGCATCTGGGTGAACTGGCCAGCCAGGCGAAAGCCGCAGCCGCCTCTGCCGGCATCACGATCCTCGGTGGCGGACTTGCGGTTCCCGGCCTGGTTGATGAGCAGCGCAATATCGTCCTGTCCGCCCCAAACCTTCACTGGGAGCACGAGCAATTGAATCCGCAGGCGTTGCTGGAAGGCGCGCCGCTCGGCGTCAGGCTGTCCAATGAGGCAAACAGTGCTGCCCTTGGTGAGCTTTGGTACGGCGACGGCCCCGCGGACTTCCTCTACGTTTCCGGCGAAGTCGGCGTTGGTGGTGGGGTCATCATCAGTTCTGAGCTCTACACGGGACCTGGTGGTTCGGCCGGCGAGCTGGGCCACATCGTGGTGCATCCCGAAGGGCCTTCATGTTCCTGTGGAGGGGCTGGCTGCTTGGAAACATTTGCTGGCCAGGAAGCTATTTTTGAAGCTGCCCGCATCCCGGAGGGGTCCCTTGGCGGGCGAACCGAACTTCTGCTCGCCGCCTTGGCCGCCGATGAGCCGCATGCCAAGCGTGCAGTTCGGGACGCCGGACGGTACCTGGGCATCGCGCTCGCCTCTTCTGCGCGTCTGATGGACATCGAAGCCGTGGTGCTCGGGGGCCACTTTGCCGTCCTCGCCGATTGGCTGAAACCGTCAGTGCTGTCGAGTTTGGAAAGGTACGCGCCGGGGCTGCTGGAGCCGGAAAGCCTCACCGTTTCCCGTTTGGAGCACTCCGGGACGCTGCTGGGCGCGGCGGGTCAAGTGATCCGCGCTGTCATTGAATCGCCTTTCGAATTCCTTTTGGGCAAACCCGCGTAGGGCATCTTTCCCCCGGGGAGGCGGTTTCCCGGATTTGCAGGATCTCTGTGCCTGGTTCTTCCATGCGAATCATCAGCATGCTTACTATTAAGTGGTCAGTTTGTTCGCGCATGCTCAACCCACGAACAGGTGTCCCATGACTACTGAAAATTCAGCACACACCAGCACGGCGAAGGCGGGCAGCGCTCCCGCCCCTGACGATGACCGCAAGCCGGATAGTCTCAACGACCTGGTGAAGCCCACGTGGATGTACATCGCCAAGAGGACGCTGCGGGAGTTCAACAAGGATCAATGTCCCGATGCCGCAGCCGGCCTCACCTACTATGCAGTGCTCTCCCTTTTCCCGGCGCTTTTGGCGTTGGTTTCCCTCATCGGGATCTTTGGCGATGCCGGGAAAACCACCACGGCATTGCTGGACATGGTGCAGCAGTTCGCTCCAGGACCCGGTGTTGACGCCATGCGGCAGCCCATCGAGGAGCTGACACGCTCCAACGCGGCGGGCTTTGCACTGGCCTTCGGCATCGTGGTGGCGTTGTGGTCGGCCTCCGGCTACACCACAGCCTTCAGCAGGGCGATGAACCGCGTGTACGAAGTGGATGAAGGCCGCGGTTTCGTGAAACTGCGCGGCACGATGCTCGCCGTTACCGTCGTCGCGCTTGTGGGCGCAGCGCTGGCCGCCGCGATGCTCGTCCTGAGCGGTCCAGTGGCGGAGACGATCGGTAAGGCAATCGGAATGTCCGACACGATCCTGACCGTGTGGAATATCGCAAAGTGGCCTGTCCTGATCGTGCTGGTGGTAGCTGTCATTGCGGTGCTCTACTACTTCACCCCCAACGTCAAGCAGCCCAAGTTCCGTTGGATGAGCCCGGGGTCTCTCATTGCCCTGTTGATTTTTGCCCTGGCATCGCTGGGCTTTGGCTTCTACGTTGCGAACTTCAGCAATTACAACAAGACCTACGGAACGCTGGCAGGCGTCATCATCATGCTGCTCTGGCTGTGGATCCTGAATATGTCGCTGCTTTTCGGCGCGGAATTTGACGCCGAAATGGAACGCGGGCGGCAATTGCAGGGAGGTATTGAAGCCGAGGAGAGCATTCAACTCCCGCCGAAAGATACCAAGCGCAGCGATAAGCAGCAGAAGCAGGAAGATGAGGTAATCCGGCGTGGGCAGGAGCTCCGTGAAAACTACGATGACGAGACACGCTCCAACGAAGCCCGGGAACGAGCCGCAGATGCCGAAGACAAGAAGTGAGGCTCAGCCCGGCAAGGGGTCCGGCATTACCCGCAGGAAGCTCAAGACCGTTCGGGACGGCGACAGAGTGGAAATCCACGGTGAGGTTTTCCGTGTCAGTTCCGTCCAGCCAGAGGAGGGAACCCGGAATATCCGGGTGGAGTTACAAGCCAACGACGGCGGCACTCTCACCTTGATCGGTGTTCCGCGCGCCCAGGTCCACGTGCCCGCCAAGCTGTAGCCGGGCTGAGGATCCCGTGCGGATTATGCCCCTGCGGGAAAGCCCTGGTCGGCGTCATCCCACCAGCCCTCCCAGGCGCTGGAGGATAGGCGCTCAAAAGCGAAGGTGGCAGCAGGCGTGTTTTCTTCAGGGGAAGCGCCTGAGGATCCGCTGTGGCTGCTGCTGGCGTCCAGGAAAAAGTTGAGTGTCTTCAAGAGCATCATGGTTGTGTCCTTTCAGTGGTTTCTTGGACCTCTTTGTCCAGGTGAAACCAGCGTAGGTGGCCATTGTTTCCTCCCATCGACGCAATGTTTCAGCTATGTACCACTTATCTAACATGGGCATTCCGCGCCTCGCTGCTGAAACAAAACAGTATGAAAAAAGCGAGCTCCTGCCGTGACCGGGCAGGAGCTCGCTTGCTTTGGGGGCGGTCCTCCCGCGGAGCTTAGGGCATCTGCGGGAGGACCACGTTCTTAGGCGTACGGGAGGACGAGCTCCGCGTAGCGCTGCTTCATCGTTTCCAGGACGGTGTCGCCATCGGCGTCCCAGATTTCCTGGTTGAAGATCTCAACCTCGATATCGCCCGTATAACCGGCGTCCCGCACCCAGGTGCCGATGGTCGCGAAGTCAATGACGCCGTCGCCCATCATCCCGCGGGACAGCAGTGCGTCTGAAGCGATCGGCAGGTTGAAATCACATACCTGGTAGGAGGCAATGCGGTTATGGCGGCCGGCACGTTCAATCTGGGCCTTCAGTTCCGGATCCCACCAGACGTGGAAAGTATCGACGGCGACGCCCACTGACTTCGCGTCGTAGGGTGCCGCAAGGTCCAGGGCCTGACCCAGAGTGGAGATGAGGGCGCGGTCTGCTGCGTACATCGGGTGCAGGGGTTCCAGCACCAGGCGCACACCGTTCTCGGAAGCGAACGGCACCAGTTCCTCGAGACGGTCCGCAACGCGCTGGCGGGCAGCAACCACGTCCTTCTCACCGGGAGCGAGCCCTCCGACCACCAGGAAGAGCTCCTGGGTATCCAAGGCAACAGCTTCACGGACGGCGTCGAAGTTATCGGCCAGGGCCGCTGCCTGACCTTCAGCATCAGCCGCCGTGAGGAAGCCCCCGCGGCACAGGGACGAAACACGGAGGCCAGCGTCCTTGATGAGCTTGGCTGCCTTGTCCAGTCCGGCTTCCGCTACTCGATCACGCCATGGGCCGATTGCGGGGATGCCCGCGCGGGCACAACCGTCAACGGCTTCGGCAAGGGTCCACTTTTTAGTAGTCGCGCTGTTCAGCGAGAGTCTGGAAAAGTCGCTCATGCGCCCACTCCGTTGATCCTCAGGTAATCGGACATCCGGAATGCTGCCAGCGACGGGTCCTTCAGCAAGCCGGCCTGATCGGCAAGTTCGAAGGTCTTGGCCAGATGGAGGACGGATCGTCCCGAGTGCAGTCCTCCGACCATCTGGAAGCCGGGCTGTTTGCCGTTGAGCCAGGACATGAAGGCGATACCGGTCTTGTAGTAGAACGTCGGTGCGCTGAAGATGTGCTTTCCGAGCTCACGTGTGGAGTCCAGGATGGCTCGCCCTTCTGCACCTTGGCCGGCGTCGTACTTCTGCAAGGCAACCGAAGCGGCGGGGTAGATGGCTGCAAAGATGCCCAGCAGTGCGTCCGAGTGGTGGGTGTCGTCGCCGTCGATAAGTTCCGGATAGTTGAAGTCGTCGCCTGTGTAGAGGCGGACGCCTTCCGGAAGGTTGGCGCGGAGGGCGACTTCATGGGAAGCGTCCAGCAGCGAGACTTTCACGCCGTCGACCTTGTCCGCGTGCTCGCGGATCAGGCTGAGGAACGTTTCGGTTGCGACTGAGACGTCGTCGGAGCCCCAGTAGCCGGCCAGCGCAGGATCGAACATGGTGCCGAGCCAGTGCAGGATGACGGGTTGGTCCACTTCCTGCAGGAGCGTCGAGTAGACGTGCAGGTAATCGTCGGCCCCGCTGGCCACCTTTGCCAAGGCGCGGGAGGCCATGAGGATGACCTTGGGGCCGGCTTCGCTGACCACGGCGATCTGCTCGCGGTAGGCATCGATGACTGCCTGGATGCCGGCAGCGCCTTCAGGAAGGGCGGCGATGTCCAACTGGTCTGTCCCTGCGCCGCAGGAGACGAGGTCGCGGACCGATTTGCCCGCTGTCGCGGCGCTGCCTGCGGAAACTACGGAAGCGGCCTCGGCGCCGGTGCGCTTGATGAGCTGCTGGGTAGCTGCCCAGTCCAGGCCCATGCCGCGCTGCGCGGTATCCATGGCGTCAGCGACGCCCAGTCCGTAGGACCAGAGTTCGTGCCGGTACGCCAGCGTGGCATCCCAGTCGAGCTGCGCCGGGGCGCCGGGAGTATTGTCAGCCGAAACCTCCGGGATGACGTGGGCTGCGGCGTACGCGCGGCGGGCCGTCAGGGGTGCGCTTGGCTTGACCCAAGCAGTGGCGGGCTGGAGGCGGTACTCGCGGGTGCCGCCGTCGTCGGTAGGAAGAATGAGTGACGTCATTAGAGGGTGATCTCCGGGATGTCGATGGTGCGGCGCTCGGCCGAGGACTGCAGGCCGAGCTCGGCAAGCTGCACGCCGCGGGCGGCGGAGAGCAGGCCGAAGCGGTGCTCGCGGCCGGCCACCACGTCGCGCAGGAATTCTTCCCACTGCAGCTTGAAGCCGTTGTCCAGTTCAGCGTTGGCCGGAACTTCCTGCCACTGGCTGCGGAAGGATTCGGTGACGGGCAGGTCCGGGTTCCAGACGGGCTTGGGGGTGTGGGCGCGCTGCTGCGCAACGCACTTGTTCAAACCGGCGACGGCGGAACCGTGCGTGCCGTCGATCTGGAACTCAACCAGTTCGTCGCGGTAGACCCGAACGGCCCAGGAGGAGTTGATCTGGCCGACGACCTCGTCGCCGCCCGGAGTTTCGAGTTCGAAGATTCCATAGGAAGCGTCGTCAGCGGTGGCCTTGTATTCCTTGCCGGCCTCGTCCCAGCGTGCGGGGATGTGGGTGGCGGTCTTGGCGTTGACGCTCTTGACCTTGCCGATAATGCCTTCGAGCACGTAGTTCCAGTGGCAGAACATGTCCGTGGTCATTCCGCCGCCATCTTCCTTGCGGTAGTTCCATGACGGGCGCTGGGCTGCCTGGACGTCGCCTTCGAAGACCCAGTAGCCGAACTCGCCGCGGATGGAGAGGATGCGGCCGAAGAAGCCTTCGTCCACCAGGCGGCGGAGCTTGACCAAGCCGGGGAGGTACAGCTTGTCGTGCACCACGCCTGCGGTGACGCCGGACTCCTGGCCGATCTGGGCGAGCTCGATTGCTTCCTCGAGGGTCTCAGCCGTGGGCTTCTCGGTGAAGATGTGCTTGCCGGCGCGCATGGCCTTCTTCAGGGTGGCGGCGCGGAGGCTGGTCATTGAGGCGTCAAAGACGATGTCCACGGTGGGGTCGGCGATGACGGCGTCCAGGTCGGTGGACCATTCGGAGACCTTGTGGAGTTCGGCGAGCTCGCGGATCTTGGCTTCGTTGCGGCCAACGAGGATCGGTTCGACCTGAACCTTGCTGCCGTCTTCGAGCGTGAAGCCACCGGCGTCGCGGATAGGGAGGATCGACCGCAGCAGGTGCTGGCGGTAACCCATACGGCCGGTGATGCCGTTCATGGCGATCCGGATCGTCTTTGTTTCGTAGCCCATGTTTTCTCCAGGTCCTTGTGCCGGCCTCTGTAGGTTGCCGGTGTTTGCAATTCGAGAGTGCGGGAAAGCGCATTCCCATTGCATCGATCATGCCCCATGCCGCGCTGGCTTGGCAAGCGCTTTCCCAAAAATGGGTGAACACTGCCATAATTTCTTTAGCGCCAGTCTCGAAGGCTTGCAGAAAAGGAGGGCCTCGTGGCCGCCAGCACACTGAGTGAAGTTGCCCGTTTGGCAGGGGTCTCCCTGGCCACGGCGTCCCGTGTCCTCAACGGTTCCACCCGTAAACCTGCAGAGGATATTGCGGAGCGCGTCCGGGAGGCCGCGGAAAAGCTCGGCTACGTCCCCAATGCCCAGGCCCAGGCGCTCGCAAAGTCCAGCTCAGGACTGATCGGCCTGATTGTCCACGACATCGCAGACCCCTACTTCTCTGCCATTGCGCGCGGTGTCCAGGAGGCGGCCCGCCAACAGAACCGTATGGTGCTGTTGGCCAGTACCTCCGGCGCTCCTTCGGATGAGCGGGAAGCTGTGGCAGCCTTCGCTGCCCGCCGCGCAGATTCAATCGTCATTGCAGGTTCACGCTCGGCACGGCCCGAGGACGAGCAAAGCAATCTGGAGCTCGCTGCCGAGTTGGATCGCTATTGCCGTAATGGCGGGCATGTCGGCGTAGTAGGTCACCCGATCGTGGGCTCCACCACCGACGAGGGCTACCACGTAGTTGAGGTGCCCAATGAGGACCTCGCCGCGACGCTCGCCGACGAGTTGGCCGCATCGCACGAGGGCGCCTTCGTCATTGTTGGCGGCCCTGAAGGGCTCTTTACCTCCGATGACCGGATCCGCGGCTTCCAGCGTGGACTCGCCGACGCCGGTCGGCCCCGTGCCGAGGTTATCCGTACAGGCTTCAACCGTGCGGGAGGGTACGACGCCGGGCTGGCGCTGGCCGTACGAATCAAGGCCTCCGGCGAACGCCCCTGCATCTTCGCGGTGAACGACGTCATGGCCATCGGCGTGACCGCCGCACTGCGGTCAGAGGGTGTGTGGATTCCCCGGGACGCAAACATCGCTGGTTTTGACGACATCGAAACCCTGCGGGACTTCAGGCCCGCCTTGTCCACGGTCTATCTGCCGCTGGAGGACATTGGAAGGCTTGCGGCCGGCGACCCGGAGGGCGGCCCTGTGGTTGGTTCCGTCAAGCTCCGCCGCAGCACGGAATTGCCGGTGGAGAGCCAAGCAGGCTAGTTGGTGCAGTAGCCTCCTGTCCCGGCCCAAGCGGTGGCTCTGGTTGACGTGGTGGCGTCCTGTGATTACACATTTGTGGCGCATTCGCTAGGAATGTGTAATCGGCGCAAGCGGGTCCGGTGATTACATATTCATAGCGATACCGATAGGATTATGAAATGGCATTGAGTATCCCCGAGCTGGCGAAGCGACTTAACGTCAACGAGAGCCGAGCGCGGCAGCTCGTCCAATCCGGACGTGTTCGCGGCCAACGGGTCGGCGGACGCTGGATCGTTGACGAAGCTGACGCTGTCCAGTACCGGCCTGGTAAGCCTGCTGGCCGGCCGCTGTCCGAACGGAGTGCCTGGCAACTCATATCCTGCTTCTGGGAAGACAGCCCGCGGCCCTCTCTCCTCGATCACTTCGAACCCTCGCCGGTCGAGAAACATCGCCTGAAAGAGCGCATCAACCGGCTGCAGGACTCCTCGGACGTACTCAAGCTTCTCGCAGCATGGCTGCCCAATCGCGCCGAAAAATTCGAGTTCTCTTCCAACCCGGACGACATCGCCGAGCTTCGGGGGGACAAAAGAATCCACCTTTCCGGAGTCTCTCACCCGCGCTCTGGGCTGCTTGCCAACTCAGAGGTTGAAGCCTACGTGCGACGCGACGAACTCAAGGCCGTCGTCAAGGACTGGTTCCTGGTTGAGCCATTCCCGGGCAAGAGGCCGAATGTAATCCTCCGCGCCGCCGAGCAAGTCCCCGACGAACTTCCCCCACTAGTGGTGGCGGCAGACTTGGCCGAACGGCCCGGTGTCCGTGAACAACAAGCCGCACGCGAAATCCTCAGGAGCGTCCATGCCGATTGAACTTCCCGCAATGTTCACAGAACAGCAGGAAGCATGGCAGGCTGTCTTCGAAATCCATAGTGCAATGCCGCAGGGTTGGGTTCTGGTCGGCGGCCAAGCGGTCTTCCTGCATGCTGTCGAACGTGGTGCCCGGGACGTGCGACCCACCAAGGACGCCGATATGGCGTTGGACATCCGCGCATACCCCACGATGCTTCACGATTTCACTGAACTCCTAGTGAAGCTCGGCTTCGAATCCGCCGGAGAATCCCTGGAGGGCTACCAGCATCGATGGGAGCGCGGGGAGGCTTTGGTGGACGTCCTCATTCCGCGCCATTTGGGTGAACGCGCCGAGAAGCGACGCGGAGTTAGCGGCGGGACCACAATTGCTGCCCCCGCCAGCCAACAAGCTCTCGACCGTTCGGAGACTGTCGAAGTTCAAGCGGGATCAGCGTCCGGCAGCGTCAACCGGCCCACGATCCTCGGCAGCCTCATCGGCAAAGCGGGAGCGCTGACCATCATCAACGACCCCCTACGGCAGCGACACATCGATGACTTCCTTACCTTGGCCTCTGTTGTCCGGGCCTCCGACCTTCGTCACGTCACCTACAAGCGCGCCGAACGGGACCACTTGGCAAACATGCTTGGTCGACTTGCCAATGAACCGGAGCTCATGGAACAAGTGCCGGAAGGTGCTGAGGGCGTGGAACGTCTGCGAATCTCGCTGAACTAGGTGTCGACGGGACGGCGGGATTAGCCGTCAGCGATTACGCGCACCAACGGCGTTTGAATCGAAGTGGCGCTAGTCTTCCCCGAGCGTGATGGTGTGCAGGAATGCTGCGTCGTTGAGCACGTTGTCCGGGAGGTCGTCCTCGACGAATTCCAACATGATGTCCATGTCCTTGCCGTTTCCCCGCAGGGCGTCCGACACTGTCTGCCACAACAGCTTCCTGTTCCGGAGCGGGAACCGTTCGGCTTTGGGTCCCCAGGAAAAGCAGTGGACGCCAACGACGTGAGGCAACACCCGGTGGAGCGACTCAAGCGCTTGTTGGTCGGAAAGCCCGACGGCGGGTTGCCAGTAAGTGCCGACGTTGGCGTGGTTTACGAGGCGCAGGAGTTCAAGTGTTGTTTCGGGGGAGTCGGTGAGGGTGTTGCCGTGATACTCGAAGGCGATGGCTATTCCTCGCTCGGCCGCCAGGTCTGCCACCCGTTGCGCGTCCTTTACGACAGCATCCCAATGATTGTCTTGGGCGTCTGCCGAACCAAGCTCCCCAGCCCAGATGCGTATTCGAGGTGCGCCCAAGGTCGCCGCCAGCTCCAAAGTTGGGCCGAAATCGCCGAAGTCGCCAGCACGGTAGTACGAACCAAGCGAAAGGACCGTGAGGCCGGCCGCTTCCGTGGCTTCCTTGGCATGGGCCGCGGATGCGGCGTCACTGACGTGGACATCAGTGCCCCACTCGATGCCTGCCAAGCCTGCGTCGGCAGAAATTCGGACGACGTCGTCAATCCCCGAGTCCCGTAGGGTGACGGAACAAATGCCGGGCGTGAGGTCCGCCAATGTAGTGAGGTCGATCATTGGTTCAGGATAGCCGGAATGCGCTTACCCAAATAGGCGTGACGCGAAGAGATCTAAGAACTTCATTGAATGTTGCGCGTTAGTTCGACTTACTCAGCGCCCTGCCCATGATCGCCTGGGTCAAGGCATCAATGACTTCAGCGTTGGCCAGGGGATTCCGGATCAACGTGAAGTCGACGTCTCCCACGGGCGGGAGGTCGAACCGTTGGGTGATGACTTTGAGGTCTTCGGGAACCAGGGACGCGGGCATCACGGCAACGCCAATGCCTGCCCGGACTGCGGCCAGCACGCCACTGATCTGCTTGGTGCTGCACGTGATGCGCCATGTGCGGCCCGCCGCTTCCAAAGCATCGATGGCCAACTTCCGGCTCAGGCTTGGCGCGGGGTAGGCAATCAGTGGCACGGGCGCGCCGGGTTCCAGGACGGTTTGCTCAACGCCGACCCACGCGAAGTTGTCATGCCGGACCACGGTGCCTTCCTTTGCGCCAGCTACCCACTTCACGAACACGAGATCCAACTGTCCGGCGTTGAGGCGTTTGTAGAGTTGGTCGCTTTGGCTAACGGTCAGTTCCAAGTTGATCTGCGGATACAGTTGCCGGAATTCGCGCAGGATCCGCGGGAGGCCTGTGATGGCGAGGTCGTCGGCAGTGCCAAACCGGAGACGGCCCCGCATGGCGGAACCGGAAAAGTAGCGTGCTGCGGAGTCGTGGGCTGCAAGGATGCTGCGGGCAAAACCAGCCATGGCGTCACCGTTGTCCGTCAGCCGGACCTCCCGCGTATCACGGGCCACGAGGACCCGCTTGGCGGCGGCTTCGAGCTTGCGGACGTGCTGGCTCACTGTTGGCTGGGCAAGCCCCAATCGCTCGGCCGCCTTGGTGAAACTCAGCGTTTCAGCGACGGCAAGGAAGGAGCGGAGCTGGACAGGTTCAAACACGGAACTCCTCAAGCACTGGGTCGAATTACTGCGGAAGTGCGGGAGCCTCATTGCGATCCGCAATGCTAGTTATAGGCGTAATACGCTTCCATAATTGCTGCTGGCAACCATAGCGTTAAAGGCATCCCACCGAAACTCTCGATCCGAGGACTACCTTTGGCACCCCCACCGCCTTCAGCGGCAAATGTCAGCCAGCCCGTCATCGATTCCCTGTCCGCGCCGCAGACACCGGACACCGTCACCCAGCCACTCGCCGTCGTAAGCGAAAAGCTGCCCTGGCGGCACACCTTTATCTCCCTGAAGGTACCCAACTTCAGGATCTTCGCAATAGGCCACTTCATTGCCGTGATTGCGATCTGGATGCAACGCATCGCCCAGGACTGGATGGTGCTCCAGCTCTCAGGCTCCGTCACCGCCGTCGGAATTACCGTGGCCCTGCAGTTCATGCCTTCGTTGTTTCTTGGCCCGTGGGGCGGCATGATGGCCGACCGCTTCGCGAAGCGAAAGATCCTCATCATCTGCCAGTCCGCGGCAGCCGTACTGGCTGCGACATTGGCGGCGCTCTCGCTCAGCCAGCGCGTGGAAGTCTGGCACGTCTACGCAATCGCCCTGGTTCTGGGCTTTGTGACGGTCCTGGACCAGCCGGCGCGGCAGGTGTTCGTCAATGAACTCGTGGGTCCCAAGTACCTGCGCAACGCCATCAGCGTCAACTCAACAACCTTCCAGCTCGGTGGCCTGATCGGCCCGGCACTGGCGGGATGGCTGCTCACTGCTGTGGGCGCTGGTTGGGCATTCGCGGCCAATGCCGTGGCATGCTGCTCCACCGTGGCCATGCTCCTGATCCTCCGCAAAGACCAGCTGCACCTTAGCCGGCCGACGCCGCGCAAGAAGGGAATGCTGCGCGAAGGCCTCCAGTACGCGCTCAGCAAACCCACCATCTACTGGCCATGGTTGATGGCCGGATTCGTAGCTGTTTTCGCGATGAGCCTTCCGGTGCTGCTGGCCGCCTTTGCGGACCACGTGTACGACGCCGGGGCCGGAGGCTACGGCCTGCTGAACGCGATGGTTGCGCTCGGTGCACTGACGGGCGCTGTGACGTCCACTCGACGTCGTCAGCTCCGGTTGCGGTCGGTGGTGCTCTCGGCCGGACTGTATGGGCTGATGCTCTGCCTATCGTCCGTGATGCCGTCCATGGTCTGGTTCAGCGTCTCGATGGTCCTGGCTGGATTCTGGTGCCTCATGTTCCTCACAGCGGCAAACCAGATGGTGCAGACCAGTTCCAACATGAGCATTCGAGGCCGGGTGATGAGCCTGTACTTAGTGGTGCTCATAGGCGGCCAGGCAATTGGCGGCCCCGTCATGGGTTGGCTCGCCGAGCACCTGGGACCGCACTTGGCCATTCTTGTGGCCGGCGGTGTGCCGGCAGCGGCGGCGGCTGTTGTCGCCGTCGTGCTGGCCCGGAAGGCATCCCTGCACATCAAGGTGGACCTCAGTGACCGGCGTCGGGTGCTCCGGATTGTGGACCGGACACAGACTGCATAACGGACGCAGCGGCATAACCGCACGCAAACAGAAAGGCAGTGCCTGCGGTGAAGTCGCATGCACTGCCTTTTTCGTGGAGCCTTTAGGCTACGGGCGTTTGGACCGCAGCCGGCAGGTGTGGGTACTCCGCGGAGCGTCCCTGGAACTCGAGCACATCCGGGTTGCGGATGACGCCGTCGCGAATCTCGATCGCGCGGGAGATCGTCTCGTTGGCGTCCCAGGCGTCAGGACCGGCGGCCACTGTCTCCAGGAAGGGCAACAAGGCCTCACTGATCTCCCAGCTGGCCGAATTCCACAGGTAGGAGGGGCTGTGATCAACGGCGTAGTAGTTCACATGCCCGCCCACCCGGAACATGGGCTCATCGAATGTTGTGGACCTTGCCCAGCTGAATCCCATGCCGGGATCGCAGGACACATCCACGATCAGACTGTCCGGCCGGAAATCGGCCAGGTCCTCGGTTCGTAGGTACGTCAGCGGCGAGTTTGGGTCTTGCAAGGTGCAGTTGACCACAATGTCCGCGGCAGCAAGGAACGGGGCCAGTGGCTTGCGGCCACCGTCTGTGATGACTTCGCTCAGGAACGGTGCATTGTTGTCGTGGTCGAACTGCACGATCCGCACTGAGTGGATCGGGGAACCGACAGCGGCAACACCCCTGTTCGTCAGCACCTGGACATCATGGACGCCGTGGGCATTCAACGCTGTCACCGCTCCGCGGGCAGTGGCACCAAAACCAATGACCACTGCCGTCAGGCGACGACCGTAATCACCCGTGGAACCGGTCAAAGCCAACGCATGCAGCACGGAGCAGTATCCGGCAAGCTCGTTGTTTTTGTGGAAGACGTGAAGTCCGAAGCCGCCGTCAGCAGCCCAGTGGTTCATGGCTTCGAAAGCGATGAGCGTTAGTTTTTTATCGATCGCGAGCTGGGTGATGACTTCGTCTTGAACGCAGTGCGGCCAACCCCAGAGGGTCTGCCCGTCCCGGAGTTCAGCAAGATCCTCGGCCTGCGGCTTGGGCAGCAGAATAACGTCGTTCTGGGCAATGAGCTCGCGCCGCGTGCCCAGCCCGCCCACAAGCCCGGCGAGTTTGCTGTCCGGAACACCAAAGCGTTCGCCATAGCCATATTCAAGATGGAGCCGTTGGCGCAGTTCCGGAGCAATGCGCTCAAGATGTTGCGGGTGGATCGGTAGCCGTTGCTCGTTGGGCTTCAGCGAAGAACCCAGGACGCCAATGCTTAGCGGACTTTGCGCCCCAATCACTTTTTATTGCCGGTTGCGGGTTTCGCGGCCGCAGTGTCCGGCGACTCGGCGGCCCGTTTGTCCGCGCGCTTTTCCTTGATGGATTTACTGGACTTCTTCGATGCAGCTTGGCGCGGTGATTTGTCGCCCATGATCGCTCCCTAGAGCGGAGCCGAAATGGCTCCTGACTTCTGACGATACACCCAGCACCTGAGCCGCTGTGTATCGGGCCGGCTCACTGTGCCGGCTCGACGGCGGGCCGGCCATGGGTTACCCGGTGGCTGACGCGATCCGCGGTGTCGTCAACACGAACGAAGTGCTCCACCGGCTCCATGTAGAACCGGGCACTGTTGATGACGCCTTCTTCCACGCCGAAAATGATGACGCCGGTGAGCTCATGCGGCGTGCCATCCCGCCACGCGCCCTGCATGTGCAGCTCCGTCCAGACCTGGCTGCTGGTCACGCTATGGGACACCATTCGAACCTTGATGTCCGGCACCCCTGTGAAGAGCTGCTCCCAGTTGCTGCGGATAGCGTCCCTGCCCGTGAAGCCCCTGGTGGGGTGGGCAGGCGTCTCATTGACGTAGCCAGGCGCGAAGCATTCGGCCAAGGCTTCCAAATCATGCTTGTTCGTGGCTTCCAGCAGGCGGTGGATGACGGCGAGTGGAGCCGCCTCAGCATCGTCGGTGAGAGTCATTGGAGGACCTCCCGGATAGGTGGATGTATCTACGAGTTTAGGCTCGGTGGCCGCCCGGGTCGACGGGTGCGGGGCCTTATCTGGTGAGCGCCGCCGTCGTAATTTTCAGCTTGGTGGCTTCCTGACCCACTGTGAATTCGACGGCAACCGCAATGCGTTGATTTCCCCGGATATCGCCGAGTTTCACCGGCAAAAAAGGTCAGGACCATACAGGGTTTTCAACAAGATGACCCCCTGCCCGGAGGCAAGGGGTCATGATGGAGCGGGCGACGGGAATCGAACCCGCGTATCGAGCTTGGGAAGCTAGCGCTCTACCATTGAGCTACGCCCGCGTCGCTGTCGGCTATTCGCCGGAGCGAGTCCTAGCTTAGCGCAGTTGCGGGGGTCCTCATGACAGGCGCGCAACCATGTCTACTTGAAGAGCTTCAGGCCGTTCCAACCGGATCCAACCTGCGCGTAGGTAGTCCAGGAACCCCTGCCGAGGCCGTAGTTGTAGAGGCCGCCATCAGCAGTTTGCGCAGTGATGCCGCGAGTGCCCGCGCCGGTCAGCCCGAAGCTCGGCAGCAGCGTGCGCATGTACTGCCAACCCGTGCCCACGGTGGTGGCCGGGCCAAAGAAACCAGCCCAGCCGTCTCCCCGATAATTGATCAACGAACCGGAAGCTGTCCTCGCCAGGATGTCATTGGCTCCATCGCCCTCCCAGTCGGCCATGGTCAGTTCCATGCCGTTCCAGCCCTTGCCGATAACCTGCGGAGCGCTCAGCGCACCGCCGAAGGTGTTGGGGTAGTAGCGCAGCACACCATCCGGAAAATACCCGACGACGCCGGGCCGGGGGTGCGCGTGCGTCCACTTGCCCACGGTGATGGTCATGCGATCCCAGCCGCCATTGCCTACAACAACCTGGCCAGCAAAGCCGCCGTCGGGAAGGCCGCGGTAAACGCCCAGGACGCCGTTGTTCCACTGCGCAAGGATGTCGTAAACGCCATCAATGTCCCAGTCCACCACGAAGCCCTGCTTCAAGCCGGTCCAGCCCGAACCGATCTGGACGGGCGCCGCATACCCGCCTGCCGCCGTCGCGGGGTAACGCAGCATCCGGCCTGAAGAGTCGGTGGCCACGAGGTCGGCGCCGGACTTGATGCTCGCGGCGGCCGCCGGGTTTCCAGCGAAGTAATGCTCCAGCGTCGGGAATCCGCGCCGGTTCATATCAGTGGCCAGCGCGACGCCAACGTAGCGCAAATGCCAAGGCTCATAGCTGTACCCGGTGGTGCCCGTGTAGCCGTTGGGGTACCGGACGATGAAGCCGTATTTGTGCGCGTTCGCTGCCACCCATTTGCCGGCCGCTGTATCTCCGAAGCAGGTGCTTAGGCCGCAGGAACCAGCAGCATTGCCGATGTCCATGGCGAGGCCCGTCTGGTGTTCGCTGTACCCGGGACGTGCCGAGATGGTGTCCGCATGGGCTTGGCCGTAAATGCTGACGTAGTAGGCATACACTTCCTGCTGCTGGGCATACGAACGGTAGCCGCTCACTATCGACAGGCCACCGGTACCAGCATCGGCGGCTCCCTGGAACAGGCCGTTGAGCCAGGCGGCGGCTTCGGCCCGCATGTACTGGCCGGAGCCACGGGCATTGATGAGGTCGTTGGGGGCGTAGCTGACGGGATTCAGCGGCCTGGATTTATTGACCAGGACAGAGAAGCTTGCAGGGTTACCGATGGGATCCAGGCTGGGCAGGGGATTCACCGTGGTGGGCGCTGCCACTTTGTTCGCGCTTGTGGATGCCACGGTAGATGCCGCTGCCATGGGCGCGGTTGTTGGAAGCGGCCTTGCCGACGCAGGCGCAGCGGTCATGACTCCGCCAGCCACAGCCATGATGAGGAATGCCGCGCAAGCAGCCAGCCGTCGTCGTGCGTTGCCGTGGACAAACGGATGTTTCAGTACTCGCATTACGCCCCCAATTTGGTTTTTGCCAGCGGCACGAACTCTACCCGGCCCGGGACTATGTGTCAGCTGTGTCTCAGATACGCCGGCAGGTAACCATTCGGTCAAGGCTCGTTTGTCGTGTGTCGCAGGGAAGCGCGGCTGACTATTCTGAAGGTGTTAGCTGCAGTGTATGGGGAACCGGGCTACGACATTCGAACCGTACGCCGAAAGAGGTTTCCGTGGCATTTGCAGCTTACGAAGTGGTGATCAGCCGGGATGCCATGACCGTTTATGGATTCCTGATGGATGGTATGAACAACTCCCTCTGGCGTTCCGGCATCCGCAGCATCTCGCTCCGATCCGGTGTTCGCGGCCAGAAGGGCGCGGTCTATCAGCAGACGCTGACTGGGCCGGGGGGACGGCCCATCGCGGCTGACTTCCAGATCACCGAGGCTCGACCGGGCGCGGAAGTGCGCTTCGCAGTGGTGGCCGGACCCGCCCGGCCCACCGGTGGCTATTACCTCAGCACCGAGGGCAAGACCACCCGGCTCAGGTTTGCGCTGGAGTACCATCCCAAGGGCTTGCAAAAACTCATGAACGGCATGATCCAGAAGACCATGGAAAGCGAAGTTGCCCAGTTGGAGCAGCTCAAGACCGTCATTGAGTCCGGCCAGGCGGCTTGACCACTGGGCGGTTTCCCTACTGGGCGAGCTTGAAGCCGCTCCAACCGCCGCCGACAATGACCGGGGTCGTCAGTCCTCCCGAGGTGAGGTCCCAATACTCCAATACTCCATTGGTGCCCAGGCCCGCGACGCCCGTGGTGTTTGCGCCGGTCACTCCTTGAAGTGAACGTAAACCGGTGTAGTCCGTCCAAGCCGCACCCACCACAGGCCTGGCCTCCTGCTTCGGGATGGCCAGCCCGCTGCCGCGGTACAGCCTCAGATACCCGTTGGGCTCCACCGTGAGGAGATCCTGGAAACCATCGGCGTTGTAGTCCACCATGCTGAGCCGGACGGCCTTGTTCCCTGTTCCGATTGCCGCCTGGGTCCGTATGTAGGTCATTCCGGAATTCTTGTAGAACCAGAGCCCGCCGGATGCATCCATGGCCACAATTTGCGGCAGGCGGTTGTTTGCGCACCAATTACCCACGGCTATGTTCAGGGACTCCCACCCTTGGCCCAGGACTCCCGGCGATCCGAAGCCGCCTGGCTGCCTGCCCGGGTACACCAGGAGCGCTCCATCCAGGCGTTGGGCGATGAGGTCAAAGACGCCGTCGCGGTCCCAATCGGATACGAACAACTCCTTGAGTCCGGTGAAACCGACTCCGATCTTGCGGGCCGCGCCGTACTTGGCGTTACCCAAGGATGGGTAGGAATAAACCGTTCCGTCCGGGCTGATGGATACAAGGTCCGCCGCGCTGCGGATGGCCGCCGTGCTGAGATCCACGGTAGGCGGCTGGTACTTGCCGCCGGGTTCGCACACACTCACAGGATCCGTGGGCGGCGTGACCGTCCCCCCGGGCCGCGTGGTGGTTCCGGCGGGCAGCGTGGTGTAGCCGAAGAAGTTCACCACACCCCACAGCGTGTAGCGGTTGGGCGTCGTTTGCCAATTGCCGTCGGTGTACGTGATTCCAATGCCCATCACATTGAAGCGTGGATCGCGCAGCAGGGCGTCATGACCGGGGGAGCCCTTCCACCACTCCACCAGTTGGGCAGCGTCACGATCCCATCGGACGGCAATGACCTCACCCGCACCGTTGTTCGGGTTGAGCGCTCGCGGATCCGTCCAGAAGTTCGCCCTGTGCTGGATCACTTCACGGCTGGCGATGCTGTTCGACCATTCCTGCGCCATGCTCGCCACGGTTGCGTGATATTTCACCGGGGCCAGGCCCAAAGAAGCGCGGTAGCTGTTGATGGCGTTGAACACGGTCAAGATGGCGGCGGTGTTGTCGTCCGGGAGAAGCGCCAGAGAACCGTTGTCCGGATCCGCATCGCTGCTCGGGGTCTTCCCGGGGAAGGGGGTGGGGGTTGGTGAGGGTGTGGGCGTCGTTGAAGATGGAGTGGGAGTGGGTGGGGCTGGCGTTGGTGACGGAGTGGATGCCGTTTGTGACGGGGACGGCGTTTGAGTCTGCGATGGCGTTTGAGTCGGTGGCGGCGTTGGCGTGGGTGACTCCGACGGGCCAGGCCCTGCGGCAGGTGCTGTTGGCGTCGGAACCGACGTGGGGGAAGCCGACGACGGTGCAGACGCGGCGGGAGGACTGGGGGCGGCGGGCTCGTTGACTTCTGGATTCCCGGAGGGAGTGCCGTCCGAGGAAGGATCGTCCGGGCCCCATGAAGGCCCGATGTTCGGCACAGGAGGGGGCGTCTCAGCAGTCGGATCTACTGCGATCGGTCTAGTCGGCGCACCGTTTTCGGAACCGGGACTCGTCCCCGAACCCGGGCCCGGCGTAGTGCCGCCGCCGGCTTCTTCGCTGGCGGCGGGGGTCGCGTCCAAAGGTGCGGGGTCCGGCGTCGTACTCGTTTCAGGGGCCGTGAGGCCGGAAGGGACGCTGCCCGAAGAAGTAGTGCCGCCCGGTAGGGACTCTGTCGCTGGCAGGATTTGGCTGGACGCGGCTACCAATACGGCAAGCGCGCCAGCCAGCACGATAGCCGCAGGCGCTGACAATTTCCCCACAATTACCCCGCGAATGCTCGTTGCCCCCAAGTACGGGCGCGGCTTTACATGTCCGGGAACTATAGTCCCATGGGGCGGCCCGGACAATGCATGGCCCGGACAATGCATGGGGTATTTTTGATGCTGTGCTGATCTCTGACCGCGATATTCGTGCCGAAATAGACTCCCAACGGATTGTCCTTGAACCGTACGATCCCGCGATGGTTCAGCCGTCTTCCGTGGACGTGCGGATTGACCGGTTTTTCCGGCTCTTCGACAACCACAAATATGCCCACATCGACCCCGCCGAGGAGCAGCCCGAGCTGACCCGGCTGGTGGAGGTGGAAGGCAATGAGCCTTTCATCCTGCACCCGGGTGAATTCGTACTGGGCTCAACGTACGAGACCGTCAGCCTGCCCGATGACATCGCTGCCCGGCTTGAGGGTAAGTCTTCCCTCGGCCGGCTTGGTTTGTTGACGCACTCCACCGCCGGCTTCATCGATCCGGGCTTCTCCGGACACGTCACGCTGGAACTTTCCAACGTGGCGACGCTGCCTATCAAGCTGTGGCCGGGCATGAAGATCGGCCAGTTGTGCTTCTTCCGCCTGACGTCCTCAGCGGAACACCCCTACGGTTCCGGTGAGTACGGCAACCGCTACCAGGGCCAGCGCGGACCGACCGCCAGCCGAAGCCACCAGAATTTCCACCGGACGGCGATCTAGCCGGAAACGGGCTGGGCGTCAGGCGCTGACGTCAAGCGCCAACCGTCAGGCGCGGACCAGTCAGGCCGTGGCGCGCTCGGCCTGACGCGGCGGTGTGCGGGGGCTCCTGCGCAGTGCCTTGACCACAGGCTCCACGAAGCGAGCGGCCAGCGGACCCGTGATGGCCATGATGAGGACGTAAGCCGTAGCCAAGGCTGCGACCTCGTCCGGTACGGCTCCCGAGGCCACCGCCAGGCCAGCAATGACGATGGAGAATTCACCACGCGCAATCAGGGCCGCTCCCGCACGGAAGCGGCCCGGCATTGCGATGCCTGCACGTTTGGCTGCCCAGAATCCCGTGAACATTTTGGTGGCAGTTGTCAGCAGGGCGAGCAGCAGTGCCCAGCCCAGGACCGGCGGGATGGACGTGGGGTCCGTGTTGAGGCCGAAGGCGACGAAGAAGATTGCGGCAAACAAGTCCCTCAGGGGTTCAAGGATGCGGGTAGCGTTGTGGGCCGTGGCACCGGAGATGGCGATGCCCAACATGAATGCACCCACTGCGGCTGAGACCTGGAGGGCGGAGGCGATGCCGGCTACCAGGAGCGCCAGGCCGAGCACGTTCAGCAGGAACACTTCCGAGTTCTCGCTGTGAACGGCTTGGGAGACGCGGTGCCCATGTTTGAGCGCGATCATCAGGACCACCGTGACCACCGCCAGCGCGATGCCCACCGTCTGCAGGCCGCCCAGGAAACCGACACCGGCCAGGATGGCAGTGAGAATGGGCAGGTAAATGGCCATGGCGAGGTCCTCGAAAACGAGGATGGAAAGCACCACGGGAGTTTCGCGGTTACCGATCCGGCCGAGGTCAGTGATGACCTTCGCCGCGATTCCTGAGGACGAGATATAAGTAACGCCACCCATCACGATGGCGCCCACAAGTCCCCAGCCCAGAAGTACGGCAATCCCGGCGCCGGGCAGGAAATTCAGGACGAAGTCCAGGACCCCGGCCTGCCATGAACGTCTGAGTCCGGTGACCAGCTCAGATGCGGTGTATTCCAACCCGAGCATCAACAGCAGCAGGATGACGCCGATTTCGCCGGAAAGATGGGCAAATTCATGCATGCCATCCAATTTGACGAAGCCGCCTGCACCGAAGGCCAAGCCACCCACCAGGTAAAGCGGAATGGGAGACATGCCGATCCGGCCCGCTAGTCGAGCAAGGAGACCGAGGCAGAAGACGACGGCCCCCAGTTCAACGAGGGCTAGTGCGAGTGGATCCATGGCGGGTCAGCCGTTGCGGAGGATATCGGCCGCCGAGTCGAGGCCTTCCTGGGTGCCAACCGCAACGAGCAAATCACCCGTGTGAAGTACGACGTCGGGTGCGGGCGAGGGGACGACCTCCCCTTCACGCATGATCGCGACGATCGACACGCCACTGCGGGTGCGGACCTGGGCTTTGCCCATGGGCTGGTTCACGAACGGGGAGTCAGGTGTGATGGAGAACTGGCGGGTCACGATGCCAGGTATCTCGCGGTGGGCTTCTGCCAGGCGCATGGCGATGTGCTGCCCGCCCAGGAGGTTGCCCAGGGTTGCTGCTTCATCGGCCGTGAGGGGAATGGAAGCCTGGCAGGTGTCCGGGTCATCCCATGTGGACACGAAGAGCTCGGTCTCGCCCTCGCGAAGCTCCACGACACCTATGCGACGGCCCGAGGCCGTGACGAAATCCTTACGGACCCCAAGGCCCGGGAGTTCAGTCTCATCCACGTTCATATCTCTACCCTAACTCTGTTGGAACTGCACTGGTACGGCGTTCGCGCTCAGCTGTTGCAGTGAAGTCAGTGATCCGGTACCACGGCGATTTTGGTCCTGCTGGGCGGCTTCACTGGCAGGATCACCAGGAGGCCGGCAAGCAGGACAACCATTATGCCGAGGATGCCCCATCGCTGGGCTCCACCTTCTTCAACAATCGGAGCGGCAATTGTGATGCACAGGGTGAAGAGGGTGGGAGCAAGGAAGCTGACAGCCCGGCCCGTGGTGGCGTAGAGCCCGAAGAGTTCTCCCGACTCGCCGTCCGGGGCGAGCCTGGCCAGGAACGCCCTTGACGAAGACTGGGCTGGGCCAACAAAAAGGCACAGCAGCAGGCCGAAGATCCAGAACGTATTGGCGGCAGGCCAGCGGTTTCCAAAGAAGACGTAGTTTCCGTTGCCAAGCACCAGGATGAACGTGCCCGCGATCAGCAGACCCACCAAGGAAAGCACGATGACTGCCTTGGGACCGATCTTGTCGTCAAGGAAGCCCCCGATGATGGCGCCAACCGCTGCCACGACGTTGCCGAAAATGGCGAAGAAGATCACTTCCTTAAGTTCGAAACCAAAGGTCCCGGCCGCGATCACCCCGCCGAACGTGAAGACTGCAGCAAGGCCATCGCGGAAGATCGCGCTGGACAGCAGGAAGTAAATGGTGTGGGGACTGGTGCGATAGATCGCCACGATGCGCCGGAGCAGCAGCCTGTACGACGCTATGAAGCCCAAGGACGCGGTGTCCTTCTTCACGGAAACTTCCGGAACGGCGAACAGCACGGGCAGGGCGAAGATGAAGAACCACAGGGCCGAGAAAATGGCCACAAGCCGGATGTTCAGTGATTCTTCAGTGGATGCACCGAACCATTCAAAGGACGGCTGCACGAAAAGTTGCAGGACCAGCAACAACGCCACGATCCCACCGAGGTATCCCATGCCCCAGCCGAAGCCGCTGACCTTGCCGATGTTTTTGGGCGTGGAGATTTGGGCCAGCATGGCGTTGTAGTTCACGCCGGCGAACTCAAAGAAGATATTGGCAAGCGCAATCAGGCAAACACCCAGCAGGAGGAACCCCGGCTGGGGGAACACAAAGAAGCACAGGGCCGTGAGGACGGCTGTGGCCGCAGTGTTGACTCCGAGCCAGAGCTTGCGCCGGCCGCCGGCATCCGAACGTTGGCCGGTCACCGGTGCCAGCAACGCGATGGCCAGGCCCGCTACGGCCAAAGCAGCACCAAGTGCGGCAGATGCAGCGTCCTCGCCGCCGAAGGCAGACGAGGTCAGGTACACCGTGAACACGAACGTGGTCATGATGGCGTTAAAGGCAGCCGAGCCCCAGTCCCAGGAGGCCCACGCAAGGATTTGGCCCTTCTTGGAGGAAGCAGGTCCGGAGGCAAGCTCGGATGCTGGGTGGGAGGCTTCGGGAACTGCGGCCGCGTTCATAGCCTGAATGCTATCGGGACTCTGACAGTGGCGGGCAGATGACAGACCGCTATGTGAATAACGCAGGGGGAATTCATCCCCTGGTCCCATCGGCTCGGGCCAAAAACTGTCCGGGCCCCTTGATAAACTGGTCCAACTGAACCCAACGTATGACCGCCTGCTCCAACTTTTGACAATTCGTTTCTGACTTTGCGGAGAAAACAGTGATCACAGTTCTCGCCATCACCTTTGTAGCGGCAACTGTGGCGCCCTTCATCTTCAGCAAACTTGGTCGGAACGCCTTCTATGTCCTGGCAGCGGTTCCTGCCGTGGCCTTCGTTTGGCTGGTCCTCCAGCACGGTCCCGTATATTCCGGTGGCGGCATAGAAGAAGTATTCCCCTGGATTCCGAACCTGAAGCTCGAGTTTGCCTTCAGGATGGACGCACTCTCCTGGGTCATGTCACTGCTCATCCTCGGCGTTGGCGCACTGGTGCTGGTCTATTGCGCCCGGTACTTCAAGAACAAGGACCCTGGGCTCGGTGGGTTCGGGGCCCAACTCCTGGCTTTTGCCGGTGCCATGTTCGGCCTGGTGACATCCGACGACCTCCTGATGATGTTCATCTTCTGGGAACTCACCACTGTCTTGTCCTACCTGCTCATCGGCTATGCCCGCACCCGCCTTGCCGCACGGCGTTCTGCCCTGCAGGCCCTGATGGTTACCACGGCGGGCGGGCTGGCGATGTTGGTGGGTCTCATCATCCTGGGCCAAGCCGCCGGAACGTACCGGATCTCCACCATCCTGGGTCAAGCCGGGACGCTCGTGAACGGAACCACCAGTGGGATGGTGGGGGCCGCCGTCGTTCTCATCCTGGTGGGTGCCGTGACCAAATCGGCGCTGGTCCCCTTCCACTTCTGGCTTCCGGGTGCCATGGCAGCTCCAACTCCAGTGAGCGCCTACCTGCATGCCGCAGCCATGGTGAAGGCCGGTATTTACATCGTCGCGCGCCTGGCCCCGGGTTTCGCGGAATCGCAATTCTGGCTGCCAATGGTCCTTGGCCTCGGCCTGGCCACTATGTTGGTGGGCGGATACAGGGCCCTCCGCCAGACCGATATCAAGCTCATACTGGCCTATGGAACGGTGAGCCAACTCGGCTTCCTCACCATGGTGGTGGGCCTTGGCAGACCTGACGCCGCCCTTGCCGGGCTTGGGCTTCTGCTGGCCCACGGCTTGTTCAAGGCTGCGCTGTTCCTGGTGGTCGGCATCATCGATCACCAGTCCGGGACACGCGATATCCGGAAACTCTCCGGCGTCTTCCGCTCCTCACGAGCCCTCGGGGTTGTGGCCGCGATTGCGGCTGCATCCATGGCGGGGGTGCCGCCGCTGGCGGGTTTCGTGGCCAAGGAGTCCGTCTTTGAAGCCTTCGTGCACTATGGAAATGGCCAGGACGCGCCTGTCTGGGGCATCTGGATCCTCGTCGGGCTCGTGATCGGTTCCATCCTCACCTTCGCATACAGCGCCCGCTTCATGTGGGGTGCCTTTGCCACGAAGCCGGGTATTGAACGCACGCCGTTCAAGGCCATCAAGCCCGCCTTCCTTGCCGCGCCCGCGCTCCTGAGTTTCCTCACCATTGTTTACGGGCTGTGGCCCGCGCCGGTGGATAGTTGGATCCAGCCTTACGCAGCGCTGTTTGGGGGCGGAGAGGAAGCCGTCGACGCCGGACATCTGGCCTTGTGGCATGGGCTCACTCCCGCCTTGGGCCTCACCGCGATCACCTTCGTGGCCGGTGCCGCAATGTTCTACGGCCGCAACGTTGTTTCACGCCTGCAAAGCCTGGTTCCCGATTGGGTGGATGGCGACCGCGCCTACCAGCACACGATTGGCGCTTTGGACGACGTCGCAGTGTGGGTGACGGGCCGCACCCAGCGTGGTTCGCTGTATTTCTATCTGACGGTCATCCTCACGGTTGCCTTCGCAGTGCCGCTCGCGGCTCTGCTTCTGAACAACAAGCCGTTACCCGACGGCGTCTATTTCATCGATCCGAACTCTCCGTTGCAGTTGATCGCGGGAGTGGGCATCGTGGTGGGCGCCTTGGCTGCTGTCCGCGCCAACAAGCGCTTCCTGGCGGTGCTCATGGTGTCTGTTACTGGTTACGGCATCGCGCTCATGTTCGCCCTGCAAGGTGCGCCTGATCTCGCACTGACGCAGATGCTGGTGGAGACCATCGTGCTGGTGGCCTTCGTTTTGGCAATGCGCAGCCTACCCGCCGAACTACGGGACCGAACGGGTGGCCGACTCCGGGTAATCCGCGTGATCGTAGGTGCCGCCTTCGGCATCACCATGATCTTTGTTGCCATCTACGCCATGGGTGCCCGTGTTGCCACGCCTGTCTCCCTTGAATTCCCACGCCTGGCCTACGAAGGCGGCGGCGGCCTGAACGTGGTCAACGTGACCCTCGTGGACATCCGCGCATGGGACACCTTCGGCGAAATCTCGGTCCTGGCCGTAGCCGCAACCGGCGTTGCAAGCCTGATCTTCGTGCGCAGCCGCGGCGATCGCATCAAAACCTCAGAGGCGGTGCCGGAAGGCAGTGTGGGGCGGCGCACCGGCGTCGACCGTGACTCCCGCGACGGTGCCCGGCTGGCCGTGGCGAGGAAGTTCACGGACGTGACCCGGGATGCCTGGCTCGTTGCAGGCAGGACGCTGGCCCCCGAGCGGAGGTCCATCATCTTCGAAGTGGTCACCAGGCTGATTTTCCACTCGATGATCGTCTTTTCCATCTATCTTCTCCTTGCGGGCCACAACCTGCCCGGGGGCGGCTTCGCAGGCGGCTTGACCGCAGGCCTCGCCCTCACCATCCGCTACCTCGCCGGCGGACGCTTCGAGTTGAGCGAGGCGGCGACAGTGAGTGCCGGAACGCTGTTGGGGACGGGACTTGCGACGGCGGCAGCGTCCGGTTTCGTGCCTCTCCTCCTGGGCGGACAGGTGTTCCAGAGCGCGATCATCGAGTTTTGGCTGCCCGTGTTCGGTGACGTCAAGTTCGTCACGTCCACGATCTTCGACATCGGCGTCTACATCGTGGTGGTGGGCTTGGCGCTCGACGTTCTACGAAGCCTGGGCGCCGAGATCGACGAACATTTTGAAGAGAAGGGGGCGAAGGCCGGAAAGACCAGAGTCGTCGAGTCTGCGCCCGCTGAGACTGCCGCTTCCGGGAAGGGCAATCCATGAGCATCAACCTGACCCTCCTGATCGTCATGGGTGTGCTGTATGCCTGCGGCATCTACCTGATTTTGGAGCGGAGCCTGACGCGCGTCCTGCTTGGCTTGATGCTGCTTGCCAATGCCACCAACCTGCTCATCCTCAGTACGGGAGGGTACGCCGGCCTGGCCCCTCTGTTTGACAAGGAAACAGCCTCCAGTGAGTACAACGACCCCCTGCCACAGGCGTTGATCCTCACATCAATCGTCATATCATTCGCCGTCACCGCCTTCATGCTCGGCATCATCTACCGGACCTGGGCCCTGGCACGGCAAGACGAGATCCAGGATGACATCGAAGACCGCCGCGTAGCCCGGACTCCGAGCTTCGACGCGGAAGACGACGCCATTGTCCCGCTGGAAACATCGGAGTTCGCGATCACTCCGGCCAGCCCCGAAGACCGTGCCCAGCCGGACGCGACAGAAAAGCCCAACACGGTAAGAACCAAGGAAGGAGGCAGCGCGTGAATCTCGCAAACCTGTCGCCACTGGCTGTCCTCCTACCGATCCTCGGCGCAGCCCTGGCGTTCGTGCTGATCCGGCACACGGCTGCGCAGCGGGTAGTCAGCATCGTGATCCTCAGCGCGACACTCCTGCTCGAATGCCTGCTCCTGGCGTCCGTGTGGGAGGGAGGCACCACATCCGTCACGCTGGGTGGTTGGCTGCCGCCGTGGGGCGTGGTGTTGGTGGTGGATCAGTTCTCCTCGCTTATGCTGGTGGTTTCCACCGTGGTAAGCCTCGCCGTCCTGATATACGCCACCGGCCAAGGCATGGCTGACGGCGACCAGGAAGCGCCCGTCTCGATCTTCCACCCCACCTATCTGATCCTGGTGGCGGGCGTATCCAATGCCTTCCTGACAGGTGACCTTTTCAACCTGTACGTGGGTTTCGAAATCCTGCTGACGGCAAGCTACGTGCTGATGACCCTTGGCGGGACGGGGCCCCGCATCCGTGCCGGCGTCACGTACGTGGTGGTGTCCGTGGTGTCGTCGGTCCTGTTCCTCATCGCTATCGCCATGATTTACGGAGCTACAGGGACCATCACCATGGCGGACCTCGCCATCAAGCTGGCCGAGCTGGATCAAGGAACCCAGAATCTCCTCCACGTGATGCTGCTGGTGGCATTCGGAATCAAGGCGGCCGTATTCCCGTTGTCGTTCTGGCTTCCCGACTCCTATCCAACCGCTCCGGCTCCTGTTACAGCCGTGTTTGCCGGTTTGCTGACCAAGGTGGGTGTTTACGCCATGGTCCGCACCGAGACACTCCTCTTTCCCGGCGACACCCTCAACGTGCCCTTAATGGTGGTGGCGCTGCTGACCATGGTGGTGGGCATCCTGGGTGCCTTGGCGCAGAGCGACATCAAACGTCTCTTGTCCTTCACCCTGGTCAGCCACATCGGCTACATGGTGTTCGGCTTGGCAATGTCGTCTGTCATGGGCCTTGGCGCGGCCGTGTTCTACGTGGCGCACCACATCACCGTGCAGACCAGCCTGTTCCTGGTCACCGGCCTGATTGAGCGGCGGGGCGGTTCGTCGTCCATTGACCGCTTGGGTGGCCTGGCCAAGCTCTCGCCACTCCTTGCCCTGTTGTTCTTCGTCCCGGCGATGAACCTTGCGGGCATCCCGCCATTCTCAGGTTTCCTGGGCAAGCTCGGGCTCCTCCAAGCGGGCGTGCAACTGGGTACGCCGCTGGCCATCGTTTTGGTAGTGGGCGGCGTCGTCACCAGCCTCCTGACCTTGTTGGCAATTGCCCGTGTTTGGAACAGGGCATTTTGGCGCAAGCCCGAGGACGCCGAGTACCCGGATCCGGTGCTTCAGGCCCCAGGCAACGTGGGGGTACTTCCCCGGACAATGGTGGGCTCCACTGCGGGCCTTGTGGCCTTCGGCGTTGCGCTCACAGTCTTTGCGGGCCCACTCTTCCACCTCGCCGACGGCTCGGCGGAAATCATGTTGGACCGCACTGCCTACATCCATTCAGTCCTGGGGGACTCCGCACAGGTGCCAGCAGTGGGTCAGTCAGGGGCTGCCAAATGAGCCGAAAACCAATCTCCTTCCGCACTGAACTGCCGCTGCTGGTATGGCTGGTCATCGTCTGGGGCGCCCTGTGGCGGGACTTCAGCCCGGGCAACCTGCTGTTCGGTGCGCTCATCGCTGTGCTCGTGGCCAAGTTCTTCTATCTTCCGCCGGTGGAGCTTAGCGGCAGGTTCAATGTTCCCCGCGCCATTTCCTTCGCCCTGGTATTCCTGGGCAAAGTGGCGGCAGCGAGCTTCCTGGTCCTCTACCTGGCTGTAGTGAAGGGGCCAAAGGTGCGTAGCGCCGTCGTCGCTGTTCCGTTGCGCAGCCATTCGGACCTCATAGTGACGGCAACCGGGCACGTAATCTCCCTGATCCCGGGCTCGCTGGTGGTGGAAGTGGACCGCTCGACGTCCACGCTCTACCTGCACGCGCTCAATATTTACGAGGAAGCCGGAATCGCCAAGATCCGTCAGGAAGTCCAGAACATCGAGGCCACGCTGATCCGGATCATGGGAACGCGCGAGGAACTCGACGCACTCAAGGATGAACCGACCCCGGGCCTGGAAGGGGCAGCTCTGTGAAAGAACTCGTTCTGCTGGTGACGGCTGTCATCCTGAGCTTGGCTGCGGTGGGAGCGATCATCCGCATCGCCATCGGCCCCTCTTTGTTGGACCGCGTTTTGGCATCGGATGTCCTGCTGGCCATTCTCGGCGCCGCGCTTGCGATCGATATGGCGATGAACCGGCACCTGAACAACTTGGTGTTGCTCGTGGCTCTCGCGGTGATCGGCTTCGTAGGCTCCGTAACATTTGCCCGATTTGTGGCCGATCGGAGGGATCACAGCAATGACTCCTGAAACCACTGGTGTGGATGCCGTCATCGACGCAGTGACGGCCGTGTTTCTTGTGGTGGGTGCCCTGATGTCCCTCGGCGCCGCTATTGGCCTTTTGCGGTTCCCCGATCTCATGAGCCGCATGCACGCGGCAACCAAGCCGCAGGTCCTGGGTCTTTTCCTCATGCTTGCGGCCATGGGTCTGCAAATGCGCACATGGTGGGTTTGGCCGGTTCTCGTGGTGGCCTGGATTTTCCAGCTACTCACCGCGCCGGTCTCCGCACACATGGTGGGCCGCTCCGCTTACCGAACCAAGCACGGGCACCGCGAGCTGCTCACCAAGGATGAGCTTGAAGCGGTTGTCCAAAGGGCGGCCGGCGACGGTTCCACCCCGGACGCTTAGGAACCCCGCGTTGGAATGCCTATGCGCGGCCTAGACGATGTCTTGCGTCTTGGCGAAACGGGCGATGGCACGCTGGGTGCCGCGGCTCGCGAAAACCTGGATGAGCGTGCTGACGAAGGCTGAAATCAGCGCGAACGACAAGGCTGAGCGGAGGCTCGTTTCCATATCGTCGTGGCCTGTGGGCGGCTTGTTGCCCGTGGCCTTTTCCCAGCCCTTGTTGACCAACTTGGTGCCGACGAATCCGGCTGCAAGGCTTACTCCGGCACCCAGCAGCTTGAAAAAGAGGTTCATGCCCCCAGCCTAGCCTCACATCCAGGCGCCTTGGGACTAACGGCGGTTTTCCCGTTCCTTGAGGAAAGCTGCCATGGAACCGCGTGGTGCAAGGACAGGGACAACATCGTGATCGGCTTCCCAGACGGCATCTACTGTTCCAAGGCCGGCAATTTCCTTGAGCAGGTAATACGTGGGTGGCATCAGCTGCAATTTACCGGCCGCCTCGGCCGCCAGGATCCCATCCACCGGCATCCAGAGTGATTGCCAAGCTTCAGTGGTTTGGTGCTGGGGTGCTGCTTCCGGAGCAGGCTTGGCAACATAGAAGTAGGTGTCGAAACGCTTGGGCATGTCCGTCGGCGTGACCCAGTTGGCGAAGGGGCGAAGGTCTGAGGCATCAAGGCGAAGTCCGGCCTCCTCCCAAACCTCCCGCAGTGCAGCGGTAAGCACCATGCCTGACTTTGCCGGGGCCTGTTCGGGATCAGCGGCGATGGAGCTGAGGTTCCAGTCTGCAGCGTGCCGTTCCAGCAGCTCAGCCGGGTAATCCCATCCGTCCTGGTCTGCGGCATCAACCCGGCCTCCCGGAAAGACCACCATGCCGGCGGCGAAGTCCATGGTGGCAACCCTGTGCTGCACGAAGGCTTCGAGCCCGGCCGGGGAGTCGCGGAGCAGGATGACGCTCGCGGCAAGGCGGGGTTGGGAAACTGGGATGTCCGTAGTGGGAAGGTCCGTCATGAAATACCCCTTTGCCGCGTCGATTCTGCTGGATCATTGTCTCAGGTGTGGTTGCCAGCCGCTTTGTGACCAACCCCAGCGCGCACGAACACCCACAGGTGTAAACTGAACCACGCCCATAAGGGCAGATTAATAACGACAGGGGAGCGCCGCCGTCGGACCTTGCAGAGATGCAGGAGACGCGAGGGCGCTGAGAGTGCGGACAGCCGCAGACCCTCGAACCTGATCCGGTTAGTACCGGCGCAAGGGAGTCGAGCTTCTCAGAGTGTCCGGATCCGGGCGGCGCAGGCCGACCGGGGGTTTTCCGGGGAGCACTTTCCCCTCCTGTACCTCAGGAGGCAGAAAAATGACCACGGCAAGCGTGAAGAAAACCAGTTATAACTGGCGTGTTGTAGACATCGTGGTGGCAGCTTTGATTGCCATCGCCGGCGGCGTGATCTTCTGGGCCTGGTCCCAGGGCGCCGCAATCGTATCCATCCCCATGAACGCCACGTATCCGCCGCTCACCGGTTTGATTGCCGGTGGCTGGATGATCCCCGCCGTCCTGGGCATGCTCATCATCCGCAAGCCGGGCGCAGCCCTGTTCTGCGAAGCCGTCGCCGCCACCGGCGAACTCATCATGGGTTCCCAGTACGGCACCACCGTCCTCATCTCCGGCATCCTCCAGGGACTGGGCGCGGAACTCGTCTTCGCTGCGTTCCGGTACAAGAAGTTCAACCTTTCCACTGCACTCCTCGCAGGTGCGGGCTCGGGCCTCTTCTGCGGTCTTAACGATTCCTTCCTGCCTTGGGGCTGGAACATCGCCTACGAGGCAATCGACAAGCTGGCCTACATCGCCTTCACCACGCTCTCCGGTGCGATCATCGCCGGCGCGCTGTCCTGGGTTGCCACCCGCGGGCTGGCCAAGACCGGCGTCCTCAGCTCCTTCGCGTCGCGCAAGGCTGCTTCGGAGCCCGTCTTCAACTAATGCCTGCGAAAGAAAGCAGCAACCAGCAAAGCAACCACCAAGTCCGGCCTGCCGCCATCACCGCCCAAGGGTGGGGATGGCGGCATGCCGGGCGTTCCACACCCGCCATCCAGGACCTCGATCTGCGGATCGAGCCCGGCGAGCGTGTGCTCTTGCTGGGTCCATCGGGCGCAGGGAAGTCGACACTGCTCCATGCCCTCGCCGGTGTGCTGGGTGACGAGGAAGACGATTCGGACGAGACCGGCTCGCTGTTGATCGACGGCCTCGCTCCCCGCGAACAGCGCGGCCGTGCAGGTCTGATGCAGCAGGATCCGGAAACCCAGGTGGTGCTCTCACGGGTGGGTGACGACGTCGCGTTTGGCGCCGAAAACCTTGCCGTTCCCCGGGATGAGATTTGGGCCCGCGTCCATGAAGCGCTCGACGACGTTGGGTTGCGCACCGCTGCAGGCGGCGGTTTGGCACTGGATCACCCGACGGCGGCACTCTCCGGCGGGCAGAAGCAGCGCCTTGCGTTGGCTGGCATCCTGGCGATGCGGCCGGGGCTGATCCTGCTTGACGAACCCACGGCCAACCTCGATCCGGTGGGCGTGCTTGAGGTTCGAGACGCGGTGCAGCGCTGCCTGGACAAGACCGGTGCCACTTTGGTTGTCGTGGAACACCGTGTGTCCGTCTGGAAGGACCTGGTGGACAGGATCGTGGTCCTCCAGCCACCCTCGGCTGGGGGCGGTGTGCTCCTGGACGGCCCGCCGGATCAGGTGCTCACAGAGGCCCGCACCATGTTGATGGCAGCGGGAGTGTGGGTGCCGGGGTACGTTCCGGCGACTCGCGCCCGCAGGACCACAACTCAGGAAATGGGCGGCCATGAATCCACCGCGCAACTCCTCCTCGTGGCACAGGACCTGGCTGTCTCCCGTGAGAAGTCGCGCCGTCGCCGCTTCAAAACCATCCCACCCGTCCCCGTGCAATCGGGTATCAGTGCACAAGTACGGGCTGGCCAGGCACTCACCATCACGGGTCCGAACGGTGCCGGCAAATCTACTTTTGCGCTCACGTTGGCCGGCCTTCTGGCGCCCGTGGACGGCAAGGTGAGTGCCGCCGTCGAGCTTTCCGAGGGAGCTGGAATCGACCCGTTCAAGTGGAAGGCGGATCAGCTGATTTCGCGCATTGGCACCGTGTTCCAGGAACCGGAGCACCAGTTCGTGACGGGCAAGGTCCTGGACGAGCTGATGTTCGGACCAAAGCATCTGGGACACGGTGAAGAACGCGTGGATGAATTGGTGGAGCGTTTGCGGCTCACGCATTTGGTGGACGCGAACCCTTACACATTGTCCGGTGGCGAGAAGCGCAGGTTGTCCGTGGCCACGGTCCTGGCGGCCCACCCTAAGGTGCTGGTGCTTGACGAGCCCACGTTCGGCCAGGACGCCAACACCTGGGCAGAGTTGGCATCGTTCCTCTCGGAACTGCTGGACGCCGGAACGGCCGTTGTGTCCGTGACGCACGACGAAGAATTCAGTGCGGTCCTGGGTGGTACAGAGCTGCGGCTGGATCCGGCGACGCCGCAAGTTCCGGACCCGCACAGCGAAGCAGCCCGCCAGGAAGCCGGTGCCGCATGAGGGACGCCCTGAACCTGCGCGGCAACCACGCCCTCCTCACGCGGGCCAACCCCTTGGTTAAGTTCGTATCCGTGTTCCTCATTTCGCTGGTGCTGGCGTTGTCGATCGACTGGGTATCCGCTTCAACTGCCCTCGTCGCGGAACTGGCTCTGTTCCCGCTGGCTGGCCTCACGCTGGGGCTTCTATGGCAGCGGGCCTGGCCGCTCATCATCGCTGCAGCGATTGGCGGCTGGAGCACAGCAATCGTGGCGGCTGACAGCGGAGTCGTACTGCTCGACGTCGGACTCTGGTCCATCAGCGAAGGTTCCCTTCAGCTGGGGCTGGGATTCATGCTGCGCGGCCTGGCGATAGCCCTGCCGGCAATCCTTCTGATGACCTGCACCGACCCCACCGACCTGGCTGATGCGCTGGCGCAGAAGGCGAAGCTGCCACACCGCTTTGTCCTCGGTTCACTGGCTGCGATGCGCCTGGTGGGGTTGATGGCTGAGGAATGGCAGACCATCGGCATGGCCAGGCGCGCCCGCGGAGTGGGTTCGCAGGGCAGCCCGCTGCAACGGCTGAAGGCAACGCTTGGACAGAGCTTCGGGCTGCTGGTCCAGGCGGTCCGGCGGGCCTCCCGGCTGGCCATCACCATGGAGGCACGTGGTTTCGGCGGCGGGCAGAGAACGTGGGCCCGGGAATCCACCTACTCCCTCCTTGACGTCTGGGTGCTCCTGGGCGGCCTCGTCATCGCTGCTGCTGCGGTACTGACGGCCGTCGGCGCTGGAACGTGGAGTTTCGTCTGGCGTTAACTCTTCCGTTGGAACTTCGCGAACCAGATATCGCACGACACGGGTAGAGTGTGATGTTTGCCGCTGAATCGGAGATTTGTTGTCCACTTCTAACTCATTTGTGATATTTCTTGAGTATGACGCAACCTACCGCCGAACATGTAGGCCTCCTGCTCCGCAACGCGCGAAGCGAAAAGGGCTGGACGCAGGGGCAGTTGGCTTCTGAGCTGGGAACCAGCCAGAGCGCTATCGCCCGAATGGAGCAGGGCAAACAGAATCTCAGCCTCAGAATGATCGAACGGCTGGAGGCCATCTTCGGCCGTTCCATCGTCAAGGTGGGCAAGCCGCAGATGACGCACCTCCGGGTGGAAGGCGGTCACACGCTGTCCGGCGAAGTGGACGTCAACAGCAGCAAGAATGCAGGCGTAGCCCTGCTGTGTGCAAGCCTGATCAACCGAGGCACCACCACGCTGCGTCGCTTGGCCCGCATTGAGGAAGTCAACCGTATCGTTGAGGTGCTGACGTCCATCGGCGTCGAATGCACCTGGCTCAACGGCAGCGACCTCCGTATCCGCAGGCCCGAAGTCCTCGACCTTGAATCGATGGACGTGGAGGCGGCTCGCCGCACACGCAGCGTCATCATGCTGCTCGGCCCGCTCCTGGACGAGACCGCCGAATACCTGCTTCCCTACGCTGGTGGCTGCGACTTGGGCACGCGCACCGTTGAGCCCCACATGCAGGCATTGCGCCAGTTCGGGCTCACGGTGGGGGCAAAGTCCGGCTTCTACTCCGTGGTGGCACCCCCTGCCGATGGGCACGACCGTTCCTTCGTCCTCTCCGAACGTGGCGACACCGTCACCGAGAACGCGATCATGGCTGCCGCGCACCGCGAGGGCACCACCGTGATCCGCAACGCGAGCCCCAACTACATGGTCCAGGATCTTTGCTTCTACCTGCAGGGCTTGGGTGTGACCATCGAGGGCGTCGGGACCACGACATTGAAGATCACTGGCCGGTCAGCCATAGACGTGGAGATCGAATACTTCCCGTCCGAGGATCCCATCGAAGCCATGAGCCTGATCACCGCAGGTATCGTGACGAACTCCGAGGTCACCATCCGCCGGGTTCCCATCGAATTCATGGAAATCGAGCTCGCCACCCTGGAACAGATGGGCCAGAAGCTGGAAATCTCGGGTGAATACATGGCCCGCAACGGCAGGACGCGCTTGGTGGATGTCACCACCAAGCCCTCTGAGCTCCACGCGCCACAGGACAAGATCCACCCCATGCCGTTTCCGGGGCTCAACATCGACAACCTGCCCTTCTTCGCCGTGATCGCAGGCAACGCCGAGGGCCAGACCATGATCCACGACTGGGTCTACGAGAACCGCGCCATCTATCTGACGGAGCTCAACAAGCTGGGCGCCCAAGTGCAACTCCTGGACCCGCACCGGATCTACGTCAACGGACCCACCAAATGGCGGGCTGCGGAGATCGGCTGCCCGCCTGCCCTGCGTCCGGCAGCGTGCCTGCTCCTGGCGATGTTGGCTGCCCGTGGAACCTCGGAGCTTCGCAACATCTACGTGATCGAACGCGGCTACGAAGACCTGGCCGAGCGTCTGAACACCATTGGCGCCAAGGTGGAGTACTTCCAGGACTAGGCACGCTTTTCTGCTGGATCATCCCGACTGCCACATTGGTTGGAACCCGGATTTAGGGACCGCCACGTCGGCAATGCAGGGATGATCCAGCAGAATTTCTCCGGCCGCATGAAGCAGAATGGTGCCATGCGGACTTTCGGGGTGGAGGAAGAGCTACTCATCGTCGATCCTGTGACGGGAGAGCCCTTGGCCCTCGCGGATGCGCTGCTCGCAGGACCGGAAGCGGCGGCTGAAACAGGGATGGGGCTCAGCCACGAACTGAAGCTGGAACAGATCGAAACCCAGACCCGTCCGTGCCATACCTATACCGAGCTCCTCCAGCAGATCCGGCGTGGACGGGCGATGGCCAATGACGCCGCCAGGAAGCACAACGCCCGGGTGGCCGCGATTGCCACCTCGCCCCTGGCCAAGAACACCCACACCACTCCGGATCCCCGCTTCGCTGTGATGCTTGAGCGCTTCGGGTTGACGGCCCACGAGCAACTGACCTGCGGTTTCCATGTACACACCGCCGTGGAGTCACCCGAAGAGGGCGTCGTGGTCCTCGATCACATCCGGGACAAACTTGCTGTTTTGACGGCCATCAGCGCCAATTCCCCATACTGGCGTGGGTTGCCCACGGGTTTCGAAAGCTACCGGATCCAGGCGTGGAACCGGTGGCCGACGTCCGGGCCTTCTGCCGTGTTTGGCTCGCTGACTGCCTATCGGCGCATGGTTCAGCGCCTCCTGGACACGGGGGTTCTCCTTGACGAGGGCATGATCTACTTCGACGCCCGCATCTCCCGCAACCATCCCACCGTGGAAGTCCGGGTTGCTGATGTCTGCCTCCGTTCGGAAGACGCAGCCTTGATTGCAGTGCTTGTGAGGGCACTGGTTGAGACCGCTTCCCTGGAAATGCTCGACGGCGTTGAGCCCGCCTTGGTGCCGACGGCCCTGCTCCGGATGGCGAGTTGGCAAGCGAGCAATTCGGGACTTCGCGGAGACCTCCTGGACTTTGGCGACTTCCGTCCCCAACCGGCAGCGGACGTGGTCTGGGCTTTGGTGGATTATTTGAGTCCTGTCCTGGATGACCAAGGTGAATTGGAGCTCGTGAAGGCCGGAATCTCGGACATTCTTGAGCGCGGGAACGGAGCACGGGAGCAACGCGAAGCAGCAGAGCGTTTCAACAACCGGCAACGTGACGCACAAAATCCGCCGGGAAGCCCGCCCAGCAATGAGGCCTTGGGGGCGGTGGTTGGGCATGCGGTGAAGGCGACGATTCGTGGCGCTACCGCAGACTCGCACAAGGATCCGGCGCCCCTCCTGACCAGGGTCCGCAGGCCCTAGGCTTCTGCGGAGTCAGTCTCTTCCCACGTCATCAGGTACGCGCCCGCTAAACCTTCGACAAGGTAGAACACGAACGGTGGGATGTCCTTCTTGGCTACAAGGATGGCGCCGTAGATGGGCGCGCTGGCGGCGGCCGTGATCCCGATCCATCGTTTGGCGGGCGATGCCAGGAGGCTTCCGCCCAGCGCCGCCAAGGCAAGAACGTGGAGCCCGGAGTAGGCCAGGAATGGCGCATTGGATCCCCGGCCGTAGGCAAAGCGTTCCAGGTCCGAGGCCCGGCGGGACAAACTGGACACAAAGAGCGGGGCCCCTGCGAGCAAAGCGGCCGCGGCTGCAACAGCCCACCGCTTCGCCTGTCCGCGCGGAAGACGACGTGCAAAGGCTGCGAATCCCACCGGCACCGCGACGGTTCCAGCAGCAGCGAGGTGCTGCCCAATCACCCAGCCACGCTGGCCGGCCTCGAGCATACGAAGACGTTCGGCAGCATCGGGGGTGATGTAAACGCGCGATACCGGCGAGATCCCTGCAAACCACACCGCCGTGCCCGCAACGATGACCGTTCCGGCACGGCGATAAGGATGATTCCCGCTCATGGCAGCAAGGCTAGACCTGTTTGAGGGCCTTCTCCAGATCCAGGATGAGATCGTCTACATCTTCCAGGCCCACGGACAAACGGACCACGCCGTCGCTCAGCCCGATGGCCGCGCGACCTTCGGGCCCCATGGCCCGGTGGGTGGTGGTGGCCGGATGCGTGATGAGGGACTTGGAGTCGCCCAGGTTGTTGGAAATATCGATGACGCGCAGACCGTCCAGCAACGCGAACGCGGCATCCTTGGCTGAACGCCCAGAAGAGGGCAGCAACTCGAACGTCAGCACGGTGCCGCCAGCCTTCATTTGCTTGGCTGCGAGCTCGTACTGTGGGTGCGATTTCAGCAAGGGGTACTTGACCCAGCTGATGGCGGGTTGCTGCTCAAGCCATTCCGCGATTTTCAAAGCGGAGGCTGAACTGTGGTTCACGCGCAAGCCAATGGTCTCCAGGCCTTTGGTCAACACCCAGGCGTTGAACGCGGAGAGCGACGGTCCGGTGTGCCGCATCAGCTGCTTGACCGGGCCATCGATGAATTCCTTGGTGCCCATGATTGCCCCGCCAAGGACACGTCCCTGGCCATCGATGTGCTTGGTGCCGGAGTACACGATGACGTCCGCGCCCAAGTCACCGCAACGCTGCAGCAGGGGAGTGGCAAAGACGTTGTCGACGACGACGGTCGCTCCCGCAGCATGCGCCAGCTCGCTGACGGCGGCGATGTCCACGATTTCCTGCATGGGGTTGGAGGGCGACTCGAAGAACACGGCGGTGGTCGGTTCGGAGAGGGCAGCACGCCACTGGTCGAGGTCGGGACCGTCGACAAACACGGTCTCTACGCCCCAGCGCGGCAGGATCTCGTTGAGGATTACGAAGCACGAGCCGAACAGGGAACGGGCGGCAACGACGCGATCACCGGCAGCCAGGAGGGCACCCAAGGCGGTGAACACCGCGGACATGCCGGACGCCGTCGCAAAGCACGCTTCGGTTCCTTCGAGCAACCGCAACCGCTCCTGGAATGTGGCCACGGACGGGTTGCCGTAGCGGGAGTAAACGAAGCGCTCGTCCTCGCCGGTGAAGGCGCGTTCGGCGGCGGCAGCGGATTCGTAGACGAAGCCGGAGTTCAGGAAGACGGGTTCGGACGTCTCCTGGAAGTTGGTACGGTCAAGGCCACCGCGTACTGCCTGGGTGTCAGGGCTCCAGCTGGCGGCATCGGGATTGAAAGTCACTTAGTCGTTCCCCAGGTTGGTTGGCAGGCCGCGGTTCTTCCAGCCGTTGATGGTGCGCTCGCCGTAGCGGTCCGGGTCACCTTCGAAGCCCTCGAGCACGTTGTAGGCGGTGAACCCGGCCTGCGTCGCGGCGATGGCGGCAGAGATGGAGCGCTGGCCTGAGCGGCAGATGAAAACGAGTTCCACGCCCTCGCCCTCGGGTGCCTGCTGCTGCAGGTCCTCGAGGAAGCGGGAGTTGGGAATGCCACCGGCGAGGTTCCACTGAATGAACAGGGGATCATTCTCTGTGGCTTTGGTGTCCGGAATGCCGATGTGTGCCCACTCGGCCTCGGTGCGGACGTCTACCAGGATGGCGCCTTCTTCAAGCTTGGCCCACGCGTCCTGCGGGGTCAGGTCACCTGCGTAACTCATGCGTGTCCCTCGAATGCTTCTTCGTCGTCGTCGTTCTCCAACTGGTCAACAGCATTCGCGACGGCGGCGTCTGCGTTGGCGATGGCAGCGGGCAGGACGACCGCCTGCGCCACGATGACATCCGTGCCATTGAACGTGGCTGCCGGGCTGCCGTGGAGCACGTAGCCGTCGGCGAGGGCCGTGGTGATCCGCTCGCAGAATTCACGGGTATCCGGACCTGTAATCAGGCGGTAGGAGAGTTTTTCTTCAGTGGGTTCAGGCATTGGCTGGTGCTCCTCAGTCACGCTTGCAGTTCGAAGTGTCGATACGCCGAGTAGTCACCTGAGGCACCCCGCCGGAGAGAGGGTTGCCGACCAGCAAGTCAGGGCTTGGCGCTGGTGCTCATTACTCAAGAAAAACGTAACATCCCGCGGCGGCGGCCCGCACTTGCAAGCGGTTACGCGCTCGTCATGTTGCGTAACCGGCCGGCGCTGGGGTAGCAGCCCAAATGTGACGCCCCGGGAGCATAATTGACGCAGTACGACCCCCTGTAACTTCGCAAGAAATCAGGTCGCGGTGAACGGACAAGGCAGCTCTACACTCAAGCCCATGCTGCATTTTGGATGGTTCGTGGGGCACGGTTTTGGTGTCCAGGGGTGGGGAACTCCCGGCTACAGCCTGGGCTACGACTGGAAGAAACCTGCCCTGTATCAAGACGCCGTGCGCGCGTTTGAGCAATCCGGCCTTGACCTCTTCATCATCGAGGACTCCCTTACTGTTCCTGATACTTATGGCGGCACCGCCGAGGTTTCGCTGGCACACGCCTCCTTTGCGCCCAAGCATGATCCTTTGGCTCTGGTCCCGTACCTTCTGTCCGCCACCAAGCACCTTGGGATTGTGCCGACTGTCAGCGCTTCGTTCTATCCGCCCTTCACAGCCGCACGGCTCCTGGCCACGCTGCAGCACTTCTCCGAGGGCCAGCTCGGCTGGAACGTTGTCACCTCCGGCAGTGACCTGGCGGCACAGAATTACGGGTTGGACCAGCAGATTGAACACGACCTTCGGTACGAGAAGGCGGAGGAATTCGTCGACGTCGTCCGGCAGCTTTGGCGCAGCTGGGAACCCGGCGCTGTGATTGAGGACGTTGAGGCCGGCGTGTTCGCCGACCACACCAAAGTGCATCCCATTAGCCACCAGGGTGACTTCTTCAAGGTCCGAGGTCCGCTGAACACCGCACCTTTGCCAGAGGAGCCCGTGCTGGTGCAGGCCGGTGCTTCTCCTCGGGGCAAAGCGTTCGCGGGTGGGCATGCAGATGTGGCGATCGCCTTGGCGCGTGGCGTTGACGGAATGAAGGCCTACCGGGATTCCATCCGTGCCGAGGCTGCCAAGGCGGACAGGAACCCCGACGACGTCAAGGTACTTTTCGTGCTCAAGCCCACCGTGGTTGGTTCATCAGCCGAGGCCGAGGACTTGCGTGCACAGCGCCGGGAGCTTACCCAGCGTGATATCGACAGCCAGCTCAACTCGATCTCCTACCTGTCCGTGATCGACTTCAAGCAGTTCGACCTCGATGCGCCGTTGCCTGAATTGAGCACCAACAGCAACCAAGGCACGTTGGAGCACTTCGCCAAGGCAGCGCCTCCGGGGTCTACCCTTCGCCAGATCCTTCAGGCACGCAGCGGTGGTGCCGGCGATTCGATCATCGGCACGGTTGGTGAAATCGCGGACTACCTCGAGGAGACTGGCGAGGCTGTGGGTGGCGACGGCTTCCTCTTCTCTGGCTTCGTGGACCCCGTCACCGTGCACGGAGTGCTGGACAAGCTCACTCCCGAACTGCGACGCCGTGGCCTGTTGAGGAAGAGTTACGGCGACGGTGGCTTCCGCCAGAATCTTCTGGACTTCTGATGTCCTCCGAGCCCATCTCCTCCGCGCCCAGAACCCTGCTGATCGGCACATCGCCGGTGGACCCTGAAAGCGTGGCGCAGGCTGCCTTGGATCCGGCGTTTCACGTGAAACTCAACCACGATGCGTTGTCTTTGATCGGCCGCTCACGCGAAGTGCTGGAGCGCGCGTCGACCTCAGGGCAGAAAATCTACGGCCTCAACACCCTCCTCGGATCCGGACGCGATACGGCTGTGGAGGAGAGGTCGGTTCTCGCCTATCAAATCCAAGTAGTCAGATACCACAACAGTGGTGTGGGCGACCATCTGGACCGGCCCTCCGCTCGCGCCGTGATCCTCGCCCGGCTCATCGGATTCAGCCGCGGCGGCTCCGGTGTACGCCCGGAGACTGCCCAGTTCTATGCGGAACTACTCAACCACGGAGTTCTTCCCGCCATCCCCCGCGAAGGATCAGTCGGCTCATCGGACCTCACCCAACTCGCCGCCGTCGCCGCCGTCGCCATCGGTGAAGGTGAAGCGATCGATGCGGACGGCACCCTGGTACCCGGGGCGAAGGCCCTAGCCGACGCCGGTCTTCAGCCGTTGCGACTAGCGCCCGGTGAGGCCCTGGCGCTGGTCAGCGCCAACGCTTACTCGGTAGGTGCCGGCACCCTCGCCTTGGTGCGCCTGCAACAGCTGGCGGAACTCGCCGACGTCGCGCTGTCCCTCTCGCTTGAGGCCATTGCAAGGTACGACGGCGGCGGGAACCTGAGTCCGTTTTCGCCGGCTATCCAGGCGGGCAAGGCGGTGGACGGGCAGAAGGACTCGGCCGCCGCGGTACGTCACCTGTTGCGCGGCGGGTGGTTGGAGGACGTTCGTCCCGAAGTCTCGGTGCAGGACGCTTTGTCATTCCGTGCTGCGCCCCAGACTCATGGGGCTTTTCGCTCCTTGGTTTCACAGCTCGGCGCTGCGTTGACGGTGGAGCTGAACGGACGTGGCGACAACCCCTTGGTTGATGTCGAAACCGGGCACATGGTGTCCGGCGGGAACTTCCAACCGATGCAGCTGGCTCTTTCCTTTGAGGGCCTGCGGCTGGCCCTGGCCCACGTGGGGATTTCCAGCGAGCGGCGAATCGCCAAGCTGTATCCGCCACAACGGGTGATCCGGGCGAGGCATCTGGAGGCTGCCGCCAGGCACCTGGAGGCTTCGTCGTCGAATGCGGTTTCTGAATCAGGACCGGCCGCAGGCCTTGTGCAGGAGGAGTTGCCCGGGCTGCTCTGGTACTCAGCAGCGGGACTGCTGTCCGAACTGAAGTTCCTGGCAGCGCCGGCGACGCTCGGGGCACCCACCCTCTCGGCCGACGTCGAGGACCACTCCACCTTGGCGCCGCTGGCGTTGCAGCAACTCGAAAGGTCGTTGGAGGCCTTGGAGAAATTGCTTGCTATTGAGGCTCTGACGGCGTCGTATCTGCTGCTCGAAGCGGGAGCCGCGCAGCCGCTCGGGAAGGGGACTGGCGCCGTCGTGGGCCGGCTGGCTGATGTGCTGGCGGATCGGCCGTCGGCTCCGGACCTGGTGGAGCGCGCGCGACGTGAATTGCGTGATGTGGTGGCGCAGGAATTGCAGCCTATGGCTCAAAGGGAGGGGACCACGTGAGTACCGCAATCCGCAAACAAGGCGCACACCCGGCGGCAGGGCTGCCGGACGGCCTGGATGCCAGCGTCCTGGACAAAGTGGGCAACACTCCGCTGGTGAAATTGGAGGCCTTGGGCCGTGGATTGCGCAGCACCATCCACATCAAGCTTGAGTCCGAGAACCCCGGCGGATCCATCAAGGACCGTACTGCGCTGAGCATGGTCCGGGCGGCCGAGCAATCAGGAGAGTTACAGCCAGGCGCAACCATTGTGGAGAGCACTTCCGGCAATACCGGGATCGGGCTGGCGCTCATCGGGCGGCTGACGGGGCATCCCGTGGTGGTGGTTACCGGCGACACCATCTCCCAGGAGAAACTCGCCGCGCTCCACAGCTACGGTGCGCGCGTGGTCCTGACGGACTGGAGCGCGCCCTCGGAATCCCCGGAGAACGCCCGCGCTGTGGCAGCGCGAATCACGGCCGAGACGCCTGGTGCTTGGCGGCCCATGCAATTCGACAACCCTGCCAATCCCGCGGCGCACTACCAAACCACCGGGCCGGAGATCTGGGAGCAGACCAACGGCCTGGTGACGCATTTCGTGGCCGGAATCGGAACCGGTGGGACCATCAGCGGCAATGGCAGGTTCCTGAAAGAGAAGGTTGCAGCATCGCGGCCGGGCGGGCACCTTGAAGTTGTGGGCGCCGACCCCTACGGCTCCGCCTACAGTGGTGGACACCCCGGCGAGATCCTGGTGGACGGTGTTGGTAACTCCTGGCCCCAGGCTGAATGGCCCAAGGCCTTTGACCGCTCCATTGTCGACCGCTTCCTGCGCATCCCCAACGACGAGGTCTACTCCACCGTGCATCGGCTCCTCGACGAAGAAGGGCTTGCGCTGGGTCCATCGTCCGGACTTGCTGTGGCCGCTGCCCTGCGGGTAGCCCGGGCCGCACCCCACGGTTCGGTGGTGGTGGCCATAGCGCCCGACGCCGGAACCAACTACCTGAGCAAGGCCTTCAATCCCGTGTGGCTGGCAGAGAACGGAATCCACCTGGCCCGCGACGCCGAATAGCACCCTCTCTCACATCCACCGGCTTTCGGACGGATGTTCTCTCACTTCCAACGGCTTTCGGACGGATGTTCCTTCACTTCACGCCCCACTGCGGGACGGTCGGGGCAGCCCAGCGGGAGCATGTCTCTGTGCAGCCAGCACCCCGTGCCTGTTGCGCTAGGCTCCAAGCATGCCTGAACAGGAAACAAAAGCACGTCTCGCCGGCTATCTGGATAAGCAACAGCCCGAGCTCTACGCAACACTGAGCCACTATGCCCAGCAGGTGGTTGGAGAAGCCGACCGCACAGGTGTCCCGCGGCGGACCATCGAACTTCTGAACTACCTTGCGTCGCAGATCAACGGCTGCGCATTCTGCCTGGACCTGCACCATCGACGGGCCTTGGGGTACGGCGAAACGGAACAGCGTCTGTCCTTGGTAGCTGTCTATAAGGAAGTGACGCTGTTTGAGCCGGCTGAGCGGGTGGCCATGGAAATCACTGAGCAGATCACCCGGATGAGCACGTCACGGCCGAGCCCCGAGCTCTTCGAGCGGGCCCGTGAACACTACAACGACGAGCAAATCAGTGTCCTCTGCATGGCAGCCATTGGGATCAACGCCTTCAACCGCCTGTCGATCCTGAGCGAGCACCCTGTGCGTGTGGTCAAGCCCAAGTCCTGAATCTGGCAGGCCGTGTGGCGTCCTGGCCTACTTTCAAACAACATCAGCCCCTAGGCAACCTGGAATGGTTGCCTAGGGGCTGATGCGCAGCCAAAGAAGGTCAGGAAGCCACGGCGGTTAGACGCCGACAGCCTTCTTGAGCGACCGGCGTCGTCCGTACTTGAAGTAGAAGAACGCGTAGCAGGCGCCCACGAACGGAACGCCGAACAGCAGTGCCGCCACCTGGTTGGGGTCGAACGCGATGCCGATCAAGGACACAACGCACAGCGCGAACGCCAGGATCGGAACCAAGGGGAAGAGTGGCGCCTTGTACGGGAGCGTGCTGAGGTCGCCGCCGTTCTTGATGAACGTGCGCCTGTACACGAAGTGCGAGGCCACAATGGACATCCACACGCCCACGGTCGCAAAGCCGGCAATCGAGACAAGCACCAGGTACACGGTTGCCGGCGCAACAATGCTGCTGATCAGGGACGCCAGGCCGCCGAGCATGCTGACGCACAGGGCAATCATCGGGATCCCACGCTTGGTCAGCTTCCTGAATGCCTTGGGTGCGTGTCCTTCGTCGGCCAGCGAGAAGAGCATGCGGGCGCAGGAGTAGAGTCCGCAGTTTCCCGCCGACAACAGTGCAGTGATGATCACGAAGTTCATGATGTCCGCAGCGAAGGGAATGCCAAGCATGGAGAAGACGGTGACGAACGGGCTTTCGTCCACGCTGACCTTCTCGTAGGGGATGGTGGCCGCGATGACGGTAATGGCGCCCACGAAGAAGATCATGAGACGGATGACTGTGGTCCGCATGGCCTTGGGGATGTTGGCGCCGGGATTGGATGTTTCGCCGGCGGCCACACCAATCAGTTCGGAGCCTGAGAAGGCGTAGAACACGGCCAGGCAGGTGACGAAGACGCCCGTGAAGCCGTTGGGGAACAGCCCTTCGGGTGTGCTGAAGTTGCTCGTGAGCGACGGGTATTCGCCAGCCGCGAGCGGGTGGAAGCCCATCAAAGCGGCGCCGCCCAGGATAATCAGGCCGACGACGGCGGCAACCTTGATGAGGGCGAACCAGAACTCCGATTCACCAAAGACGCGAGATGAAATGGCGTTCAGAGTGAACAGAACCGTGGCGAACACGAAGCACCAGATCCAGACGTCGACGCCTGGGAACCAGCGTTGCATGAGCAGGCCGGCCGCAGTGAATTCAGACCCCAACGCCACGGCCCAGCAAAGCCAGTAGAGCCAGGCTGTGGCGAAGCCGGTGGCGGGTCCGATGGTTCGGGCGGCGTAGATGTGGAAGGCACCTGAAACGGGGAACGCAACGGCGAGTTCCCCGAGGCATGCCATCACCAGGTAGACCACCACGGCTCCGATGAGGAACGCGAGAACGGCGCCCAAGGGGCCCGCGGTGGCAATGGTGTAACCCGAGCTGACGAACAGGCCTGAGCCGATGACGCCGCCCATGGCAATCATCACCAGGTGCCGGGCCTCCATGGACCGGCGAAGTCCTGTCTGTGAGGCGCCAGTCTCCGACTGCGCCTCGGGTGCCGATGCCTCGGCTGTTGTGGGGGAGCTGTGTCCCATATTCCCTCCGGGAAGTTAGCCAGCAAAGTCTGAAATGGTGTCGGGAGGACGTGATCCAACTAACACGAGAACAAGATTCATCACATGACGGACACCCATTTCAAGGAGGATAAGGAACGCGATTGAACCCCTGTGAAGCTCAATGCTGAGGCCAAGAGTTCCTTATCAATGAGTCATGCGAGCAATTACTCTACTTGTCATCTGCTAAGTTCCAAGCGGAGCAGAGTAGGCCCCAGTCTGGCCGGCCGGAATTACTCGATTCCGGCAAACAACTCGTTCAGTTCCTCCGTGAGCTGCTTCCGGACAGCGGGAGTACCGATCTCGTGGCCGTTAATGTGGTTCACCGGCGCGATCAAACGGATGCTCGAAATGAGCCAAACGGCGTCTGCGTCGAACAGGTCCTGCGGCACCAGCGGCCCATAGCCCAGCTCCCACCCTGCAGCCTTCGCGGCGGCGAACAGCGCGCCCTGCGATGTGCCCGGAAGGATCCCGCTATCGTGCTGCGGCGTGATGAGCCGTCGAACGGTCCTGACGGAACCGTCGCCGTCGTCTACTGTTTCCAGATGGGCGAGCAACACAGTGGACGTTGGCCCCTCAAGAACACGGCCATCTGTTGACGTGAAGATGGCGTCATCGGCACCCTGCTTGTGCGCGTAGCGCAGCGCGGCCATGTTCACGGCATAGGACAGAGTCTTGGCTCCCAACAGCAGCCACGGCGCACGTTCGCCGGCCTCAGTATCAAAGCCGCGGTCCAGAAGTACGACGTCGATACCCGTCTCGCGCTGCCGGCGGCTTCCCGCGGGTGAAGGCGAAGCCTGTACCCAGCATGTGGGGCTCGCCGCACCTTCAATGCCACGGGTCACGATCAGCTTGACGACGACTTCGTCCTCTTCCGGCGTCGGCGCCGGGTAGACGGTGCGGAATTCGGTGATCGCCGTGTCAATCGCCTTTCGCCAGACGTCCTGCTCCGGGATCGCCAAGTCCAATGCCGCTGCGGAAGTGCCTAACCGGTTCAGGTGTGCCTGCACTTTGCGCGCCCTGCCCTGGACGGCCAGAAGGGACTCGAACACGCCGTCGCCACGGGTAGCGCCGAGGTCAGTGGCCATGAGCTGGGGCTGGCTGGAATCGGCAATGCGGCCGTTTTCGAAGGCCGGGTCCAGGAAAACGAGGACCGTGGGGGCAGGAGAAGTCATGTTCCCAGCTTAGTGCGGCCCTCCAAAGGGGCGGGCGGATAGGCTGTGGTCACCGTTAGTTATTGGACAGTGGGGGTTATGGAGTGCTTTTTCCTTTTCCGATTGGCTTGGAGTGGACCTGGCTTCTAGGTGCTTGGGCCATTGCGGAAGTCATCATGCGCATCGTGCTGCTGGGGATCATCCCCGGCAACCGTCGCCCCACAACAGCCATGGCCTGGCTTCTGGCTGTTTTCCTCGTCCCGACCGTTGGATTCGTGCTCTTCCTGCTTTTTGGCAATTTCCGCTTGTCCAAGCGGCGGCGTCAGCAGCAGGAACAAGTTAATCATCGCGTTCGCGCCGTCACCTCTGACCTGTCCGATCCCGTGAGCACCTATTCCGGCCCGGAGTGGGTGAAATCAGCGGGTGAGCTGAACCACCGCCTTGGCTCGCTGCCCATGGTCGACGGCAACAAGGTGGAGCTCATTCCTGGTTACAAGGAGTCCATCAAAGCGATGGCCGAGGCAGTCCGAGGCGCCACGGAGTACGTCAACGCGGAGTTCTACATCATGAGCAGCGACTCCGTGACGGACGAGTTACTCACCGAACTCGAGAAGGCTGCCGAGCGCGGAGTCACCGTCAGGTTGCTCTTCGACCATATCGGAACGCTGCGCATCAAGGGCTACCGCCGCCTGGTCCGCCGGCTCAAGGCAGGCCAGATCCAGTGGAAGCGAATGTTGCCGCTGCTGCCTATCCACGGCCAATGGCGCCGCCCGGATCTCAGGAACCACCGCAAGATCCTGGTCATCGACGGGACACTGGCGTTCACGGGCTCGCAGAACCTGATCGAGCCGTCCTACAACAACCCCAAGCATCGCCGGGCGGGCCGTCAATGGGTTGAGCTCATGGCCCGGCTCGAGGGCCCCATCGTAGCCACCCTGAACGTAGTTTTCGCCACGGACTGGCTCAGCGAAACCGACGAGTCACTCGAAAGCCAGCTTCGCCTGCCCTCCCAACCCTCCCCGGGGCACGTCACCGCCCAGGTGGTCCCAAGTGGTCCGGGGTTCGCCACGGAGAACAACCTGCGCTTGTTCAATACGCTGATCTACTCGGCGCAGCACAGGATCTCCATTTGCAGCCCCTACTTCGTGCCTGATGACTCCCTGCTCTATGCCATCACCACGGCGGCCCAGCGAGGCGTTGATGTGGAACTCTTCGTCTCCGAAAAGGGTGATCAATTCCTCGTCCACCACGCCCAACGCTCGTATTACGAAGCGCTCCTTGGAGCAGGCGTCCGCATCTACCTGTACCGTGCGCCGTATGTACTCCACGCCAAGCACTTCACCATCGACGACGAGGTTGCGGTTCTTGGTTCCAGCAATATGGACATGCGCTCCTTCTCCCTGAACATGGAGGTCTCGGTGATGCTCCTGGGCGCCGAAACCGTGAACCTCATGCGGGCCGTGGAGTCCACGTATCGCGAGGTATCCCGTGAGCTTACGTTGGACGACTGGATGGACAGACCCCCGTTGGCCAAGTATGTGGATAACGTCGCGAGATTGACCGCGACGCTCCAGTAATTTGCGTAACACGGCCCTTGAAGCGACGGCCGGCTAGCTGTACACAGACTCAGCCGGGGAAGTCAGCCCCGAGCGTCGACAACACGCCAAAAGCCTTGGTCCGGATCTCTTCGTACTCGTCGTCGGCCACGGAGTCCGCGGTGATTGCCCCTCCGATACCCAGGCTGAGCGTGCGCCCGCCGTCGTCGTGGGGATTCACCACGAGGGTACGGATCACGACGGCAAGGTCCGTGGCAGCATTCAGCGAGAAGTAGCCGATTGCTCCCGAATAGATACCGCGGGGACCCGCCTCAAGCTGGTCAAGAATGTCCATGGTGCTGATCTTCGGCGCCCCGGTCATTGAACCGGCCGGGAAGGCCGCAGCCAGTGCCTCTGCCCGCGGAGCGCCCGGGCGAAGGTGCGCGTCCACGGTGCTGACCATTTGATGCACCGTGGCGTAGCTTTCGATCGCGCACAGCCGGCTGACCGTCACCGATCCGGGAATGGCGAAATGGCTCAAGTCATTGCGCAGCAAGTCCACGATCATGATGTTTTCCGCGCGGTCCTTCAGCGAGGTCTCCAGGTCGCGGCGCAGTTCGGCGTCCTCCGTGGGATCAGCGGAACGCCCACGCGTCCCCTTGATCGGCTCGGCCCGCATGCCGCCGTCGGAGAGAATCCGGAGGAAACGCTCGGGCGAGGTGCTCGCGACGACCAGCTCGCCGAACCGAAGGTAACTGGCAAATGGTGCCGGATTGCGGCGTCGCAACGCCCGATAGCTCTGCCACGGGTCCAGCCCGCTGGCAGGTGCTTCAAGCATGGTGGTCAGGCAGACCTCGTACGAGTTGCCTTCGCTGATTTCATGCTGGGCGTCCGCGATTTTGCGCTTATAGTCCGTCGCGCTGTCACGGCAAGTGAATTCCGGAGCCGTCTCGGAAACAGGCTCGACGGCGGAAGCCGGGGCGGCTGAAGCAGTTCCGACGGCGGTTCGAGCCTCGCGCAACCACTCATCGGCGTCGGGCGCGTCCAAGGCGAGCAACCACACAGTGTGCTCGCGATGATCCAGTACCACGGCCCGCCCAGCGAAGAGCAGGGCGGCGTCGGGGGTCCCGGCTTGGACGTCGTTGCCCCCGGTTTCCCGTTTGAGCTCGTAGCCCAGGTAGCCCAGCCAGCCGAGCGTGAACTGCCCATCGTAGCCGCGTGGTGCCCGCACGGCCCGGCGTCCCCAGACGGAATCGAGCCAGCGGAAGAAGGGTCCGGAGGTTTTCACGGTGGCTGTTCCGGCGGTCACCTGGGTGGTTCCCTGGCGGTGTTGGACGGACTGGCCGAACGTGCCGCCATCGTCCGCCAGGATGCTGAAGCGGCTGCGGGCAGCGGCCTGGGACGTCCCTGAAACTGCGGACGCATTGGAGGAATCCAACCAGACAGCATTGGTCGAGGAACCGTAGAGGTTCTGAAAGAGCGCCTCGGCGTCCGGAACTGCGCTGATCTTTTCGGACCGGAGTTGCAAACCTCGACGCGCGCTGAGTTCCGGCGAGAGGATCGCTGACAACGACGGCAGGTACCGCATGGCCTGCAGGACATCATCCGGGGCGTTGCCATCCGCGAGGTTCTGGACACGGATGTCTGCTGCGCCCATGACCGGGTCAGCTTCGAGCCAAACATCTTCCTGCGCGGCCCAGGTGTCCCAATAAGGTTCGTAGGTGTCTCCGTCACGGGCCAAAGCCCGACGACGGCGGTCGTCACCGGGGGATTCGACCCAGACGATGGCGTCCAGCAGGGGACGCGCGGCGTCCGCTGCGGCGCCGACGCCCTCCACGATCACGATTTCGGCTGGCAGCGTTACGTGCAGCGCGCCGTCGTAATGCCGTTCCCAATCCCAGCTGACCCACTCTGCTGCCTCGCCTTGGCTCAAAGGCGTCAGGACCGTTGCGACGTACCTTTCGATGCCTGTGGCAAGGCCGTTCCATCCGGGATAGATGTCTTCCAGATGGAAAAGGGAAACCTTGTGGTGCTCCCGAAGGCGGGCCGCCAACTCGACGGCCAGCGTGGTCTTGCCCGCGCCGGACCGCCCGTCGACGGCGATGATCACGGGTGCAGGGGTCATGACATAGAGGTTACCTGCTGGTGCTCGGTGGCTCCGTTTCGGACGTCGCTGGCGCTACTCCCGGAGTCTTCCGCAAGTGCATCGCTCACGTGGCGCACAATGCCTGGAATAGCGGCTTTGATAAGGGTCCAGGTGTTGTCGAAATCGGTGTGACCGCCATACCAAGGATCCTCGATGCCCAAATCCAGTGAACTGCGTCCAACCATCATGGGATCGAAGCTGCGCAGCATGAGGACTTTGGCCAGCGATTCGCGATCCGGAGCGCCCTCCTGAAGCCAGCCGAAATGATCGACGTCCAGTGCCAGGATGAGGTCCCGCTCAGCGAACCACTCGCGCCTCCACTGGCGTGCGACATGGTCCTCCGAAGCGATGTGGTGGGCGGTCAGTTTGCGGGCCGCCCGGGGATCGATCGGGTGCCCCACCTCGTACCCGGTGGTGCCCGCTGAGTCGACCACTACCAACTTGCCGAGCCCTTCCGCTTCGAAGGCTTCGGTAAGCATGAGCGCTGCCATGGGCGAGCGGCAGATGTTTCCAGTGCAGACCGTGATGATGCGGTATGGGCTCGTCGTTGAGTACATGCAGCAAGCATGGTTGATGGCACCCCTTCTTGGCTAGGGGCCACTTCACAACCAAGTCACTTTTCCTGTCAAAGCTGTCACAGGGTGTATGGGGTGGGCGGTGAAGGTGGTTACTTGACCGCTGGAGCAGGCGCAATTTCTGTGGCGGGGGACCCGGCAGACGCTGCTTCGGCAGCCAGCGCGGAGGCAGCCAAGTAGACGGTGCGTACGACGGCGGCGCGTCGCCTCTCGAGGCGGCCGGGGTCGTTCCCCGCCATGAGTCCATCGAGTGCGGGCAGCACCGGGGCCGTATCGCAAAGACTGACGATGGTGATGAGGAGATCACCGGCGTCTTCCTTTGAGATTCCGGGGAGGGCTGCAATGGTGCTGTTGACCTTGGACGCACAGTTGGCCATCCGTTTGGGCAGGCCCACAACTTCGGTGCCGCGTTCCAGGCCTTCCCAGAAGAGAAGGCGTGGCGCGGTGGCGTCCTCTTGATGATGATCGAACAGACGGCCCGCATAGTTCGCCATGGCCTCTGGGCCCTCGCCGTGGATGGGCACTTCATCCATGAGGGAGCTGAGAGCGGCTACGATGACCGCGTCAAAAAGGCCGTTCTTGTTGCCGAAGTACTGATAGATGCGTTCTTTATTGACGCCCGCCTCTGCGGCGATGCGATCAATCCGGGCTCCGGCAAGTCCCCGCGTGCAGAACTCAGACGTCGCCGCCTCGAGGAGCAGTGACTTGGTGCGCTCTGTGTCCCATGCCATAAGTACCAGATTACCATTTCCCAACTAAGCAGTTGTAATTGGCGCCGAGTGCGGTTATGGTGGGACAAAGCTAATTGCAACTACCTGGTTGGAGAATGACATGACCACTCAAGCTGCTACCGAAATCAAGGCTGCTGAAACCACCCCAACCCGTGCCCCGTCCGTGCACATGCGGGCCCTCATCACGTGGATCGCGATCTTCCCCCTGGTATCCATCGGCATGCTCTTGCTCGGGCCGATCATGGAGCCGTGGCACCCGATTCTTCGAGCACTCTTGCTGACAGCCTTAGTGGTCCCGGCCGCCGTCTATTTTGTGGTCCCACGACTGTTTGCCGGCCATGGCGCACTGAGCCGCAAGGCCGCTGAGCGCGCCGCCCGTAGGTCCGCTTAAAAACCAACTGACTGGCATTTGTGGTTGTTCTCAGCGCTGGGAACAACCACAACTGCCAGTCAGTTGGGTGGGCGGCTGGGACTAAACGCCCCGCAGGCGCTGGACGTCCGCGATGCTGGGATAGGCGGCCTGGGTGCCCTTCTTCGTGGCGGCCAACGCGGCGGCCACTGAGGCAAAGCCGGCGGCGTCGGCAAGGGAATCGCCGCCAGCAAGGCGTGCAGCAACAGCTCCCGTGAAAGCGTCGCCGGCACCGGTGGTGTCTACGGCTGAAACGCGGGTAGGGGCAATACGGGTGATCTGGTCCTGGGTACCCCGGGCCAACGAATCCAGCACAACAGACCCGTGGGCGCCCAGCGTTACCAGCACGCGCTGCAAACCCCTGTCGGCAAACTGGCTCCGTACCGGCTCCCATGCTTCGGCCTCCGCGTCGGCGTCAGGAACGTCGGCTTCGCCACCCAGGAACAGGGAGGCCTCGTGCGCATTGACCAGCAGAACGTCGCTCAACTCGGCCAGAACCTCCGGTACCTCCGCGTAAGGCGAGAGGTTCAACAAGACGGTAGCGCCGGCGTCGTGCCCTGCTTGTGCAGCGGCGATCACAGTATCGATCGCGACTTCAAGGCAGAGGCACACCACCGCAGAGTTGTTGATGGCGTCCGCTGCCGCGCGCACGTCTGCTGGCGTTAGAGTCCCGTTTGCCCCGGCCGAGATGATGATGCTGTTCTCGCCGCTGGCATCCACCGAGATGACCGCGACGCCCGTCGCGGCGTCCGAGCGTCGGACGCGGGTCACGTCCACCCCGGCGTTGGCGGTCGAGTCCAGGAGCATGCTTCCGTTGGCGTCATCGCCCACTGCACCCACCAGGCTGACCTGGGCGCCGAGCTTGCTGGCCGCCACCGCCTGATTGGCGCTCTTGCCGCCGGGGTTGACCGCGAAACCATTTCCGTGGACCGTCTCGCCGGGCTTGGGAAGGCGGTCGCAGTAGATCGTCAGATCGGCATTCAGGGAGCCGACGACGACGATCCCCGCCGTGGGTGCCCCGGCTTCTGTGCTCATTTGCTTGCCTCCACATTTGCCGCCTCTGCCTCTGCGACCTCTGCATCTAGAGGTTTCGGGATCAACAGTGAGGCGGCGAAGGCGGCAAGGGTGATGGCGAGACCCACCACCACAACGGTGAGGTACGACGCCTTTGCGTCACCCAGTGCGGACGTCGCAACGAGGACCGCGGGCAGGACCAGGAAGCTTAGGCCGGCGCCGAGGTTGAAAGCGCCCGCATTCATTCCGGGGAGGAAGCCCGGGTTGCCTTGGGGCGAGAGGACCACGCCCAGTCCGTTCAGCATGATGTTGACGGTACCGGCGTACATGATGCCCAGCAAGGCTGTGCCCACGATCATCATCGGCAGGTTGTTTAGGCCGAAGAACGCGATGATCGCCAAGGCCACGAGGCTGCCCAGCAGTCCGATCCGAAGGACCTTCGTGTAGCCGAGGACCGGGGCGAGCCTGCCGCTGATCGGGCCGAAGAGCCAACCCAGCAGTGCGTACGGCGTGAGGATCATGAGCGACATCTCGGTGGGGCCCACGCCGAAGCCGGGTTCGGCCGCCTGAACGAACGCCGGGACGATCCCATTAATGACCGCGAAGATACCGGTCATGGTCAGTGTGGTGGTCAAAAGCGGCGCCCAGGTGGAGCGCTGCCTCAGGTGCACGGTTTCCACCATGGGCTGCTTGGCGCGCTTTTCAACAGTCCAGAAAGCGAAGAACGCGACGGCTGCAACCAGGATCAGGCCAATGGCCAACGTTAGCGTCCCGGCGTCGAAGGCCGTCGCCAGTTTGGAGCCTTCGTTCAAGGCTGTCAGGAGGGCGCCTACCGCGATCACGATGAAGAACACGCCCAGCCAGTCCATGGTGGTTCCGGCAGCAGGTTTGCTCTCTCCTGCCAGGACGGCGATAAGGACCGTTGCCACAAGGGCCAGGGCAACCATGAGCCAGAAAATGCTGCGGAATCCGAAGTTCTCGGCGAAGTAGCCGCCCACGAACGAGTCGACACCAGCCACGCCACCGTTCACTGCGGTGATGAGGCCCATGAGGGTGCCGTATTTGCGCGGGTTGCTCACTGCGGAGCGGAGCATGATGAGGCAGAGGGGGACAGTGGGACCGCTGACGCCCTGGATGATGCGGCCTACGAAGAGCCACGTGACATCCGGTGCGAGTGCCGCGATGACCGAACCAACAGCCATCAGGAGCATCATGCCCACAAGGATCTTCTTGCGGCCCACGATGTCGCTGAGCCGGGGGAGGAAGAGGGAGAACAGTGCTGCGGCGGTGAAGAACCAGGTCTGGGACAGGCCGATGGTGGCTTGGTCCGTCTGGAGCTCATTGCCCATGGTGACCAAGGCGGGGCTGAGCATGGAGGCGTTGAGCTGGAAGGCAACACAGGCTGCCAGAAGGGCGACCATAAGCGCGGTGACGTTACCCCGGGTGGACTTGGTTTCTGGTACGAGGATGGACATTACTTTGCCTCTCCGGCTGCGACGTTAACCGCGGCGGTGGCGTCAGCCCCGCCGTCGAGGGTTGGTTCACCGATCCGTTCGATCGCATCGGTGACAAGATCCCAGAACTTCTTGTGATCCAGATCCACGGCCACGGACGTGTGGCAGTCCTCCGGGGCGGGTGCGCGGAAGTCGGCCACGGTCATGCCGAGGGTGAGCTTGCCCTGCAGTTCGATGTCCACGGGCACCTTGCGGATTGTCATTACGGTGGGGTCGATGACGTAGGCAACTGCGCAGGGGTCGTGGACCGGGGGGAAGTCGAACCCTTGCGCGTCCTTGTAGGTCTTCTGGAAGAAGTCCATGAGTTCCATGACGAACTTGGCCGGCTTGGTGCCGATTTTTGCTATGCGGTCCACCACCTCGTCCGTGGCCAGCGCCTGGTGCGTGAGGTCCAGGCCAACCATCACCAGCGGCCACTTTTCGTTGAAAACAATGTGTGCGGCTTCGGGGTCAATGATGATGTTGAACTCCGCCACGGCACTCCAGTTGCCCACGTGGTAGCCGCCGCCCATGAGGACAACTTCCTTGACGCGCTCAACGATTCGCGGCTCCTTGCGGGCGGCCATGGCGATGTTGGTCAGGCCCGCGGTAGGTACCAGGGTGATGGTGCCCGGTTCGTGTGCCATGACGGTTTCAATGATGAGGTCGACGGCGTGGCGCGGGTCCAGCTCGATAGCAGGCTCAGGCTGTTCCGGGCCATCCATGCCTGAATCGCCGTGGATGGTGGGGGCGGTTTTGATGGTGCGGACCAAGGGGCGGTCACAGCCGGCGGCGAACGGAACGCCGGTGATGCCAGCGATGGTGGCTACCGAGAGGGCGTTGCGCGTGACTTTTTCGAGGGTCTGGTTGCCCACCACCGTTGTCACTGCAAGCAGCTCGATGTCCGGGTTGCCGTGGGCCAGCAGCAATGCCACTGCGTCGTCATGGCCGGGGTCGCAGTCAAGAATGATCTTCTTGCGTGCTGTCATCGGATTGGGGTCCACGTTTTGTCTCCACGTCATTGGGGCCTGCCAGGTTCTAACCAAAGCAGGGCAGTAAGCATTCATGGGAATTCTGGCACTGCTTCAAGGGTTACGTCAAGCGCTTAACGTGCATCACGTTAAGCGCTTGATGCCTTGGGCCCCTGTTCACACTCCAACGACGCTACGATCGATGCATGGATACCTTGGATCGGCGGAACCCCCGCTCGCCCCGTGTAACGGCTGCGATGGTGGCCGCCCGGGCCGGGGTTTCCACTGCAACCGTTTCCTTGGTGGCCAACGGCAAGACGCAAGGACGCGTATCCGAGGACAACATTTCACGCGTCCGCTCGGCGATCGCCGAACTTGGCTATGTAGTGGACAGCATTGGGAGTTCGCTGGCTCGCGGGGTCAGCTCCATCGTCATCCTCGTGACGCCGGACGTGTCCAACCCGTTTTTCGCCAACGTGATCGCGGGCGTCCGGGAATCCCTTGGCCCGGAATACCAATTGCTGCTCTCGGTGACCGATGCCGGGGAGTCGCCGCAAGCTGAGGATGTCCGCAGATTGTTGGCACTCCGTCCGGCTGGCTTGTTGGTTGGCGCCCCCAGTGCTGAGTTTCTGGAGGACCTGTCCGCGGCAGGACCGCTTGTGCTCCTCGACGCGCCCGGCCTCGAGTCGTACGCACCATCCGTAAACCTCGACGTCGCCCAAGGCGCGCGTGAGTTGGCGCGTCACCTCGCAGCGTCCGGGCATACCCGCGCCGCCTACATGGACGGGATCACCGGCACCACCACTTTCCACCTCCGCAGGGAAGCCTTCCTTGAAGAAGCAGCCACCTGCGGGCTTTTGGTTGCCGAGGGGCATGTCATCAGCACCGCGATCGACGTCGGTGCTGCCGCTGCCGCGTTCGCCGGCGCCTGGCCGGCGTGGCAGCGCGAGGGGGTGACCGCCGTCGTCTGCGGTACCGATACCCATGCCTATGGCGTGCTGCAGGAAGCGCGTGTGGCAGGCGTCCGGATTCCTGCCGAACTGGCTGTGGCTGGCTTCGATGACCTCCCGTATTCAGCCACCAGCAATCCGAGCCTCACGAGCGTGCACCTGCCGGCCACCCCGCTTGGACGAAGGGCCGGAGAGCAACTCCGCGGGCTCATGGAAGGCCGGGATTTGGAGGAGCCGCACGTGACGCTGGAGAGCTCGCTGGTGATTCGAGGGTCTACGACGCTGGGTTAGGCAATAGCGGGCGGAGCTGGTCCTCGGTGACGGGCAGAGACACCGTGAAATAGACCTGGGGCGCCGTCATATCGCCCCAATCTTCCTTTTTCACTCGCACCACAGATGGAGTGACTTCGGCTATTCGGACCCTCAGCCAGTCGCCGTCGTCGAGCCGTAATTCGTGCGGGTCAGCGAGGTAGCGCAGCCCCAAATCATCGAGAATTTCTTCAGCGCTCAACCAGTCCACAACGTCGGTCCGCGGACGGCCCAATAAGTCCATGGCGACGAAGCCATCATTGACGGGCTTCACCCATCCAACGTGCTCGCCGTCCTCCGCGCGTCGGTGTTCGATCCAGTCCGGTCCCATGCCCTTGACGGTAGCACCGCATCCGCTTGGGGTCGTTCTGGCTAGTGGATGACGGCGAGCAAGATGCCCACGAGGACGAACAGGCAGCCGAAGACACGGTTGAGGACCTTCTGGCCGCGCTCATCATGGGTGAACCGCTGGAAAGAACGTGCTGCCAAAGCGAAGAAGAACCACATGACCATGATGTCGATGAACAGAATCGTGGCGGTTAGCACTGCGTATTGCTGAAGCAGCGGCTGCTCCGGCCTGATGAACTGAGGCATGAAGGCAAGGAAGAACACAATTGCCTTGGGATTCAGCAGGTTCACCCAAATGCCGCGTTGGAACATGGACAGCCCGGACTCGTTCTTGCGGCTGTCGACTTGCTCTTTGTCCAGGTCGGGCTTGTGCAGGAACTGCCGGATGCCCAGGTATACGAGGTAAGCCGCGCCCGCGTACCGGATGATGTTGAAGATCACAGGCGAGTTGGAAACCAGCACGCCAACGCCCAGGGCCACGATGACGATGTGGATAACCAAGGCCAATTGCTGGCCGAGTATGCCCCAGATGGAGCGACGGAATCCGGAATTGAGCGAGTTGCTCATCGTGAAAATGGCACCGGCGCCGGGAGTGAAACTGATCAGGGTGCCGGCACCAACCAGGGCCAGCCAAAGTGAAAACTGCACCATGTCAGCTTATGCGGATGAGACGGGTGCCCGGGACGCGTTGGGTCCTGACCTTGTTTGGCCGCCCAGACATCCGATTGAAGCCCAAATGGGTTGATTTCCGGGCACGCTGAGCCCAAAGAGGGTCAGGAGGCCACGGCTTAGGGCAAACTGGTGCCGTGAGCGGAATCCCGTGGGTACTGCACGTTGACCTCGACCAGTTCATTGCGGCTGTCGAGGTCCTCCGACGCCCCGAGCTTGCGGGAAAACCGATCATTGTGGGTGGCCGCGGGGATCCGACGGAACGTGCTGTGGTGTCCACGGCCTCATATGAAGCCAGGGCGTTCGGCGTCGGTTCTGGAATGCCACTGCGAATAGCGGCCCGGAAAGTGCCGGACGCCGTGATTCTTCCCGTCGACCAGGAGGCTTACCTGGCGGCCTCGGACGTGGTGATGTCCACCCTGCGGGAGCAACCGGGTGCCAAGGTTCAGGTGCTCGGTTGGGATGAGGCCTTTGTAGGCATCGAGACCGAGGCTCCGGAAGCATATGCCCGGCAGATCCAAGCTGCCGTCCTGGAGCAAACCCGGTTGCACTGCAGCGTGGGCATCGGCGACACGTTGGTCCGCGCAAAGAATGCGACAGATTTTGGCAAACCAGCGGGCATCTTTCGGTTGACCAAAGAGAACTGGCTCACGGTCATGGGGAGCAGGCCCACCAGGGAGCTGTGGGGCGTTGGACCCAAGGTGTCTGCCCGGCTGGCCAAACTTGGGATCACCACAGTCGCCGAGCTCGCCGCGTCCGATCCCCAGGACTTGGTCCCGGAGTTCGGCCCCAAGATGGGCCCTTGGTATGCGCAGCTCGGACGAGGCGAGGGCGCCAACGAAGTGGACGATACTCCGTGGGTTGCCCGGGCACACGGCCGCGAGACCACGTTCCAGCAGGACCTCACGGAACCCTCCCAGATCAGCGACGCCATCAAGGAGCTGACGGCGCGCGTCCTCGAAGACGTGGCAGCCGAGGGGCGGCCGGTGGTGGGGCTGACCCTCAAGGTCCGGTACGCCCCGTTCTTCACCAAGACCTACGCAAGGAAGATTCCTGAGACCTTCGACCGGGACGAAGTCCTCGCGCAAGCCTTGGACGTCACGGCACGGATCGAGCCGGACCGTCCCATCCGGCTTCTGGGATTACGCGCCGAAATGTCGATGCCCGATGACGCCCGAAAGGGACACACGCCCACCCGCAGCGGGTGGTGACATGCCCGAGGGCGGTGGACCGGCTACCAGCGCGGGTGGATCGCTTCGCGGAAATACCGATCATAGATGTCCCGGACCCCGGCGGTGAGACCTGCCCCGACGTCCTGCATGGCTCCCGCCTCAGCGTTCGCATGTGCTTGGACTGACGAACGAGCACCGGGAATGACCGTGCTGACACCGTCCCGGGCGATCACCCAGGCGAGGGCCGCCTGGGCGGTGCTGACGCCGTCGGGCACTAACGCGCTGAACTCCTGTGCGGCTTTTACACCGGTGGCGAAATCGACGCCCGAGAAGGTCTCGCCGACGTCGAATGAGGAGCCGTCGCGGTTGTAGTTGCGGTGGTCGTTCTCCGCGAACTCGGTTTCCGGCGTGTACTTTCCGGACAGCAGCCCGGAGGCCAGCGGCACTCTGGCGATGATGCCGACTCCTGCCTGCTTTGCTGCGGGGAGAACTTCATCGAGCGGCTTCAGCCGGAAGGCGTTCAGGATGATCTGAACGGACGCCGTATTCCCGCGGTTGATGGCTTCAAGGGCTTCGTCAGTCCGCTCGACGCTGACGCCGTAGTTGCGGATCGCACCTTCGCTGACAAGGGTGTCCAGTGCGTCGTACACCTCATCCCGCGTGTAGACGGCGGAGGGCGGGCAATGAAGTTGGACGAGATCCAGTGTGTCCTGCTGCAGGTTCAGCCGCGAACGGTCAGTCCACGCCCGGAAGTTGGCGAGGGTGTAGTTTTCGGGCACTTGGTCCACGCGCCGGCCCATCTTGGTGGCAACCATCAGGTCCAGCCCGGGATTGGCGCGCAAGAAGCGTCCGATCAGCTGCTCGCTTCGGCCATCGCCGTAGACGTCTGCGGTGTCGAAGAAAGTGACGCCGCCGTCAACCGAGGCCTCCAGGACGGCAACTGCGTCTTCCTCGGTGACGTCGCCCCAGTCCGCTCCGAGCTGCCACGTGCCTAGTCCGACAGTGGACACTGACCGGCCGGTATTACCAAGTATGCGTTGTTCCATGGATTCGACTATATGGCCCCGATGCAGATGCCGGGCCTGGTTCTACAGTCGTGGGGCGACCGGCCGGTGAGCTAAGGGTGCAACCGGAGGTTGCTCAATGATCGCTCCTTCGGTATTGGGTTCGTAGATGTCTTTGTCTGGGGACATCTTTGGTTCTCTATTCGAGCCAAACCTAAGACGAAGGCCCGACATTATGGAGCGGTAGTTGCGTCGTGACCCTCTTTGGAGACACTTCGGGCCAAATGAAACCCATATGGGTTGATAATGTCGGCCTGTGGGACCAAAGAGGGTCAGGAACCCCCCGACGCGTCCATTCGTGCCACTTTCCCCATCAAGTACCGCCGCTCCTGCAGGCTGCCTGTCTTTTTGGCGGCGGCGAGGTAAGCGGCACGCGCTTCCCCGTACGAGCCTGCCATTTCATGCAGGTGGCCCCGCACCGCATCCAGGCGGTGCGACCTACCGATCGCCGAATCCAGCCCGGCGAGCAGCTCAAGCCCGGCGGCTGGCCCACTCACCATGGCCACAACCACAGCACGATTCAGCGTCACCACGGGACTTGGCGCTACGGCTTCAAGGACCGTGTACAAGGCGAGAATCTGCGGCCAGTCCGTTTCGGCATCAGACGGAGCCTCCGCATGAACGGCCGCGATCGCGGCTTGGAGTTGGTACGGCCCAGCTGCCCCGCGTCCGAGCACGGAAGATAGCAGTGCAATGCCTTCCTCTATCTGCCCACGGTTCCACAGAGCCCGGTCCTGTTCGGACAGCGGCACGGGCATTCCGTCAGCCAGGGTCCGTGCGGCACGGCGGGAGTCCGTCAGCAACATCAGCGCCAGCAAACCGGTGGCCTCGAACTCGCCCGGCGCCGCGCTCACCAGCAGGCGCGTCAAGCGGATCGCTTCGGTGGTGAGGTCTTCGCGTTGCAGTGAGTCGCCCGAGCTTGCCGCGTAGCCTTCGTTGAAGATCAGGTACAGGACGTGAAGTACGACGCCGAGCCTCGCCTTGCGCTCGGACTCCGGCGGCATGTCGAAGCGGGGGCCTGCCTTCTGGATCCCTTGTTTCGCACGGCTGATGCGCTGGCCCATGGTCGCCTCGGGGACGAGGAAAGCAGAGGCGATTTCCGCCGTCGTGAGTCCTCCTACGGCCCGGAGCGTCAAGGCGAGTTGCGAGGGTGCACTGATGGAGGGGTGGCAACACAGGAACATCAGGGTCAGGGTGTCGTCGGCTTCAGACGCGGTGGCGTCTTGGAAGCTGACCTCCATTGCGGCGACGCGTTCCTCCCGGGCGCGGCGCGCGCTTTCACTGCGCCACACATCAACCAGCCGGCGCGATGCGACAGCCAGCAGCCATCCTTTGGGATTTGCAGGCAGCCCGGATGGCCATTGGAGTGCGGCCTCAATCAGGGCTTCCTGCACGGCATCCTCGCACGCGTCGAACCGTCCGTGATTGCGTGCCAGCACGCCGAGGACCTGCGGCGCCAAGGTGCGCAGCAGGTCCTCGATGTCGCGTGGAGGAACCTCGCGTGGGAGAACGGCCAAACTAGACCTCCGGGGGGCCGTTCGGGATAGCGCGGAGCTCCACCACCTGCGAGTACTTGACGATGCTCGAGCAGATTTCAACGGCACGTTCCTCGCTGGCCACGTCCACTACCCAGTACCCGATCAGCGACTCCTTCGACTCGGCATACGGGCCGTCCGTGGTGATGACGCCGTCCGGGGTCTGCTTGACGAGCTTCGCGGTGCTGCCATCAGCCAGCCCTGCGTTAAAGACGAGTTCACCGGAGTCGCGGAGGTCCTTGTCGATCTGGATCATGAACCCGATCATTTCCTTGATCCACTCCGGATCGGCGGTTTCCATCATGCCCTCGGCGGACCCGAACATCATGATCATGTATTTCATCTCAAACTCCTTATGAAGTGGCGTCCTGTTTGGGTGCCTTCACTCATGGGTCGGAACTGCGGGACGCTTTTCTACATGGTTCGGCAAAGTTTTTTGGGAAAGTTCCTTCCTGACCTGTTTTGGTGACACCGCGGCATTTATGAGACCTGAAGAGGTTGATTTCAGGCCTGACTCGTGTCGAACAAGGTCAGGAAGCCACGCCCAACCTAGGAAGCCACGCCCAACCTAGGCCCGGGCGATCACCTCGCCGTTGGGAATGAGGAAGTAGCCATCGTCCGTGGCTCCCCAGCGGTGCCAGCCCGCAGCGATCCGGGCGAGGTCGGCCTCATTGGCGAACCCGTATTCGAGGGCTTGCTCGGCAAAAGCGGAGTGGAGGACGCGTTCGCTCCACACCCGGGACTGCCATGCCCGCTGTTGGGCTGTGGCATAGAGCCAGTTGCTGCTGCTGGGCGCCACCTGGGCAAATCCTGCCTGCTGTGCCCACGACACCAATCGACGGCCGGCATCCGGTTCGGCACCGTTGCGCCGTGCGATCTTCTGGTAGAGCTCCATCCAGTCATCGAGCTCGGGGACTTCCGGGTACCAGCTCATGCCGTGGAAATCGGCGTCGCGGACGGCCACGATCGCACCCGGTTTTGCCACGCGGCGCATCTCACGCAGCGCGGCGACGGGATCGGTGAGGTGCTGGAGGACTTGATGGGCGTGGACGAGGTCGAAGGTCTCGTCCTCAAACTCGAGATCGTAGATGTTGCCGGTTCGGAACTCCACGTTGTCTACGCCACGGTCCTTTGCCAGTTCCGTTGCCTGGGCGACGATGTCCGCCGAGCGATCCAAGCCGATGACCTGCGCGGGTGCAACCAGCCCCGCGAAATCGCACGTGATGCTGCCCGGTCCGCACCCGACGTCGAGGACCGACGTCCCCGGGGTGAGATGCGGAATGACAAACGCGGCCGAATTCTCGGCCGTCCGCGAGGCATGGGCCCGGACAACCGACTCGTGGTGCCCGTGGGTGTAAACATCTTCAGGCTGCTGCGCGTTCATAGGGAAACGCTACAACTTCGCCGGGGGATTTCGGCGGAATGCGGTTAGTTGCCGTTCTCCGCGGTTTCCGTGCGGGCCGCTACGGTGGCCTCGATCATGTCTGTCATGAAGCGTCGGACAACGTCCAGTTCGTCAGCGTTGTACGCGCCCATGGCCTGGCCCATACGGATAGCCAGCGGCATGAACATGGCACTTCCATCCTTGTAGGCCTTTGGAGTCATAACCAACTGGATCTGGCGCCGGTCCGTGCCGACACGTTCGCGCACTACGTGTCCCGACGCGTGAAGCCGGTCCACCAACGCGGTAGTGGCGGGCGAACTCAGGCGTAGTTCGTTGCGCAGGACGCCAGGTGTAACAACACGACCCGCGGCAGAATGTCGCATGATCACTGCAAGGGCGTTGAGATCCGTCCGGTGCATGTCGTTCCGGCCGCCGGCAGCGTCTACATAGTGGTTGGCTTCCAGAGTGAAGTCCTGAAGGAGCCGCACCAAGTCCTGGGGTGCCGCTGTTTCCGGGCGTTCGCCACCGGGCTGCGGACCTGAAACTTCAGCCATCCTGCCCTCCCACCTGCGTTCGACCGTGATTAGTGCCCTGTCGGATATTACTCCCAGCCCAACAGGAACCCGGCATCAGTAAATGGTTCACTCTTGGAATAGTTCCATCGTAGAGATATTCTGTGGTGGAATAAAGACTTCCCCACGTCTCGGAAGAAGGACACATGAACCCGCAGAAGGTACCTTTCTGGCTTCGATGGCTGGTGCCCGTGGCGCTTGTCATCATGTGGCTTGGCATTGCCGGCATTGGCGGCCCAACGTTCGGGCGGTTGGACGAGGTCTCCTCCAATGACCAAGCTTCGTTCCTCCCGGCAGGCGCCGAAGCGACGGAAGCAGGCAACTGGCAGGCGAAGTTCCGGGATTCCAAGGAGATCCCTGCAGTGGTCATCGTTGAGAACGGGACCGCCTTCACCCCGGCTCAGCTCGGCGAAGCAGCCCAACTGAAAGCTGACATTCAGGCACTCAAACTGGGGGACGCCGTCGTCGGGCCTCTTCCCTCAGAGGACGGCAAAGCGGTCCAGTTCATTGTGCCAATAGCATCTTCGGATGAGCTGCGTGACAAGATCCAGGAGCTCCGAGACGTTGTTCAGCCGGGTGCCCCGGAGGGAATGCGAGCGTTTGTCACGGGTCCCGCGGGCCTGACCGCTGATCTGGTGAACGCGTTCGGCGGCATCGACGGAATCCTCCTCCTCGTCGCGCTTGGCGCCGTGTTTGTCATTCTGCTGCTCGTGTACCGCTCACTCGTGCTGCCTCTGGCGGTCCTCCTAACATCGGTTTTTGCGCTTTGCGCAGCCATTCTCCTGGTGTTCGCGATGGCCAAACTGGGCTGGATCCAGCTGAACGGCCAGAGCCAAGGCATCCTGTCCATCCTGGTGATTGGTGCGGCCACCGACTATGCGCTGCTATATGTGGCCCGGTTCCGCGAGGCCCTGACCCACACAACCAACCGTACGAGGGCAGTGCTCGCGGCATGGAAGGCCTCCTTCGAGCCGATCCTCGCGTCGGGCGCGACCGTCATCATCGCCCTGCTTTGCCTGCTCTTCTCCGATCTGAACTCCAACAAGGCGCTGGGCCCTGTGGCAGCTGCCGGAATCCTTTGTTCGCTCTTCGCCGCGCTTACCCTCCTCCCGGCGCTCATGGCCCTGCTGGGCCGCGCCGCCTTCTGGCCTTTCCGTCCCAAGCTCCTGCCCGACGACGAACGCGAACCCGAGCTGGTTACTGGACTTGAAGGGCAAAAGGGTCTGTGGCGCGCAACTGCTTTCCTGGTTTCCCGCCGGCCGCGCGCCGTATGGGTGGCTTCGGTCCTGCTGCTCCTGGTGGCCTCGGCAGGAGTCCTGCAATTGAAGGCCAACGGTGTCCCCCAAACGGACGTCATCCTCTCGGCCTCCGACGCCGTGGACGGCCAGGACGCGCTGGCGCGGCATTTCGACGCCGGCAGCGGCAGCCCCGCCGTCGTGGTCGCTTCCGAAGATGCCGCGCAGGAAGTGCTGGACAAGCTCAAAGCGGCCGACGGCGTGGGGGACGCCTATCTCCTGGCTGACGGAAATGTGCCCATCACCGGCGCTCCGGGCACTTCGGCCGATCCCGCCGTCCGTGAGGGCAAGGTGCTGATCAATGCGACGCTCGACTCTGCTGCCGACTCGATTCAAGCTGAAGAAACAGTTAAGTCCTTGCGGGTGGCCGTCAAAGAGGCCGACGCCGACGCCTTGGTCGGCGGGGTTACTGCCACTGCGCTGGACACCAACACCACCGCGCAGCGCGACTTGGTGGTCATCATCCCCATCGTCCTGGTGGTCATCCTCTTCATCCTGATGCTCTTGCTGCGCTCCGTTGTGGCGCCTGTGCTGCTGGTGTTGTCCGTGGTCCTGTCCTATGCGGCAGCAATGGGCGTCTCGGCCTGGGTCTTCAACGGCGTCTTCGGATTCTCAGGAGCCGATGCCACGGTTCCCCTCTTCGGGTTCGTCTTCCTGGTGGCATTGGGTGTGGACTACAACATCTTCCTGATGAGCAGGGTGCGCGAGGAATCGTTGAAGCACGGGACACGGCCTGGAATCCTGCGTGGTTTGGGCGTTACAGGTGGAGTAATTACGTCCGCGGGTGTTGTGTTGGCTGCAACCTTTGCCGCCCTCGGAGTCATTCCCATCATGTTCCTGGTGCAGTTGGCGTTCATCGTGGCCTTCGGGGTGCTGCTGGATACAATTCTGGTCCGCTCTCTTTTGGTGCCCGCACTCGCGTACGACATCGGACACCGGATTTGGTGGCCAGGGAAGCCAGGCCGCCGGGCTGATGCAGTGGAGCGTCCTCGTGAGGAGGAGCGAACGGCGGTGGGGCGGTAGTTCGTCATTCGGCCAGTTCCTCATTCGGCGGCGACGACGTAGCCCGCGCCTCCGTCCACGGTGACTCGTTGGCCCGTCCTGAGCAATCGGGTTGCGTTGCCGGTACCCACGACTGCGGGTATGCCGTACTCCCGGGCAACCAGCGATGCGTGGGCGGCGAGGGTTCCGCCGTCGGTGACCACCGCGGCGGCCCGAGCGAAAAGGGGCGTCCAGGCGGGTGCGGTTGATCGCGCTACGAGTATCTCGCCGTCGAGGAAGCTGTCGAATTCCTCCAGGCCTTGCATGATCCGCACCCTGCCCGTGGCGCGTCCAGTGCTGGCCGGGTGGCCGACAATTGCACCCGCGGGAACCTCATGGGTTGTCCTGGCTGCCTCAACTGCGCTCGCCACGGGATCAGCTCCAAACCTGCCGGGTTCGCCAATGATGAGTGGTGCGTCCAGACGCCGTTCCATCTGCCATGTTGCACGGCGGTTTCCTACTAGCTCCCTTTGGTCCGGAGAGGCGTTCATCACCTCACTCAGGTGGAGGAAATGGATGTCCTGCGGGTCCTCGATGGCCCCTGCGGCAGCAAGGTTTTCTCCCAACCGTTTGGCGCAACGGCGCAAGACCGGCCATCCCAGGGTGAGGTAAAGGGACTGTTCTTCCCGAAGGGCGGCGTAGTACTGGGCCATCGTTAGGAGGGAATCAAAGCGGGTGAGGGCCCTGGGACTATCAAGCAGCACTTCCCTGGCCGCGGCTTCGGCTGCCTTTCGTTGTGCGTCAAGCGCATCCTTGCCTGCGGTGGTTGAATCCGCTTCTTGGCTACGGATGCCGGCCTCGCCGTAGGTCGGGTGGTACCAGTCGAGGGAGTAGACGGCCGATTCCGATGGTGTCGCAGTGCTGCCGCTAAGGCCGCTGCTGCTGGTGAGGCCGCGGAGGAGTGTCTGATGGCCGAGCAGCCCTGCGGGTTTGTCGCTCAGGGGAGCGGCTAGGTGCTTTTGCCAGAACCTGGCCAGGGCCGCTTCGATTTTCCAAGCAGATCCGCCCACCACGGCCAGTGACCAGAGGTAGATTCCCGCCTGCTGGGCGATGGCATTCACAAGCTCGATGAGCCTTGCCGGGGATGCGGTGTCCGCTTCCTGCTCGGCACTGCGCACGAGTTCCCGATAGTCGGGCAGCAGCTGGTGTCGCCATTTCAGTTCCAGCCCATGGAGAACAGCGCGGTGTGCCGCAGCCGGATTGCGGGAGACCCGGAGAAGGACGTTGAAAAGGAACCACGGCAGACGACCACGGCTTCGAACTATCAAAGGCGCCACAATCCTTGGGGACGGAATTGGCGGGGCGTTGTAGTACCAGCCGTTGACGGAGCCGTAACGAAACGGCACCCGCACCTGAATATCGTCCTCCATGCCGTCGAGATACCCGGCCTCGATCCGGGGCAGAAGCCAGTCCTCGAACAGCGGCGTCATGGGATCTGGAAGCCATTCACCGAGCCTGAAGTTCCGTGCCCATAGGCCTTCGCCCGGAGCTGTCCAAACTACTGGCGTGGGAAGCGCTGTCATCGGGCGGGCCTGAAGGAGGAATAGCGCACCGTCATGGTCCAACGCCCACTCGATGTCTTGCGGCACTCGCGCTCGTTCGTGGATCCGGCGGGCTAGCCCCGCTACTTGCCGTGCTTGGTCCGAGGTGAGGATGGTGCCGTCCCTGTTGCACGTGGCGTCGCTGGCGCGGACTGTCCATTGCTCTCCGACTGCTTCACCGGATACCAGCGACTCCCCAAGACCCGCGACGGCAGTGACAATGGTTTCGTCGAGGTCGCCGGTCAGTGGGTTGGCAGTAAAGGCAACGCCGGCGGCATGCGGCTGGACCATCTGTTGAACGAGTACCGCCATGGAAGGGCTTGCCGCATCACCGCGCGCCGCTGCCCCGAGAGCAGTCTCATACGCTGCAACCCTATGCTCCGCAGCCGAAGCCAAGCATTGCCTGACAGCCTGCTCAAGGTCAACCCGCTCAACGTTCAGCAAGGTTTCGTAGAGACCAGCATAGGAAGCACCGGCGAGGTCCTCGGCGGCGGAAGAGGACCTGACAGCGTACGGCCCCGGACCTATCCTGCCGGCAGCAACTTTCAGAGCTCCCGCGAGGTTGTTGCCGAGTTGCCCGACCACCTCCGACGTGACGACGAACCCCGCTGGCACCTTGAAACCCTCTGCCGTGAGCTCTGAAAGAGTGGCTGCTTTGCTGCCCAACACCGCCCGGTCTGCGCTCGCAGAGCCAAGCTGCGGAAACTCGCTTATAGCCATGGCTCTCCCTTTTCGCAGACACTTCCGGTTTCAGACAGTGGCGGTTTCAGACAGTCGCGGAGCGTCTTTCGATCATTATGGTGTCGCGCCATTGTCCCGCGAGTGGGCCAAGAGGCATTCGTGCGATTCGATTCCGTCGGCCGACAACCGTAAAGCCCTCCGCGACGTGCAGCCGGAGGCTCGCTTCATTCTCGGGAAAGACGCTGGCCTGGATCGTCCAGATTCCTGCTTCTTCCGTGGATGTGATCAGGGCGCGGAGAAGGGCCTTGCCTACACCTAAACCACGGGCTTCCCCGGCCACATAAATGGAATGCTCCACGACGCCCGCATACGCTGCACGCGAGGAGATGGCTGATACGGCTGCCCAACCGAGGATCCGGCCTTCTGCTTCCGCGACCAGCCGGTGATCCTTGAGCCTTGTAGCGTCGAATTGCTCCCACTCAGGAGCAGCGGGCTCGAACGTGGCGTTCCCGGACTCGATGCCTTCAGTGAAGATCTCCCGGACCACCGGCCAATCGGGCGGGGTCATTTTGCGGATCCGGACCTCGCTGTTGCGCATTGACGGGATGTTGGGTGTCGTCTCCCTTGCCCCTGTTGTCTCGCTTCTCACAGGGTCTCCAGCAGGCCGGAAGTCCGCTCAATGGCACCCGGGACCAAGGAGTAGTACGCCCATGTGCCCCGCTTTTCGCGGTGCAGAAGGCCGGCATCCACCAAGATCTTCAAATGATGTGAGACCGTCGGCTGGCCGAGGTCCAGGGGCTCGGTGAGATCGCAGACGCACGCTTCGCCGCCGTGTGCGCTTTTGACGATGGACAACAGGCGGAGCCGGTTGGGATCAGCGAGTGCCTTAAACACAGAGGCGCGGACCTGGGCTTCATAAGCATCGAGGGAGGGCTGGGCTGAAGGCTCGCAGCAAGCTTCATCGCCAGTACTTGCCGGCCTATCCACAGCTGGGAGTTCGTCCGCGTGTAGCAGCTGAAGGGTTTGCGGGGAGTCCATACACCCATTATGCACATAGATTGACAATCATCGATATGGATGCTGATACTTATATCGAACTTCATCAATCTAATGCCTTGGCTGTTGCCGGGCAGAATTCCAGGAGCCTAGTGAGCACGTCGACGCAGACCGCAGCCCGTAAGCCTGAGGGCGGCGCCGCCGTCGTAGGACGGCTTTCGGCAGTGGACCGTTTGCTGCCGGTGTGGATCATCGCCGCCATGGCGCTCGGCCTGCTTTTGGGAGGTCTCGTCCCGGGCCTCAATTCGTGGTTGGAAGCGGTGAAAGTTGGCGAGGTGTCCTTGCCAATTGCCGTTGGGCTATTGGTCATGATGTATCCGGTTCTAGCGAAAGTGCGATACGACCAAGCAGGCAGCGTGCTGACGGATCGTCGGCTGATGGTTACTTCCTTGGTTATCAACTGGTTTTTGGCCCCAGCATTCATGTTCGCGTTGGCATGGATTTTCCTTCCTGACCTGCCCGAATACCGCACAGGACTCATCATCGTCGGCTTGGCCCGCTGTATCGCCATGGTGATGATCTGGAACGATCTCGCTTGCGGTGATCGCGAATCCGGCGCCGTGCTGGTATTCGTTAACTCGGTGTTCCAAGTGATCGCATTCGGAGGCCTTGGCTGGTTCTACCTCCAGTGGCTTCCGGCACTCCTGGGCCTGCCCACCACCAGCGCGAACTTCTCTTTCTTGGCGATCACGGCATCGGTAGTGGTCTTCCTGGGCATTCCACTGCTAGCTGGCTTCCTCACCCGGGGGCTGGGTGAACGGGCGAAGGGCCGCGACTGGTACGAGGGCCACATGCTTCCAAGGATCGGGCCCTGGGCGCTGTACGGGTTGTTGTTCACCATCACGCTGCTTTTCGCCATGCAGGGTGGAACCATCATGGCCCGGCCCCTGGATGTCCTCCGGATCGCGCTGCCACTGCTGGTCTACTTCCTCGTGGTGTTCGGGGCGGGAATCGCGATAGGCAAATGGCTGAACCTCGGTTACGCCAAAACCGTCACACTCGCCTTCACTGCCGCCGGCAATAACTTTGAATTGGCCATCGCAGTGGCCATTGGCACTTTCGGGGTCACGTCGGGTCAGGCACTTGCCGGCGTCGTTGGGCCCTTGATTGAAGTGCCCGTCCTTGTTGCACTTGTGTATGTAGCCCTCTGGGCGCGCAAGCGCTATTTCACCCCCGCGATGATCGCTGCCCCACCCTTGGAGGAGAAGCATGACCACCACTGAAACCAGCAAGAAGCCCTCCGTCCTGTTCGTCTGCGTCCACAATGCCGGCCGATCCCAGATGGCTGCCGCGTTCCTGACCACTCTTGCCAAGGGCGAGATCGAGGTCCGCTCCGCCGGTTCCCAGCCCGCCGACAAGGTCAACCCGGCCGCCGTCGAGGCCATGGCCGAGCTGGGCATCGACATGTCGGCCGAAATCCCCAAGGTACTCACCACCGAAGCCGTCAAGGAATCCGACGTCGTCATCACCATGGGCTGCGGCGACGAATGCCCGTACTTCCCTGGCAAGCGGTATGAAGACTGGGTCCTGGAAGACCCAGCTGGCCAGGGTGTTGACGCGGTCCGGCCTATTCGGGATGAAATAAAGACACGTATCGAGGGCCTGATCGACTCCCTCATCCCTGCCTCCAGGTAATCCGGCTTCCCCCATAGGAGAGATTCTCGTGAGTAATGACATCAGCGCCGAACAACTGATCATCATCGGCTCGGGTCCGGCTGGCTACACCGCGGCCATCTACGCCGCCCGGGCAGGGCTCAAACCGCTCGTCCTGGCCGGTTCGGTCACTGCGGGTGGCGCTTTGATGAATACCACCGAGGTCGAAAACTTCCCCGGCTTCCCCGCCGGTATCCAGGGTCCCGAGTTGATGGACGGACTCCAGGAGCAGGCCGAGAAGTTCGGCGCCCGCATCGTGTTCGACGACGTCACAGAAGTCGATCTGAAACATCACCTCAAGCGGGTGGTCACCGGCGCGGGGGAGACGCACGAAGCGCCCGCTGTCATCCTCGCTACTGGCTCGGCCTACAAAGAACTCGGACTGCCGGAGGAGAAAAAGCTCAGCGGGCACGGCGTATCCTGGTGCGCCACGTGCGACGGTTTCTTCTTCCGGGAGCAGGACATCATCGTGGTCGGCGGTGGAGACTCTGCCATGGAAGAAGCCACGTTCCTGACACGTTTCGGCAAGTCCGTCACTGTCGTGGTCCGGAAGGACGAACTTCGTGCTTCGCGCATCATGGCCCAGCGCGCCAAGGACAATCCCAAGATCAGCTTCGCCTGGAACTCCGCCGTCACCAAGATCCACGGCGACACCAAAGTCACCGGAGTGACTCTCACTGATACCCGCACTGGAGAAACCCGGGAACAGGCTGCCACAGGGATCTTCGTTGCCATCGGTCATTTGCCCCGCACCGAACTTGTCGCCGGGCAGGTAGACCTCGACGCCGAGGGTTACATCAAAGTCGATTCGCCCACCACCTGCACCAATCTCTCCGGGGTCTTCGCATGCGGGGATGCAGTGGATCACCGGTACCGCCAGGCGATCACCGCCGCCGGAACGGGGTGTGCTGCAGCGCTGGATGCTGAACGATTTCTGGCGGCACTTGAGGACGCAGACAGCATAGCTACGGCACTGGTGGAAGAACCCACCCACGCCTGAGGATCTTTAAGCGCCTGAGGATCTTCAACGATGAAAGAGGACACCATGGAGCCAGCGAAGAAGCTTCCCGTCGCGGTGATCGGTGCCGGCCCGGTCGGTTTGGCCGCAGCAGCGCACTTGCTCGAACGTGGCCTCGAGCCAGTCATCTTTGAAGCTGGACCTGCTGCAGGTGCCGCCATCGAACAATGGCGCCACATCCGGCTCTTCTCGCCTTGGCGGTTCAACATCGATGCCGCCGCCGTCCGCCTCTTGGAACAATCAGGCTGGGAATCTCCCCGCCCCACGGCACTGCCTTATGGCCGGGAACTCATCGACAACTACCTCACCCCGCTGGCAGCTATGCCCGTCATGGCGTCTCGGTTGCAGACTGGCGCCCGCGTTATCGCAGTTACCCGCGTAGGACTGGATAAGACCCACGTCCGTGACCGGGACACCACTCCTTTCCTGGTGAGGGTGGAGCACGCAGACGGCGAAACGCGCGATCACGTAGTGGCTGCCGTCATCGACGCCTCCGGAACGTGGTCAACCCGTAACCCACTGGGCACCTCAGGTCTGCCCGCCATTGGCGAAGACACGGCGGCGGACCGCATATCCTCGCCCCTTCCTGACGTCACGGGGCGGGACCGGACCAGCTTTGCCGGCCGTCGCGTCCTCGTCGTGGGCGCTGGACACTCGGCTGCGAACACCCTGATCAATGTGGCCGACCTCGCCAAGGACGAACCCAACACCCGGATCCTGTGGGCCGTGCGAAGCGGCTCCGCAGAGAAGGTGTACGGTGGCGGAGACGCCGATGGACTGCCCGCCCGGGGCCAGCTCGGCGCGAGGCTCCGCAGGCTCGTCCAAACCGGCAACATCCAACTGCACACACGTTTCGGCATAGTTGGCCTGAAAACGCTCGATTCCGGAGTGAGCGTTGAATCCGTTGACGGACGCACGCTGGATGTCGATGTCATCGTTCCCTGCACCGGCTTCCGCCCGGATCTGGAGATCCTGCGCGAACTCCGCCTCAACCTCGATCCTGCCGTTGAAGCACCCACTGAACTCGGCCCACTGATTGACCCCGAATTCCACTCCTGCGGCACTGTCCCTCCACACGGTGCCAGGGTGTTGGCACATCCGGAAAAAGACTTCTACATCGTAGGCATGAAGTCCTATGGCCGTGCCCCGACCTTCCTGCTGGCCACGGGCTATGAGCAGGTCCGTTCCGTCGCTGCTGCACTGGCTGGTGACCACCAAGCAGCGGACTTGGTGCATCTGGAATTGCCGGAAACCGGAGTCTGCTCCACGGACGCCGGAACCAGCTGCGATGTTCCGATCGAGGCCATCAACGAAGAAGCGGAGTCGGGCTGCTGTGCTTTGCCCGAACCAGCTTTCCTCGGCTTCCCGACTGGACTCGCGCACGGCCGCTCCGGGAATTAGCAGCTAGGCGTTGACGGTGTTCCGTTCGCGATAACCGTCGGCGGCGTAGACGCCCAGAATCCGCACTTCCGTGGTGAAGAATTCCAGCTCCTCCAGCGCCCGGCGGAGACGTGCGTCCCCAGGATGCCCTTCGACGTCGGAGATGAACATGGTGGCCGCGAACTCGTTGCCCACCATGTAGCTCTCAAGCCTGGTCATGTTCAGGCCGTTGGTCGCAAAACCGCCCAACGCTTTGTAGAGCGCTGAGGGGACGTTGCGCACACGGAACACGAAGCTCGTGATCGCGGGACCCGGGAGCTCCTCTTTGGTAGGGATTTCGCGTTCCCGCGCCAGAACCACAAAGCGAGTGGTGTTGGTGGGGTCATCCTCGACGCCGGAGGCCAGGACATCCAGACCGTACAAGCCTGCGGCCAATGGAGGAGCGAGGGAAAGCTTGCGGGGATCGTTCCAGTCGCGCACTTCCCTGGCTGATCCCGCCGTGTCTCCGGCGATAACTGGCTTGAGGCCTGCTTCACGGATGATCTTGCGGCACTGCCCCAAAGCATGGATATGGCTGTGAACCTCGGTTGCGCCTTCAATCGTGCTGCCTGGAATGCCCAAGAGGTCGAACCGGATTGGCAGGAAATACTCGCCCACGATTTGCAGCTTGGACTGCGGGAGCAGCACGTGAATGTCAGCCACGCGTCCGGCGATGGAGTTCTCAATCGGGATCATCGCCAGCTCGACTTCGCCCGTGGAAACCAGTTCAAACGCGTCCTCAAAGCTGGCACACGGCACGCTTTCGAGTTCGGGGAACATTTCCTTGCACGCGAGATCCGAATTGGCTCCCGGTTCACCTTGATACGCAATCTTCTGGGCCATGGTGCTCATGCTTTCACGCGGAGCACCCTCAAACCCAACTAGGGGACAGATAACGGCGCTATGACGGTTCAGAGCGACGTTATCTGTCCCCCAGTTGGGCCAGGGGCCGGAACCTAGCCGTTGATGATCTGCGGAACACCCAGCGCCTTGAGGCCTTCCGCGCCGAACTCCAAGCCATAGCCGGACTGCTTTGCACCGCCGAACGGGATGCGAGGGTCCACTGCGCCGTGCTTGTTGATCCACACGGTTCCGGCTTGGATGCGGGAGGCGACCTCGCGGGCGGCAGCCAAGTCCGAGGACCAGACTGAGGCGCCGAGTCCGACGTCGAGCGCGTTTGCTTTGGCGACTGCCTCGTCAACGGTGCTGTACCGGATGATCGGCAGGGCAGGGCCGAACTGTTCCTCGGCCACCAGCGGGTTGTCGTTGTCGATGTCGGCTACCAGCGTGGTGGGGTAGAAGTTGCCGGGCTGATCGGCGTCGGGGTTGCCACCGAGCAGGATGCGGGCGCCGGATGCGCGGGCAGCCTCCACCAGGCGGGCCACGATGTCGTACTGCTGACGGTTCTGCAGCGGGCCAAGGACGTTGTTCTCGTCCAGGCCATTGCCCATCGGCATCGCAGCAGCAACGGCGGCGAGTTCAGTGCACACTGCCTCGTACAGCGAGTCGTGGACGTAGAGGCGCTTCAGCGCGGCGCAGGTCTGGCCGGTGTTGATGAACGCACCCCAGAAAAGGCCCTCAGCGATGGCTTTGGGGTCGGCATCGGGGAGGACGATGCCGGCGTCGTTGCCGCCAAGTTCCAGCGTGAGGCGCTTGACCGTATCAGCCGACGAGCGGATGATCGCCTTGCCTGTGGCAGTGGAACCGGTGAACATGACCTTGCCGATTGCCTCGTGCGCTGCCAGGGCCTCGCCGACGTCGCGGCCACCGGACACCACGGACAGCAAACCCTCGGGCAGTTCCTGATTGATGATTGCGGCCAACGCCAGCACGGACAGCGGAGTGTATTCGGAGGGCTTGACCACCACCGCGTTGCCCATGCGCAGGGCCGGCGCGATCTGCCAGACGGTGATCATCATGGGCCAGTTCCAGGGGCCGATGGCACCCACGACGCCGATGGGCCGGTAGTGCAGTTCGGCGCGGGTTTCGCCGTCGTCCACCACGGTTTCAGGGTCCAGTGGCGTGGCGGCAGTTGCCCGGAGCCATGCTGCGCAAGCGCCGACTTCGAAGCGGGCGTTCGGGCCATTGAGCGGCTTGCCCTGCTCGCGGGAGAGCAATTGGGCGAGCTCTTCAGCAGAGCGTTCGACGGCGTCGGCGGCCTTCATGAGTGCAGCGGACCGCGCGTCGTGGCCCAAGGCAGCCCAGGCCGGCTGTGCAGCTGCGGCAGCTGCAACAGCGGCGTCAAGATCTTCAACGGTGTGGACGGGGGCTTCACCGACAGCCTCACCCGTTGCAGGGTCAAGAATCGTGCGGCTGTTCTGGCCAGGGGCCGGGGTGATCGAGGCCAGCAGGGCGTCGTAAGTCTCCATTGGTACTCCGCTCGGGTAGTAAGTCTTGGCGGCCGTTGAGGCACGCGGCGATGATTCCAGTGTGGTTGGCGTCACGCGGAGTCGCCTTGTCTATGCACGAACAGCCCTTGACGGGAAGCGAACGCTTTCCCTCGGCCCCTTTCGTACCGGATAATTCGGCGGGTGACTCTTGCATCCCTCGCCGCCTTCGCCGGTCTCTGCCTGGTCCTCTCCGTGACCCCGGGCCCGGATACGTTCCTGGTCCTGCGCATTGCCCTGAACCGGCCAAGCGCCGGGATCGCTGCGGCGGCTGGATCGGCAGGTGCCGCGATTGTGTGGGCTGCCTTGGTGGGTATTGGATTGGCCGCGCTGTTGGAACAATCGGCCGAACTCTTCCGGTGGCTGAAGATCGCGGGCGGCTTGTACTTGCTGTACCTCGGCGTTTCTTCGTTCATCAAGTCCCGGAAAGCAGCCAAGGCCGGAGTCGCCGGAGCAGGCTCGGAGACACCTCTCCCGTACAGCCGGCTTGCGGCGCTGGGCGCAGGAGCGCTCTCCACCCTGCTCAACCCGAAGGTAGGCCTGTTCTACCTGGCCGTGGTCCCACAGTTCATCCCGCATGGCGGCGACACTATGGGCACATCACTCATCCTGGGCATCGTGGTTGCCGTCATTGCCTTTGCCTACCTCTCGATGATCGCAGTAGTGGCGTTCAGGGCGATGCGGTGGCTCAAGCGCCCCAAGGTGAGTACCGCCGTCGAGCGTGTCAGCAGCGGGGTTATCGCCGGACTGGGCGTCGGCGTGGTGGCGTCCGGCGCCAGCAGTTAGCCCGCCCAGCAGTTAGGCAGCCAGCAACCTCAGATAGTTGTCCAGTTGCCCTTCAAGATCCTGGGCAAAGTGCTCTGCGGGGGACAGTGCTGCCACGATCTGGGCGCCCAGCATCATGTTGAGCAGATGATCGGCGACGGCGGCGTCGCCAACGGGGGCGGCAATCTCGCCGGCCGCGCGGGCTGCCGCCGCATGTGCGGTGATGGTGTTGTGCCACTGGTTCATGGACTCGCTGTGCAGGGCTGCCATCTCGGCGTCGTTGAGTGCCTTCTGCCAGAACGGGATCACGATGCGGGCTTCGTTGACCCGTTCCTCGTCCAGCGGCAGGACTTCGGCGCAGAAGGCGCGCAGGGCGGCGATGCCGGCCAAGCCCGAGGTCACGGCGGCGATGCGCTGGTTGGTGCGGTTGAAAACGTGCCCGAAAGCTGACGTCAGCAGCAGATCCTTCGTGGGAAAGTAGGGCTTGAGGGCGCCATTGGCAAAGCCGGCTTCCTCGGCAATTTCGCGCATAGTGGCGCCTTCAATGCCCAGCCTTGCAATGATCCGCCAGGTTGCGTCCACCAGTTCGAGGCGTCGTTGATCGTGGTCCACAATCTTTGGCACTTTACGGGGCTCCCGGAGAAATATATGGCAGACAGGTCTTGGGTCTCATCTTACGTTTCAGGCGGGCGCTGACTGAGCGTCAAAGGTGCGCCTGTATTCCGTGGGTGTGATGGCAAACGCGCTTGCGAAGTTCTGCCGGAGCGTCACGGGGCTGCCAAATCCGCAGTCAGCAGCAATCTGATCTACCGACAAGTCTGTGGTTTCCAGTAGTCGCCGGGCAGCATCGAGTCGTCGTGTGCGTATCCATGCCGAAGGTGTCGTCCCTGTTGAGGCACGGAAAATGCGGACGAATGTTCGGCGACTCATGTGGGCCTGGGCCGCGAGGCGATCGATGCTGAGGTCCTCGCCCAGCCGGCCCAAGGCCCACTCCAGCAGGCGCGCCATCGGATCATCCGAGGAGCGTGGTGGAAGGGGGTGCTCAATGTACTGCGCCTGTCCGCCCTCACGGTGTGGGGCGATGACCAGGCTGCGTGCGATGCGGTTCGCTGCCTCCGCTCCCAGACGGGCTCGAACCAGGTGCAGGCAAGCATCCAGTCCGGATGCTGTCCCCGCGGAAGTCAGCACGTCTCCGTGATCGATGTAGAGCACTCTTTGATCGAGGAATACATCGGGGTGCCGGTTGGCCAGGGCGTCGAAGGCCTGCCAATGTGTGACGGCAGAACGTCCGCTCAGGAGGCCGGCATCGGCGACGGGGATAGTGCCAAGGCAAAGCCCCAGGATAGTTACGCCGCGCCCGTGAGCCTGTTGAAGGATCTTGCGTAGAGTCTCGCTGGTTTCGCGTCCGTCCGCGAACCACGACGGCACCACCACAACGTCTGCCTGCTCTGCGGCATCCGGGCCATGGATTTCCCCTAATTGATAACCCTCGGTGGTTCGAATATGGCCCGCCTCGTCCGAGAAGAGCACCGTGTTCCATTCAGCCAGGCCTTGCCGTGTGACCTCGTCGAAAACCATCTGCGGAACCGCCAGATGAAACATCGTGACGTCATCGAACGCGTAGACAGCGATCCGCACGCAGCCCTCCTCTATGTTTTTGGCCTGATTCCATCGTAGATGGGCATTTGTGCCACTGGTGGTTACTGGCTGGGACGCCAATGATGGAAGAGCCGCCAATTGGCGAGCAACCAGCCGCTATTTGGGAGAAAAGTATGAGCACACCCCGCCGCGCCCTTGTCCTTGTCGATGTCCAGCAGCAGTACTTCAGCGGACCCCTTGAGATCCAATACCCGAAGCATCAGGAATCACTTCCGATGATCGTGAAGGCCATCGATGCAGCGGCCGCCGCAGGGATCCCCATCGCGGCGATACAGCACAGCGAAGGAGAAAGCGCGCCGGTCTTCGCCCCCGGAACGCCGGAATTTGATCTCCACCCCGATGTCGAAGCGCGCAGGACAGCTTCATGGAAAGAGGTCATCAAGCAGTACGGCTCTGTTTACGCTGGCACGGACCTCGCTGGCTGGCTGGGGGAGCACGACGTCGATACCGTCACCTTGGTGGGTTACATGACGAACAACTGCATCCTTGCCTCGGCCGTTGAAGCGGAGTTCCTTGGCTTCACCACTGAAGTCCTCTCAGATGCCACTGGCGCCATCAACCTCGTCAACGATGCAGGGGCGGCGGACGCTAGGACCGTGCACACCACGCTTATGGCGCTGTTGAACTCCAACTGGGCCGCTGTTGCCTCCACGGATGAATGGGCAGAGGCACTTCAAGCCGGGCGGGCACTGGAAATGAGTGATCTGGTCTCGTCGGCAACGGCGGGGAGTGCTGCAGTTTCTTAGAAACAATATGTGGACCAGGCCTTGTGACTGAGCTAACACGTCAGTTATTCTCTACACCTATAGAAAATAAATCCTGACCCATCACAGGTCCCGGACAAGAGGCAGCCATGACGCCCACAGCAACCCAGACAGCAACTGACGCAGCCGTTGAGGAAACCCAGTATCGACTGGCCACAGGCGCTGAAATCTCCGAGGTGCAGCGCCTCCTTCAGGCTGCCGGACATCTTGGCCACGAGCAGCGGATCGCCTACCTGGGCCTTGTGGATCCGTCCCGCGGGCAAGCACAAGAAGACCGCCGCTTCCGTGTGTTCATCCACGACATCTCCGGCGGGGCTCCTACCGACGTCCTGGTGTCCGTGACCCACGGCCAGATCCTGTCCGCAACAGAACTGGACACCAAAGTCTCCGGGGAACTTCCCGTGCTGGAGGAAGAGTTCGAGGTTGTTGAGACGCTGCTTGCCGCGGATGAACGGTGGCTCGCCGCCCTGGCAGCGCGGGACCTGGAGGTGGCCAAGGTACGGGTCGCTCCGCTGTCCGCAGGCGTGTTTGAGTACGACGACGAGAGGGGCCGCCGCATCCTCCGTGGTCTGGCATTCGTGCAGGATTTCCCGGAGGACAGCGCTTGGGCGCACCCTGTGGATGGGCTGGTGGCGTATGTGGATGTGGTCAACAAGGAAGTCACCCAGGTCATTGATCTCGGTGTCATGCCGATTCCGGAAGAGCACGGAAACTACACCGATCCCCAACTCACAGGCCCGCTCCGGACCACCCAAAAGCCCATCAGCATTACCCAACCCGAAGGCCCGAGCTTCACCGTTACCGGCGGCAATCATGTGGAGTGGGAAAAGTGGAGCGTGGACGTCGGCTTCGATGTGCGCGAAGGAGTTGTCCTCCATAACCTTTCCTTCAAGGACGGAGACCGCCTTAGGCCCATCATCAATCGGGCGTCCATCGCCGAGATGGTGGTGCCCTACGGCGATCCCTCGCCCATTAGGTCCTGGCAGAACTACTTCGACACCGGCGAATACCTCGTGGGCCAGTACGCCAACTCCCTGGAACTTGGTTGCGACTGCTTGGGTGACATCACCTACCTCAGCCCTGTCATCAGCGACGCCTTCGGCAACCCCCGGGAAATCCGCAATGGCATCTGCATGCACGAGGAAGACTGGGGCATCCTCTCCAAGCACTCGGACCTCTGGACCGGGATCAACTACACCCGCCGCAACCGTCGCATGGTGATCTCCTTCTTCACCACCATCGGCAACTACGACTACGGCTTCTACTGGTACCTCTACCTCGACGGAACCATCGAGTTCGAAGCCAAGGCCACCGGCATCGTGTTCACCAGCGCCTTCCCCGAGGGCGGCTCGGACAACATCTCGCAGTTGGCTCCAGGACTCGGCGCGCCGTTCCACCAGCACCTCTTCAGCGCGCGCCTGGACATGGCCGTTGACGGATTCACCAACCGGGTGGAGGAAGAGGACGTTGTCCGTCAAGCCATGGGTGCGGGGAATGAGCGCGGCAACGCGTTCTCCCGCAAACGCACAGTCCTGACAAAAGAGTCTGATGGCGTCCGTGAGGCCGATGCACGCGCTGGCAGGACGTGGATCATCTCCAACCCCGAGTCCCGAAACCGTTTGGGCGAGCCGGTTGGCTACAAGCTCCACGCCGAAAACCAGCCCACGCTGCTGGCCGATCCAGGTTCCTCCATAGCAAAGCGCGCCGCATTCGCCACAAAGGACCTCTGGGTTACGCGATACTCCGACGAGGAACGGTACCCCACTGGTGACTTCGTGAACCAGCACTCCGGCGGAGCTGGCTTGCCCGCCTACGTGGCCCAGGACCGGGACATCGACGGCCAGGACATCGTTCTTTGGCACACCTTCGGCCTCACACACTTCCCCCGCGTGGAGGACTGGCCCATCATGCCCGTGGACACGGTTGGCTTCAAGCTGCGCCCCGAAGGCTTCTTCGATCGCAGCCCTGTGCTGGATGTGCCCGCCAACTCATCAGGCTCGAGCTGCCACAGCTCTGCCACCGCCGCTGCGGATCAACACGGCGATGTGTCCGGCTCAGATCATGGGCATTGCCACTAAGCGGTACCTGGAAATGACCACGATGACGGGACGGGTCCGGTCAACCGGGCCCGTCCTCCATCCCCGGATCTGCGCAGTCCTCACGGCTGTTTCGTGCCTGGTCCACCTTTGGGTCGCGGCCTGGGGACACCACGGCGCGTGGCTCGGCGTCCTCATGATTGCGGTGGCGGCGATCTGCGTCCCGTGCACCTTTCACATCTGGCGCCACAGCCGCGTCAGGGCTCTTCACCAAGTGACGGTTTCCGCTGTGGCAATGATTGCCCTTCATTCCGTCCTGCTGCTGGGAGCGGGAGGTGCCGGACACGCGCATGGTGGGGGGCGGGCGTCGAGCGTTGCAGATACCACCGGCGCTGTTTTTTCATCCGGCCCTGTCGGACTCCTGCTGGTGATCGGACTGGAAATCACGACGGCGCTACTCGCCGCTACCTTGGTGGCCCGGCTGCGGCGTCGGGTACAAGTGGCCGCTGCTTCCTGACACTCTTTGGCGTCCGCCAGGGTGTTAATCAGCCCTTTTGGGCTGCACAGCGCCCGCCCAAAGTCCAAAGAAGGTCAGGAAGCACGAGCCCAACAGGAATTCGGCAGGATATTGCCCCGAGCAGGCAGTTTTCCCGCTTGTTGCATCTGTTCCGAACACTGTTCAGTAGAAGGGTGAGTAGAGCTGTCAGTAATTCGGGTAATGCAGGCCTTGGCTTGTTCAGGGCGACCGGCATTTATGTAGGTGCCATTTTGGGCTCGGGTGTGCTGGTTCTGCCGGCCATCGCCGCCCAAGTTGCTGGACCGGCGTCGTTATTAGCGTGGGCGTTGCTGTTGGTCTTCTGCACCCCCGTGGCGTTCAGTTTTGCTGAAATGTCGAGGCAACAGCCCGACGCCGGCGGGATCGCCACGTTCGTGACCCGCGCTTTCGGGCAGCGAGCCTCAGTTGTGGCCGGCTATCTCTTCTACTTCGCCATCCCGTTCGGGGCGCCCGCCACCGCAGTGATCGGCGGGGAGTACATCGCGCATGCCATGGGCGGTGGGCGGGAAACGGCCCTGATCGCAGCGGGGCTGATCCTGGCGGCAGGTTTCCTGAGCAACGCGGTGGGGATCCGCGTCTCGAGCAAACTCCAACTCCTCCTCATGGTCCTACTCGTGGCGTTGCTTGCGCTCGCCGTAGCCGTTGCGGCGCCCTACGCCAAGGCAGAAAACTTCGTTCCCTTGGCCCCGAACGGCTACTGGGCAGTGGGCGGTGCAGCGAGCCTGCTCTTCTTCTGTTTCGCCGGTTGGGAGGCAGTGACGCATCTGGCTGGCGAGTTCCGCCACCCCGAACGCGACCTCAAGCGGGCAACTTGGCTGACGCTCGTGGTTGTGGGTGTTGTCTACATCGGCTTGGTGGCGGCGTGCGTCGCCGTCCTCGGTCCCGGACTCGCGGGCAGCAGCGTCCCGGTGGCCGAACTGCTCGCGAAAGGACTGGGCCCGGCGGCCGCTCCGGTGACGGCTGTGGCGGCAGCAGTGTTGACGTTTGGGCCACTGAATACGTTCGTGGCCGGGGCCAGCAAGCTGGGTGCCAGGTTGGCGTCCGACGGCGTGCTGCCGCGGCCTTTGGCGCGTGGCGTGGGCGCCGGGGAGGTACCTTCCGTGAGCCTGGCGGCACTCGCTGTCATGACGTCGCTTTCCTTTGCCCTCGCAGCTCTGGGTTTCCTCAGCATGGAATTCCAGATCGGCGCCGCCTCGGCCTGCTTCACGGCTGTGACCGCCTTTGGATTGGCGGCGGGCGTACTCCTGTTGCACCGCGGAACCGCGGCCTGGTACGGCGTGATCGTGGCCGCCGTCGTGATGCTCGTGGTCTTGCTCTTCAGCGGCTGGGCGCTGCTGGTCCCGGCCGTTCTGGGTGCTGCGGCATTGTTGGTGGGGCGCTTGTATTTGAAACCCCCGGTGCCACAATTGAGCCATGGCCGCAGCGTGGTCAATTCGTGAGGGGTTCCGCAGCGGGCCTGACCCGGGTGCCCTGCGCCGTCCCTTCTTCATTGCGGCCGTCGTTGTCTTTGCCCTGGTAGTCCTGGCCGAGGTGGGTATGTCGCTCCTGCTGGGGCAGACCGCCGTCGACCCCGTCTCCGCAAGCGATGCCAACAACCTGGGCGTACCGCTGGATGTCTTCCTCAAGACCCAGCGGGCCGATGCCGAACCGCCAGGCGCGGGCATTGGATTCCTCGCATTCCTGGATGGCTTGCTGCTGTTCACGGTGGTGATGCTGGGGCTTAGCCTGATCATCGACCTGCGAACCTATGGCCGGATCCAGGGCCTCACGACGTTCATCGTGACGTTGCTGTGGGTTATCGCGGCGTTCCTCACCGCAATGTTGGCCTTGGCGAAGTTGTTCCTGATGATCGGGTTGTTCGTGGCCACCCCGTTTGGAACCATTGCGTACCTGACGCTGTGGGGGAGCTTTCCGAAAGGGCAGGCAGCGGCAATCCTGGGTTTGCTGCTGGTGCTGAAAATCGTGTTCGCGGTGTTGCTGATTCTCAGCCAGCCGAAGTTCCTCAAAGTCACGGTGCTGGTGGTGCTGCTGGTGGTGTCCGTGCTGCTTCAGATGATCCTGGGGCTGATCCACGGCTTCCTGCCCGGACCGCTGGTGTCCATTGGAGATCAGTTCTGGGCGTTGATCACTGTGGTGGTTGCCCTCGTGTGGGCGCTGATCATGCTGATTTCGTCCATTCCGGCGATCATCAACGCCCTGCGCGTGAGTGGTTCGGCGGGAGACTGAGTCAGCCCTACGGTTCGCCCAGCGAAAGCCGGGTCAGCTTGTCCGGATTGGCAAGCTGGCGCAGCTCCCGGACGCTCCCGTCGAGGCCGCCGTCGATCAACAAGACATCGCAGCGGCCCTGATGCCATAGCAATACAGCAGCTTCGCCGTTGACCTCGATGATCCGGGAACGGACCGGCTGTGCGGGATCGAAGGCGGCTGCTTTGCCGAGGATGCCCGCGAAGAACCGCCCGATCCGCTCCGCCCCGAACACGGGATTCATGGCGCTCTTGACCTTGCCACCGCCGTCGGCCCACAGCACTGCGTCCCGATCGAGCATCGCAACTACCGTGTCAATGTCGCCGTGCTCGATGGCGCGTACCAGCTTCTCCAAGGCCGCGCGATCCTTGGTCCTGGGAGCGGGAGCGTCGGGGTCGATGTCCAAGCGGCGCTCGGCCCTGGAAATCATTTGGCGTACGGCAGTGGGGGTCTTTTCCAGGATGTCCGCGATTTCCGGCGCGGACATCCCAAAAGCGCGGTGGAGCACCAGGGCGGCCCTCGCCTCCGGAGCCAGTTGCTCAGCCAGGTGAAGCAAGGTTAAGGACAGGAGCTCGCGGTTGGCCACGGTTTCCTCCGGAAGCCTGGAGGTGTCTACCGGCTCCGGCAACCAAGGCCCGGTGTAGTCCTCACGCACAGCGGCGAGTTGGCGCACCCGGTCAACCGAGCGCCGCACGCACACTGTGGTTAGCCACGCGGGCCAGGATTCCACGCTGTGGCCATCGGCCTTGCGTTCCTGCCGGACGGCATCGATGGCAACCTCGGAGACGACGTCCTCGGCATGGCCGAAATCTCCCAACATCCGGTAGGCGATTCCCAGCAAACGATTCCGTTCGCTCTGCCACGCGGCCGTGGCCGATACCGCAAGACTCATGCCCTCCACGCTACCCCTCAGACGATCGGGTTCTTCTCATCCACCGGCGGCTCCATCTGCGTGCTCACGGCAATCCTGTTCCACACGTTGATCGTGGAGATGGCCAGGACCAAGCCTCCCATTTGGCTGTCGTCGAAATGGGTGGCGGCCGCATTCCAGATCTCGTCAGTAACGGTGTCCGGCCCCAGCAGGGTTATGGCGTCAGTCAAGGCCAGCACGGCCTGCTCGCGGGCGTCGAAGAACACCTTCGAATGCTGCCACGCTGCCACGGCATGCAGCTTGCGGGCGGGAATCCCGCGCTTCCGGCCGTCCGTGGCATGCATGTCCACGCAGAAACCGCAGCCGTTCAAGATGGAGGCGCGGAGCTTGATGATTTCGTACAAGTCGGGATCAACCGACTTCCGGGCGTAACCTTCCAGCCCGATGACAGCGGCGTAGCCGAGCTTGTTGCTGTGGCCGATATTGATGCGGGTCATGCTGTTTCCCCTTCTGTGGTGGTGCCTTACATCAGGGATGTCGTAAGGGGGGACGGAAGTGTGACAGCTTGAGCAAGGCCGCGGTCCCGGACGAGATCAGCAGGGGCGGATAGTCTGACGTCGAGGTCCAGGGGAGGAAGAAGGCCGCTGCGTGAACTCTTTTGCGGCCAGCGGTCAATACATAGTGTGAGCACAGACAGCGACATCATCAGGCGGTCCCGGGACAGCCCCGCAGTTTTCGGGGAGCTGTACGATCGGCATGCCTCAGCCATTTACAGGTATGCGGCCAGAAGGGCCGGGGAATTCGCCGCGGACGACGTCACCTCGGAAACCTTCCTGGTCGCTTGGGAGCATCTGGAAACCTACGACACGGGCCGGGACGATGCCCGGCCATGGTTGTTCGGAATCGCTACTAATTTGCTTCGACAGCATCACCGAGCTGAAGCAAAAGTTCTCAAGACGGCCGCCAGGTCCGCCACGCGCGAAGCAGCGGCCGACGATTCAGACCGGATCGCCGCAGAGGTCGACGCCAAGGTCGCCATCGGTCGAATTGCCCAGTCCCTCCGGAACATGGAAGCCATAGACAGGGAAACGCTGCTGCTCTACGCATGGGCCGATCTGACCTACGAAGGCATAGCCCAGGCCATGAGCGTGCCGGTGGGGACGGTTCGTTCCCGCTTGAACCGTGCTCGCCAAATACTTCGAACCCAGTTCAGCCTCGAAAGACTTACCGAAATGGAGAACCACCATGGACGAACTGCAGCTGCTCCGCGAGATGCGTAGCGACGTCGGCTCCGCACCGCCTGTCACATTGGCCCGCGGCAGGGAGAAAGTCATGGCCAAAGTGCAAGCGTCCGGCACCTCAACACCTCAGCGGAAAACCACCGTTACGCCCATCCGGTTCCGGCGACGTGCTCTTTTCGCTTCTGCCGCTGCCGCCCTGTTGGTCGGCGGTATCGTCATTGCCGATGTCGTCAGATCCGGCGGTCCGGGAACCACAGCTGAGGCGGCCGAGGTGCTGAACAACGCTGCTGCTGCAGCTATTCAAACGTCCGACCCTGTGGTGGGACCCGGACAGTATCTGAAAATCGCAACGGAGTCGGTCTTTGGATCGGGCGGGCAGGCTGCCGATGTAAGTGACGTGAGATGGGAGGAGACCACAAACAGTCAGATGTACGTGCCAGCCGACAGAGCAGACGTTTGGGTCTGGAACTTGGAACCTCGCATGATTTTGGACTCGTCGAGCAAGGAAGCCAAGCCTCTGCCAGACGAGGTCCGTAAAGCCCAGGAAGCCGAGTCGGATGGGCAACCTGAGTTCGTCGGGATTCTGCGTTCCCCTGGAGGTGTCTTCTATGGGAATGAGCCGACCGTCATCGTTGGTACGCCGTTAAGGGAGGCCGCGAGTCTGCCCAGGGATCCACGGGCTCTGCTGGACTTGATCTACGAACGCACCAAGGGCGCCGGGAAGTCTCCCGACAATGAGGCTTTCACGGCAATCGCGAATGGTCTGCGGACAGGAATCGTTCCGGCTGACCTGCGCGCTGCGCTCTACAAGGCAGCTGCTCTGATTCCCGGCGTTACAGTGGCTGACAGGCACGCAGTAATCGATGGCCGCACAGGCATCGCCATTGGCATCGCATCATCAGACGGAGTGACGGGATCGAACATCGTCATCGATCCCGCCTCGGGTGTGGTCATCGGGGGACAGTCCGTGCTGATCAAGGATTATCCCGGATATCCCGCAGGGACCGTCACGACGTGGACGTCACTGAGGACCTCGGTGGTGGACTCGGCGCCTTAAGCCTTCGCGCCGCGAGACTTGCCGCAAATCACGGTGGGGCGGTGGTCGTTGGAGGATGACCGCGCCCCGTGGAGGGAATGAGCTGAACAGTCCCTCCACCTGATGTGTGAATACCTGCCTCGTGATGATGTGCCTATTGATGCTCAACCCCTTTTAATCTGGCATTCATTTTGGATTCAGAAATTTTAGGGGAAGTGTGGCCGAAGCTGTGTCGAAATAGTAATCAACCGCAAATTATTCTCGTTATTCACACCCCATGAAATCTCTTGTCCGATTCGAGAGCAACGAGACACCTAAGGTCGCGCGACGCGTTCCACAGAACATCATTAGAGGAAGAATCGTCTGCTTCGATTAACCAGCCATTTCTCGACCCGCGCGAGGCAGTATTAATCAGTTTCCTATTCGCTCTCGCCTCCTAGGCGAGTTCGCCGGCAGAAACAGCGTGCCACCGCTTTCCACCCCTGTATTTGCGTTGGTGGCGTTCCAGTCCGAGCATGTTGCTTTAGATGCGGGCATGCTCGTTCTGCCCCTGGAAAACGGTCGTCGGCGGGGTAGCGTCTACGAAGATCGCTACTCTGCAACCATCCAGAGACTGCCCTTGGCGCAGCTACTTTCCGTCCAGCTGTCCGAGACAGCATCAACGAGGCCGCCGCCGACTTTCAAGGACGTTCCGGACCGGGCTACGACGTTCTTGTTGGCGTCAACGACTTCGAAGCTCTTCGAATCGCCCCGGACTGTGTAGCCCTGAGGCCATACGAGACTGAACATTGAGGCATCGCCAGCCGCCTTCGCCCGAACGCAGCCTTCGCCATCAACTGACAGTTCCCCTGAGAACGCCGCGTCCATAACCACTTGCTGACGTGCAGCGGCCGTGACGAGACGCAGGGGTGGCGGTGTCGAGGATGTTGCGGGTGCGGCGCACGCCCCGACTATAGCCGCCAAAGACAATACCGATCCAACCGTTGCTAGTCTGTTCCATCTTGCCTTCATATCCGGAATATACCGGGAAATCTCGGATAGAACCATAGGAAAACTCTGTAGTGCTCCTAATATGATTTGTTCCAAAATGTTGTAACTGACCTATCAAATACTTCCAGCCACAAGCTTGGGAGCAGCGATCATGATTTGCCCTAGGAGTGTGTTCAATGCCACATTTCTATACGACTGCAAATTGATTCGCTCCAGATCGCAAATGGGCGCGGCGACCATGAATTGTCTGTTTGTGGGCTAGGCTCTGCCGTAGTCGGCCTTGCCGACGTGCAAAATTCAATATGGAGGCAATATGAGGAATTTATTCAAGGGCGGGATCTCCGGGATCGCGGCCCTGATTGCGGCACTTTTCATCGTGGTGATCGGCGTGCAGCCGGCTCACGCAGGGTGGTACAACTATCTGGTTGGTCACCCTATGTACAAAGGCACTTCGCCTTAGTGTACCGGCAGCTATGTCATTAACGGCACGAGCGGAACTTTCATCCTGACGGCTGGCCATTGCTTTTCTGTGGGGGAACGGGTATCCGGCACGGGCGCCGGCTTCGGCACGTTGGCGTACCGAAAGGCTGGCGGCACTGATGGTGACTCCGCGCTCGTTCGACCGGATGCGGGCGTCGACGTCTACCAGACCATTGTTGACCCAAAGACGGGGAGTACTCCTGGCAGCGGACAGGTAACGGGGAAGATGCCCAGCGGTGATCAGACTCTCGGCACTGCGGTCGGCAAGATGGGCAATACAACGGGCTGGACTGAAGGAACGATCCAATACCGCTTTGTCGACTGGAATGGAGTTTACGTCTACTGCGCAAACTATGCCCGAGCCGGTGGCGATTCCGGCGGTCCTGTTTGGCGACAAGACAGTCAAGGTCTGCGAGCTGTTGGCATGCACGTGGGGGCCATTGACCACAACGGTTCCATTCTCGGTTGCTACATCCCCATAGACACTCTTTTGACTCAGTGGGGAGCGAGCATGAACTTCTGGCCGGCGTACGCCGCTCGTGGCACAGTTTCAGAGGAAGAATTGATGCCTCCAAGCCCGAGCAAAGAACTCCCACCCCTGCTCACAGCCGCCGACGGTGTGAAACTCATCGAGGACTAGTGACAGTCCCCGGAAGCGGAAGCTGGGCAAACGTGTTTGCTCGCCAGTTCAACTAAGTACGGGATGTCCTCCTGGTTGCTCAGAGAATCAACGCGGCAGCTAGGAGGACATCCATTTACTGTGCTCTCAATTCGTCATGGCGAAGACTTGATGGATGAGAGCTTTCCAGAGGGGCAGGCAGCGGCAATCCTTGGTTTGCTGCCGGTCCTGAAAATCGTGTTCGCGGTGTTGCTGATTCTCAGCCAGCCCAAGTTCCTCAAAGTCACGGAGCTCACGGGCGGTGTAGCCCGTGGCTTCCTGACCCTCTTTGCTGGCCAGAGGGCGAAAATCCAACCCATGTGGGTTACAAAGAGTGGCCCGGCGGGCCAAAGAAGGTCAGCAAGCCACGTGGTTAGTCCACCGGGCGGTTCCTGTACGCGGCGAGGAAGTGTTCGATCCTGCGCACGGCTTCCTCGATGTCCTCCACGGTCGGCAGGATCACGAAGCGGAAGTGGTCCGGCGTGGGCCAGTTGAAGGCCGTTCCGTGCGAGACGAGGATCTTCTGCTCCTGCAGGAGTTGGAGGACGAACTTCTCGTCGCTCTCGATGGGGTAGATCTCAGGGTCCAACCGAGGGAACAGGTACATGGCGCCAGCCGCGGGAACGCACGAAACGCCTGGGATTGCCGTCAACAATTTCAACGCCAGATCCCGTTGCTCACGCAGGCGCCCGCCGGGACGAATCAGTGCCTCGATGCTTTGGTACCCGCCCAGGCAGGTCTGGATGGCATGCTGGGCGGGAACGTTGGAACACAACCGCAACGAGGCCAGCAGTTCCAAGGATTCCCGATAGGCAGCCGTTGCGGTCAATGGTCCAGTCACGGCAACCCAGCCTGCACGGTAGCCGGGCATGCGGTAGGCCTTGGAAAGTCCACTGAACGTCAACACCGGGATGTCGTCTGCCACCGCGGCGGTATGAATGTGCGGTGCATCGACGTAGCGGATCTTCTCGTAGATCTCATCGGAAAACAGAACGAGATCGTGCTTCCGCGCCAACGCCGCGAATTGCTCAAGGATGTGCCGGGGGTAGACGGCACCCGTGGGATTGTTCGGGTTGATGATCACGATGCCCCGTGTGCGCGGGGTGATCTTCGCTTCGACGTCGGCCATGTCCGGCCACCAATTCTCATCCTCGTCACAGAGGTAGTGCACGGCTTTGCCACCTGTGAGTGTCACGGCCGCGGTCCAGAGCGGGTAGTCCGGAGCCGGGATCAGGATCTCGTCACCGTTTTCCATGAACGCCTGCAGGGTCATGGAAATGAGTTCGCTGACGCCGTTGCCGATGAAGACATCCTCGACGCCGATCGTCATCAGTCCGCGCGTCTGGTAGTACTGCGAGATCGCGGTCCGGGCGGAGAAGATGCCTTTGGAGTCGCTGTAGCCCTGGGCCCCGCGGATGTGGTGGATCATGTCCACCACCACTGACTCCGGCGCTTCCAGCCCGAACGGTGCCGTGTCCCCGAGGTTCATCTTGAGGATGCGGTGTCCCTCGGCTTCCATGGCCTTGGCAGCCTGGAGGATGGGACCACGGAGTTCGTAGCGGACATTCTGGAGTTTGCTGGAGTGCTGCATGGGACGCATGGTTGATCTTTTCATGGCAGCTGCCCAGGCAGGCAAACGTGTCCGGAAATAATCACGGGTTGAGCCGCACCTCGCAGAGTTGGGGGTTGCTCAGGCAGATGTTCACCGGATCAAGGATGATGCTGGACCTCAACTCAGTCCGCACCAAAACGAGTGCGTTGACGTTAACTTTGGTGCCGACGTCGGGATTGACGCCCACCACTACGCACCTCATCAGGGAGAGGGGAGGGGAGCTTTGGCAAGCGGAACCCTGGGTGAAGTCCAATTGCAGTTGTGCGGCCTGGAAGGCGTTGCGGGCCGTTTCAATCCGTGATCCCAGGACACTGGGCACGGTGGCCTTCACGGGCACCGCGATTTCCAGGTTGACCGTGCTGCCGCGCCCTGCTTTCTCGCCGCCGGCGGGACTCTGGTTGACTACCGTTCCTTCAGGCGAGGCGCTTTCGATTTCCGTTGTGGCCGCTTTGAAACCGGCGTCCGTCACGATCTTGACCGCTTCAGCCTGCGGTTTGGATTTCACGTCCGGAACGTTGGCGTCCTTGAACATGAAGTACAGGATCACGCCGATAACCGCCAGCAGCACCACGCCCCCGATGATCACCCACAACCACGGGAATCCGGGCTTGGGCTTCGGCTTCTCGGCCGCCGGAACAGTCAGCGTGACCACATGCGCCTGGTCCGCGTAGTCCTCGGGTGCGTCGTCGGCGGAGTATGCGATCAACTTCACCGGGTAGCTGCCCGCGGAAGCCCCGTCGGTGTCGAAATTGACCACGTACTGTTCGGTGGCCCCGGCACCGATGGTCCGCAACGGGTTGGGGATGGTGGTGTAAGTCTTCGACGGCGGATTGGTCACCTGCCCGGGGAACGCGCCGAGCACTACGCGTTCCGAAGTGGTGGAGCCGTTGGTAACGGACGCTGTCAGCGATCCCTTCCCCTCTTTAAGGACCACGTCCGGGGAGCTCAACGTCATGGTGATGGCAGTCATGGCACAACAACTCCTGGGATCGCGGTTTGTAGTTTCGGCGCACAGCAGCACATTTCAGCCTCCGGCTTCCTGGATCAGCAACACACAGGTCCCCAGGCCGGGACAGACGATTGCCAGCTGTCCGCCCGAGGTCCCGAAGGTCAGGTCCACGGTTTTCCCCGGGCCTGAATTCTGCTCAGCCCGCGTGCCCTGCACCAACAGGGAGACGGTGACCGCTTGCTGCGGTGCAAGCCTTGCCCGCTTGGTGGGAGGTCCGAAATAGAACAAGCCCCCGCCGAATTCCTTCACATCGAACACGCACGCACCCGTCACCACCAGCTGGGTATCCGATGCCGAACACGAACCGCCCCGGGCAGACAGGTCTGCTGAAGTGAGTTTCGCGCCCGCTGCTGCGCCGGAGAATCCGCCCTGCCAGTCCCGTGCCGCACCGTTGTTCCCGCCGCCGCAACTGACGCCGAACACCAGCACTAACAGCGCGATCACTCCACAGGCAATCACCACAAGAATCGGCGTGCGGTTCTCCTTATTCATCTGCCCGCACCTCAAGCTCATCCGTCACGTGCGCGGGCTTCATGCCTTTGACGACCCGCCGGATCAACTCCAGCTGCCCACCCGCTTCCGCAGGAACCAGCACCTTGATATGGAAGGCGCCGGGCACGGATTCGACATCGAACCCGGGCACCCCCGTGGCCAGGTGCAGGAAGCGGGTGAGCCCGTCCACAGTGCCGCGGCGTGCAGAGAGCTGCGCCGCGGCCGCGATGAGGTCCCGTTGCCGCGATATGGGAATGGCGCCGGTCGCGGGAATGTTGCCGGATCCAGCGCCGCCCTCGGGCCCGGGAAGCGTCAACCAATCCAGATCTACCCAGCGCGAGAGAAAAGGAATCAACGACGACGGCGCGCGGCCGGGATCGGGAACGGTATGGATGCGGTCCAAGACCTGCCTGACGGGCCCATGCATGTCCTCGGCCACAGCAAGAAGGGCCTGCAGGGGTGAGCTGGTATCGGCGGCCACCTGGAACACTTCCGGCAGGACTTTCAGCAGCTTGGACTCCTGGGGCCCCATGGACTCAGCCATTGCCATGGACCACCTCGATCCTGTGGTCGCCCGAGCAGAACAGCCAGGTGTCGGGCAGCGTCACAACATCGTCCACCACGCGCCGGGTGCAGCTTTCCCAGTGAACGACGTTGTCCGTGCTGCGATAGACGCCTTTGGGGCCGGCAGCCAGGACCAGGGGCTTGCCGTCAAGGATGGCGCCGGACACCGAACGGACAGGCTCGAACCGGGTGCGGTCCCTCAGCGGCAGATTGCAGTTAACGTCCGGCACGCTCCACTGCGCCGACGCCTGGCCCAGCTGCAGCCGTAACACCCCGCCGCTCTGGGTAGCGGCGTAGGCAGCGTCACCCATCACGTGGACACCCCAGCAACTGCCCCCGGTCCAGCCAGTGCTGAACTGCTCCCACGAATTCATGAAGGTTTCATCAAAATCCGTGCGGCCCAACTCGTCGATCTTCAGGCGCAGGCATCCCGTCCCGGTCCCTTCCGGCACTGCGCGGCCGAGCCACACATAGCTTGCACCGCCGTCGTACTGGATGGTCATGCAGCGGATATCCTCGCCGGAGGCCTTGACCTGCTTGAAGCTGTCGGCGGTACCGGCGTCGGAGGAGAGCCAGACGCCAGCCGAGGCCTCGGCGGCCACCACAACACCTGTCCGCCCACGGACGTCCACCAAAGCGTCCACGGCGTAAAAACCACGATCCGGCTGGGACGTATCCACCACGTTCTGTACGGGAATGGCACCTTGGCTCATCGGAAGTTCGTAAAGGCCGCGCTCGCCTGCCAGCAACAGCAACGGCTCACCCTGGCGGTCCACCCAACACAGATCGGCGACGACGAACCCCAGTTCGGCTGCTTTGCGCCAGGATTCGCCGAGGTCCTCGCTGATATAGATGCGGGAACCCGTACCGGTCACCGTGCTCACGGCCACCATGCCCGGGTGCCGCTCCGGACCCACACGGCCGGGTGCGGGGGAACGGAACGGAGCAATGGCGCGGACGGTTTCTTCCGTCTGGTCGCCGGCGGAGGCATCTCCAAAATCCGCACAGGCTTCCCAGCCGTCGGCGGCGTTGGTGGTGCGGAACAGGGTGCCGCCTTGGGCCACGAACCACGTTTTGTCCTGGCCTTCAGCCTGGACCAAGGACACGGCATCACTGTCCGGAACTTTGTCCACTTCCAGCCTGACCCGGTCCACATACTGAACTCCAGGCTCGGCCTCCTCCATGGCGCGATACAGATTGGAGACACGCAGTGGCTTCCCAAACCCGGATCCGTAACTGGACGAATCCGGGCTCAGCGGACTGATCCCTTCAGACAGGCGGCCCACGATCCTGGACTTCACGGCCTCGGCATCCTCATCGGGACGAACAACGATCCGCGCATCCACCAGCACCTGTTTGTAGAGGCCCCAGCGCACTACAGGCTCGGCGCCAACCGTGGACCGCCTGCGGAGATATTGTTCCACTTCAATCCGCACTTCGTCGCGTGCGTGTGACGTAAGGTCCGCTGCCCGTAATGGTTTGGCCGCGCCTGCCCTGCCGCCAGGAACGAACGGCACCAGCACAATTTCCACTTCCCCCGGCCGCGCAAACGCCCACAGATCCTTGCGGGTGAAAGCCCGCGCACGGCCCACACCGCCGTGCCGACGCGCCAGGACCTCGTAGTCCCGGACAGTAACTGCGCGGTCGCGGGATTGAAAATCCTGGGGTGCGCGCTTCAGGGCGTTCTCCAAGGACTCACCATCGCGGCCGCCCGTTGCCGGCTCTGGATTAGTGACCTTGGCTCCCGGAACAGGGGAACGCAGCACCGTGAGCTGACCCGCGCCGACGTTACCGCCCGAACCACCACCGCTGCGGTACCAGGCGCGAACTTCGGCACCTGCGCCCGGCACTAACGGCCCTTGTCCGGCCTCCGTCCGCTTGCTGGACTCTTCGTCCCACCATGCGAACATCGCGACGCCGGCACTTCGGTCGATCCGCACCGGCAACTCACCCGGCCTTGCGTCGGCGAACGCCTCCACTTCCTTGCAGTACCGGAAGGGCTCTCCGTCTACCAGCACTGCCTCGCCACTGCTCAGCCGCGTCCCTGCCGGAACTTCGACGGCGACCGCCAGCCCTGCGCCCGAGACGATCGGCGCGTTGGGGATCACGAAGCTCTGGCCTGGTCTTCCGGTCCCGATACCAATCGGTACGGCGTCGTACATGGTGACATCGGCTGCGGGGACCAGGACGCTGCTCATGCCGGGAGCCAAAGTGGCTGCCGCCGTCGTCGTAAATACTGGCTGGGGTGAACCGGGAACGCCCGGTGGGCAGCTGACCTGGGTGCCACGGGGGATACGGATCTCCTGGTCTGCGGTGGCGCCTGTGGCGGATGTGCGGCTGAATTCCAGCATCGTTTCGGCGGTGGTCGGCGGGTACAGCGACGTGCCCAGAAGGTTCAGGTAGACGGCGTAGAGCTTGTCCGGCACGCGGTTGAGCCGGTACATGAGCGTGTCCGTGAGGTAGGCGAAGGCCTCCACGATGGTGATGCCGGGATCGTGGACCGAGAGGTCCGTCCACTCAGGCGCGATTTGTTGGATGCGTTCGCGGGCGCCGGCCACGAGGTCCGCGAAGCTGCGATCGTCCAGATTGGGCACGGGGATACTCATACTGCACCTCCGGACTCCACGGGCAGGGCGATGGCGATCTCATCCTCAAGCTGGGTGGTGCGGACACGGTATTTCAGCCGGACCTCAAGAACTTCGGGATCCTCCGGCGAACGTGACGCATCCAGGGAAAGCACTGTGATTCGCCGCTCCCACTGCTCCACCGCGCGGGCCACATAGTGGATGGCCAGTCCGGCGGTGGTGTCGTCCGCCGGAGCGAATGCCAAACGGAACAAATGGCAGCCGTACGTCGGGCGGTTGACGCGCTCGCCGGGCCTCGTGCTCAGCAGGAGCAGGAGGGCCTGACGGATGGAGGCCGCGTCCGTAACAGTCGCCAACCTGCCTGACGGGGTGATGCGCAGACCGGGGACGCCGGCAGCTGCGTCGAAATCCGGATGGATGAAAGCAATCGATGTGTAGCGTGGGGCGCTCATGACTGTCCCTTTTTCATGAGCCTGACCCCACCAACGTTTGCCCGGGCCGCCGCACGTTGTACTTCACGGCGCCCGGGGGCGTGCCGTCGGTGAAGCCCTCCACAGTGTCCAGGCAGACGGCCTTGGCCCCGATTCTGACGAAAGTTGAATAGCCTTTGGCGACCGGTAACGTCTTATTGCACGGCTTGATGTTGATGCCGATGTTCGGGCACATGCTGATATCCCTGCCTTGGGGATCGTTGTCCACCAACACCGGCGATCCTTTGACACGGACCCACTCCTGCGAGGGGACGTTCTCCACTTTGCCGTCATGCCCACACCGCAGGATGGCCTCCTTGACCAGAATCCTCATGGCTTAGGCCTCCTCGAAGTCGACGGATTTCGCACGGATTTTCATGGCTTTGCCCGGGGCTTCCAGCACCAGGTCCGTGGCAGCGGTGATGCGGAGCTTGTCCGGCCCCAGCTCCACCGACGAGCCGTGGCCGTCCGTGAAACTCACGGTTTGGGCACCGCCGTCGAGCACGATTTGTTGGCCGTCCGCACTGCGGAACGTGTAACGGCTCTCCCGGGGAGTGTTGACACGGTTGTCGGGCGTCTGTTCGCTGCCGTACAGGCCGCCGAGGATGATGGCCTGGGCCGGATCCGTGGCGGGAAGAAGCACCAGGACGTGATCGCCGGGCGCCGGCGGGCTGACCATCCCCTTGCCTGGACCGGCGGACGCCGTGAGCACGGGAGCCCACGCCGTCTGGAGATCCGGGTAAGCCGGCAGCTGCACACGGGCACGCCCCCGGGCATCGGGATCATCCACGTCCGTGATGATGCCGAGCGTGAAGACGTCCGGGCGTCGTTCCTGGACAGAGCTCGGTGGGCGGGTGGTAAGCGTGGTTTCGTAGCCCGTGCCGTCCAAACGGTGTGAGGCGCTCGCGATCAGGTACGTTCCCTCGATGGACGGCGCTACCCCCTTGATCCTCACGCGCCCACCCGCCCTGAGCCCGGGATTGCCCTCAGCCACGAACACTGCCGTGACCTGCCCGGCCATCCTGACATCCAGCTCGGACTGCGCCAATCCATTCGCCTCTTGGGTGGACTCGAGCACTTCGTTGTCTCGCCGGAGTTCGCCGCCTGCACCCACGCTGGCCAATGTTGGGTCGGCTGTGACGCGGGCTTTAGCGTCGCTGCTGCTCGTTTCGGCCTGGTGGACTGAAGCGTCCTCCGCACGCCAGCCGTTGATTGCTGCGGACGCGTAGGCGGGTTCCTGGCTGACCTCGATCTCTGCCGAATGCAGGGATGCCCCAAGGCTGAGCTCCAGCGGTTCGCCTTCGCCGTCGAGTCCTGTGAGCCTGAGGGCGCCGTCATGCACCACCGGGTAGGCGCCCACCCGGGCACTCTGTTCAACCAGGAGGCTCAGGTCCGTGCGGGCGCACTGGTACACCTGCCCGAGCTTCTCGCCGCCCCCCACTACATCCAGTCCGGTGCCCTCGCAGAGTTTTCTTGCCAATGCAGCAAGGTCGACGTCCTCGTGCAGCCTGGTGAATTGGCGCTTCCTCAGCCGGTGCAGGGCATCGTAGGCCCTGATGCGGATTTCCTGACCAAGGTTGGCTCCATAGCTGTACTCCACGACGGTCACCTCACCCACGAAGAGTGGGGTCCGATGACCGCCGAGCTCCACCCGCAGGGCATCACCGGGCGCGGGATCCACGCCACCCCTCGCCGCAGCAGTCCTGCCCGGACCGGGTCGCCAGCTGATGAGGCACTGGGCTGGCCTCGCGAGTGAACTGAGCACCTGGACGGACACTATCGCCGCCGTTTCGGCCGTGCTTAGTCTTCGCCGCCCTAGCGTGACGATGAGCTCGGGGAGGCCTTGGACTTGCCTCATGGTCCTTCACGCCTCATGGTGCTTCACCAACCGGCGGGACGGCGAGTGGCCCGCTGAAGTGCGCGGGGTCGTCGATGTCGTTGTACTCCAGGAGCAGCTTCCAGAGCAGCGGTGTCCCGAAGGCTTGAACGGAAAGCCGCCCCAACTCAGCCGGCGGCACCTCAGGAAGGAACTCGCCGCCGTCGGGCATTGCTGCTTCCCTGTCCGTGCTGCCATCGCCCGTGACCGCCAGCGTGTCTACGGGTGGGGCCGTCAGATCCACGGCAGGGAGCCGCTGGGCGAGCTCGTAATTCTCGCCGCCTTCCTCGTCGGCAGACTGGCCCACGCGAACAAAGACCATCCGCATCCAGGACCTGAGCGGTGAACCGTCCGGGGCGAAGCGGTCGAAGCGTTCCGCCACCTCGGTCACGATTCCCGGCACATTCCACGCACGACCCCACACAAACCGGACCGACGGCGGCCTCCGCTGGCGCTCCACTTCCGCGCTGTTCTCGGCGAGCGCCCAGATAGGCCTGGTCATTTGCCGCACATCCTGCACATGAAGCGACGCCGGCGCGAGGTCGACGTCGAAGAGCAGATCCAGCCTCAGCTCCGTGTGGCCGCCTCCCGTGAAGAGCAGGGGGTCGTCCGCCAGTCCGCTGCCGCTGAGTTTGCCGCCGGCACTTCTCCGGGGCTCCACACCGGCCGAGCGCTGCATCACCACCGTTTCCGGGTTGAGCAGGCAGCCAAGGTGTTCCCCGGTGTCCTCGATCAGGAAAGCGACACGTTCCATGTCAGACCGCCAAGTGTTCGTCTGTGAGGCGGGCTTGGCGGGCGATAGCTTCGGTCAGCGGGGTGGTTGCTGGGCTTGCCGTGGCGGTGGGAGTGGGCCGCGGGGCGAGCTCCGGCCAGTCTCCCTTGAGCGCTGGCGCGGGCGTGTGGGGCGTGTCCGCGCTGGGGCGGCCCTGGGGTTGTGGGGCCTGCTCTACGCCCCGATCTTGGGGTTTAGCAAGCAGAGTAGGCCCCGCAATGTGTGGTGATTCAGATCGATCCGTGCGAAGGCGCAGCATGGGGATGTCTTGTGGGGCCTGCTCTGCATCCCACTTCGGCCCGGAATCGCGCACATCAGGCCCCGCTACGTGGGTGGGGTTGTGTTGTGGGGCCTGCTCTGCGTCCCATGTTGGCCCGGAATCGCCCATATCGGGTCCCGCAACGTGGGTGGGGTTGTGTTGTGGGGCCTGCACTGGGCCCCATTGTGGTTTGGAAGCACGCATATCGGGCACCGCAACGTGGGGTGTCGACGAGCGATCAGGGCGAAGGCGCAGCAGGGGTATGCGTTGTGGAGTCTGTTGCGGGGCCCGCTCTGCGTCCGATGTTGGCCCGGAAGCACGCACAAGTGGCCCCGCAACGTGGGGTGTGGCGTTGGGGGTGTGTTGTTGGGCCTGCTCTGCGTCCCTTTTTGGTGACGAAGCACGCAGAGTGGCCCTCGCAACGAGGGCTGATTCAGATGGATTCGTGCGAAGGCGCAGCATGGGTATGTGTTGTGGGGCCTGCTCTGTGTCCGATGTTGGCCCCGAAGCACGCACATCTGGCCCCGCAACGATGGGTGTGGTGCTGGGGGCGGGTTGTGGGGCCGGCTTTGCGCCCCAAGAGCGTCCCCAGACACGCAGAGTGGGCCTCGCAACGGGAGGGGTGTTGGTGGGAGCGGCGGGAGGAACCAACCCGGCATTGCGCAGCAACTGAACCCAGTGCTCAGGTGCGCCTTCCACGTTCAGGCCGCGCGCCGGCGTCGGACTCTCCGACGAATCAGGCTCTGAAGGCGCCGACGCGCCCTCGACCGACATACCCCCGCCCGATGAGCCCGCACCCGGAGAACCCGACCCGCGATCCAGCCACGCAGCCACACCTCGCAAACGTTGCGCAGCCGCCCGGCGCCACGAAAACCCAGGCTCAGGCGACGGGAGCGCGGGCATCGTCGAGCTCCAGGCGGTCGTACGCGATGCTGAGGGATTCGATGGCGAGATCCTTGCCCAAGGCGTCAAGGGGTGCGCCGAACCAGTCGCACGGCCAGGCCCCCAGGAGGTTCCAGCGGCGGACTTCCACGGAGCCGGCATCGTTGAGCATCGCGATGGAGACGTTCCGGCGTTCCACTTTTCCGTCCACGGCTTTGAAGAGCCACTGCAGCATCTCGGTGGAGTCCGTGAGCCCGTACTTCAAAGTCACTGGGGTGTACTCCACTTGCCCGGGGATGACGCGGACTGTGCTGTTTTCGCCGCCGGAGCGGTAGAGGATTCGGTCGATTTTCAGGCCGAGGCCCTCCACTTTGGTGAAGTGGCCCTGAACCACGCCTTGGATGACGAGCTTGAAGTTGTAGGCCCGGTATGGGTCCACCACGTTGCCCGGTTGGGCGGCAGGTGTTGGGGTTGTCATGTCAGGCTCCTGCGCTCTCTGTCTCGCTGGTGTTGTCCGCCGACTGCATGAGCTTGAAGATCACAAACTCGGCCGGTTTCACAGGCGCGATCCCGATCAACGTGACTACTTGCCCGGCGTCGCGGACCTCTGGAGGGTTGGTTTCTTCGTCGCACTTCACGAAAAATGCCTGTTGAGGAGTAGTCCCGAGCAGGGCGCCGTCCCGCCACACGTTGGTCAGGAACGCCCCGATGTCGCGCCGGATCGACTTCCACAGCGTGTGATCGTTGGGCTCAAACACCACCCAGCGCGTCCCGTCCGCCACCGACTCCTTGATCATGTTGGTCAGGCGCCGCACATTCACGTAACGGTATTCGCTCGCTTCGGGAGCCTTGGTCCTGGCCCCCCAAATCCGGATGCCCTCGCCGGGGAAGTACCGGATGCAATTCACGCCCGCCGGGTTCAGGACCTCCTGCTCACCGCGGCTCACGCGCCGCACAAGATCGATCGCGCCCTGGATGGGCTCGTTGGCTGGCGCCTTGTGGACGCCGCGGGTCGCGTCAACTCGCGCCCACACGCCTGCAATATGGCCCGACGGCGGCTGCGTCACCTTTTTCCCTGACACGGGATCGATCATCACGATCCACGGGAAATACAGTGCTGTGTAACCGCCGGGGGATTGCGGGGCACCGAGGTCCTGCTGCTCGCTGGCTTCCGTATCCTGTTCAGCCGAGCGGCTCGCCGGGGGACGGGTTGAGTCGGGCCAGTCGGGGGCGTCGGAGGAGACCGAGGATGCAGACGACGGCGTGCTGTCGCTGGCTTCTGTCCCTCTTGGTTCTTCAGACGCGTCTTCGGCTTCGTCGGCGTCACCCGAGCCAGCGTCGCCACCCGAGTCAGCGTCCGCCGTCGTCCGTTCTTCTTCTGGGCCCGAATCCCGAGCACCCACCGGAACGCCGGACGTCGCGGCCTTGGTGAGTGCCCCGACGTCGTCTACTTTTTCCACCGTATCCAGGATGGCCATGCGGTCCTGGCGGAGCGGGTGTTCCACATGCGCCGCCAGTGCCGCGTAGGATTCAGCGTCCGCGAAGCCGGGGGCTGCCACCATGGAGATGTCGTCGACGGCCTCGAAAAGCGTGAGGCCCGTGGGCTTGGCGGCCGTGCCTGTGAGGCTGCCGTTGGCCCCGATGTTCACCACATAACAACGGCTCCCTCCGTTTGAGAAGAAGCCGTAAACAGCGTTTGAGAGCGGTGTGCCCGCCGTCGCGTTGCCGACATATTGGTCCACGAACTGGGTCCAGTTGTCCAGCACACGGAGCTCATCCACCAAGGCGTCCTGGTCCGGGGCCACGCCTACGAACGCTGCGATGCTGGTGTTGACCTGCCCGATGGCACGTGCGCCGCTGGGCACTTCCTGTACATAGACGCCTGGCGCCTGGTAGTTCGCCATGGTGCGCTCCCTTTCCTGCCCGCGGGTGTCCGCGGATTCATACCCACCGGATGATGACCGGCAGGCTGCTGGTGCTGGCCGAGACTTCCCTTTCGGTGCCGCTCACTGCTACGGCAAAGTGCTGGAGTTCATCCGCCGAGGCCAGGACCTCGAAGTGGCCGGTCGCATCGCTGACGACTGCCGTGGCGGAAGAATGGGCATGGATGTAGGCGTCGGGGATGCCTTTGTTGTGGACGTCCACGAGCCGTCCGTGGATTCGGCGGGCAACACCAGTCTTGGCAATGAGTGGCTCAAGGACTGGCGGTCCGGAAGGCTCTTCGAAGCGCAGCGCCACGGGGATCCGGACCAGGAACCCGAGCCCTTGCCTGATGGCTCCGGAGTACTCCTCGGGACGGAACTCGCCGGTGGAAACTACCGAGTACTGGCTGTGGCGTTCCACGGCCAGGAGCAGTTGCTCCATGTTGTCCAGTTGTTCGGGGCCATGGCATTCCACCGCCACTCGCAGTTCGAGGTCCAGGACCGGGCCATCGCGACGCGACCTTCCCACGCGGTTGAGCGTGACTGCATGGACGGTGACCGGAGCGTCAAGGGTGGGAACGACGGCGTCCGGGGAACCGTCGTCGAACCTTACGCGCTGGGGAGTGACGGCGTCAGAAAGTACCCCCAGTAGGTCGGTCAACGACGAACGCACATAGCCCACGGCAGAACCCAGAACTCGAAAGGTGACCAGAATTGCAACTGGGACTAGGTTACTCCCGCTGTTGCGTGTAGTCACTGGGGAATCAGGAGTAACTCCATTCGATTGAATGTGCAGGTGGGAATGCGGATGCGACTCACGCTGTGAAGGCGAGGTCCTTTGCTTGCAACCTGTGGAGGCATGGTTCGCCGCGGGAGATGCGCAGGGCTTCCTCGATGGTGCTGACAGCCATTCTTTCGAGTTCAGTCCCCAAGGATCCGGCAAGGTGCGGGGTGAGCAGGACATTCGGATGCGTGTAGAACCTGGATTCGGCGGGGAGCACCCATGGTGTGGTGACATCCAGGACAGTGAACAGGTCCCCCCTTTCAACCCGAGCCAGCAGCGCGTCCTGGTCCACCAGCTCGCCACGGGACGTGTTGATGAACGTGGCGCCGGGCTTGAGGGAATCCACCAGTCCCGCATGGATCAGATTGAATGTGGAGGGGAGCGACGGCGCGTGGAGACTCACGACGTCGCAGCTCGCCACCAGTCGGTCCAGGGTGGCACGCTCGACGCCGAGTTCTGCTGCCGCTGCATCGTCGAGGTAGGGATCGGCCACGACGAGCTGGACGTCGTAGGGCTGCAGGAGCCTGATGACGTGCTTGCCGATCTTCGAGGCCCCGATGATGCCCACACGCTTGCCGAAGTTGCCCATGTCCGGGAACACCTGGTCGGGCTCGACTTCGGTTTTTTCCGTATGCAGTTTCCGCGCGATCTGCAGGACCCTCTTGTTGGCCAGCAGGATCATGGCCACCGTATATTCAGCTACGGGGATGGCGTTGGCCTCAGCAGCTGTACTGACTTCGATGCCGCGGTCCCAGCATTCCGGGCCTACGTGATGCTTGACGGTTCCGCCGGCGTGCAGGACGTGGGTCAACCGTGGGGCGGCCGTCAAAGCGGCGGCATCGAGCCGCGGGCAGCCCCAGCCGGTGATGAGGATGTCCGTATCGGCCAGGAGTTTCAGGGAACGGGGAGATGTGAAGTCCTCCATAGGCTCCGGGCTCAACAACTGCAGTTCAGGAGCCAGGGACTCGAGTCGTCGTGCGGGAAAGACCCGGGATACGACACCGGGACCCATCGCCAGGGCGACGTTCAGTTTGCTGGTGGTCATTTGACGCTCCCTGCAGTGAGGCCGGACTTCCAGAAACGTTGGAGCATGATGAAGGCCACCAGCAGCGGAAGGATGGATAGCAGCGATCCCGTGATGACCATTGGAGTGAACTCCGGCTGCGGAACGGAGTAGCCCTGCCAGATGGAGATGCCCACGCTGACGGGCAGGAGTTTCTGGTCCTGGAGCATCACCAGCGGCAGCATGAAGTTGTTCCAGACACCCACGAACTGGAAGAGGGCGATGGTGATGTAGCCCGGCATCATCATGGGCAAGCCGAGCGAGAAGAAGGATCGGATGGGGCCGGCGCCATCCATGCGTGCGGCTTCCAGGGTTTCAGCCGGAACGTAGCTCTCGGAGTAGACCCGGGCCAGGTACACGCCGAAGGGGTTGCACAGCACCGGGATCAAGACAGCCCAGATGGTGTTGGTCATGCCCACCAGGGAGGCCAGAAGGTACATGGGCAGCACCGTGGCCGTGTTCGGAATCAGGACGCCTACCAACACGAACCCGAAGAGCGAGTCCTTCCAGCGGAACTGGAACTTATCGAACGCATAGCCTGCCATGACCGAAATCAGGCTGCCGAGGACAGCGCCAACGCCGGCATACATCACGGAGTTGCCCAGCCAGCGGAAGAAGAGGCCGCCGTCCTGGCGTGCCACCGCCGCGATGTTCTCAAACAGGGAGAAGTTCCCCAACGCGTAGGCACTGGTGCCGTACAGGTCTGACGCGTTCTTGGTGGAAGCGAACACCAGCCACAGAACAGGAACCACCATGTAGGCGGAGCCGATGATCAGCAACCCGTTGACCGTGAGCTTGCTGGCAAAGCCGCCACCGCAGTTGGAACTGCCGCGGTTGGAACGCGTGCGGCGTGGAGCTTGCTTGGAAGAAGGCGTGCTGGGCGGGCGGGAAAGGGTTGAGGTGCTCATGATTTGTTCATCCTGGAGCTAAGGCGGGTGACGGCCAGGGACAGGATTGCTGCCAGCCCGGCAATGATGATGGAGGCAGCCGCGGCCTGGTTGAGGTTGTGGCGGATGAAGGCCGCGTCATAGGCCCACAGGTTGGGAACCCAGGTGCTGGTGACTGATGCAGTGGCCTTGGAAATGATGGACGGCTCCGTGAACAACTGCAGGGTGCCAATAATGGTGAAGAGCATGATGACGCTCAGCGCCGGCAGGATGAGCGGAAACTTGATACTCACCGCCGCCCGGATCTCACCAGCGCCGTCCACACGGGCGGCTTCCAGGATTTCCCGCGGAACTGCCTGCAAAGCGGTGAACAGGATGATCACGTTGTAGCCGGTCCACTCCCACACGCCGATGTTCACGATGGACGGCAGCACCATGTGCGCATCAAGGAAGTTGATCTGGATACCGCCGCCCTGGATCGCCTGGACCAGGGGGCTGATGCCCGGAGTGTAGAGGTAGGCCCAGATGAGTGCGGCAATGACGCCGGGGACTGCGTGGGGCAGGAAAACGAGCAACTGGAACAATTTTCGGGCTTTGGCTACAGATGCATCCAAGAGAAGGGCAAAGACCACTGCGCCGCCCACCATGCAGGGAATGTAGATCAGGCAGTACAACCCAAGCCGGGCGATGCCTTCAACAAACGTTTCGGACTGGAAGACCTGCATGTAGTTCTCAAGCCCGACGAACACTGTCTTGGCTTCGCCGAAACCCAGGCCGGACTTCTGCTGCGAATGGAAGCTGAGCACCAGCGAGTATACAACCGGCGCGATCATGGCGATCGCGAAGACTGCGAAAAAGGGAACCAGGAACAGCGCGGCAGTCCGTCCGCCGGTTCCCGCAAGTGCACGGCCTTGGCGGCGCACTGTGGTGGTGAGGGCCTGGGTGGCCATGGGATTCTCCTAGCTTGCAGGGGGCCTCCGAAGAGGCCCCCGCTTGGTGGCTACTAGCTACTCTTTGACGGACAGGCCGGCCTGCTTCAGGCTGGAAACGGTAGCGTCCTGGGCGGTATCGACGGCGTCATGGATGGTGCCGCCGGTGGTCAGCTTTCCGTAAGCATCCTTGAGGGCAGTGTTGGTGATGTCCCAGTTGGGACCCCACTGCCAGCCCGGCGTGATGGTGCCGTAGGCCTTGTTGAAGACCTCGTAGATGTCGTTGCCGAAGTAGCTGGCGTCGTAGGCCTTCTGGGCGGTGGGCGTCAGGCCAGGGAAGGCAAGGAACGCCGAACCGGTGTTCCCGCGGGCCTTGATGGCTTCCTGATTGGTGGTGAGGAACTCCACGAACTTCGCCGCAGCCGCCGGATTCTTGCTGCTCTTGGTCACGTTGAAGCTGGATCCGCCGTAGAACGCGCCGGATTCGTTGCCCCAGCTGGGCAGTTCGGCAGCGATCCACTGTCCCTTCTGGCCGCTGGCTTCCGTGCGCTTCTGGATGCCGGTGGCACTCCAGTTCGCGCCGAGGACACCCACCACTGTGCTGTTAGCCAGGTCCAGACTCCATTCATCGCTGTAAGCCTGGGTGACCTTGACGATCTTCTGGTCGATCAATTTCTGCCAGTAAGAGGCCACCTTCTGAGTTGCTTCATCGTTAACCCCCACCTTCCAGCTGTCGCCTTCGGTGCCGAACCACTTGGCGCCCGCCTGCCAAGCCAGCCCGGCGCTTGCAGCTACCTCATTGGGGTTGAAGCTGGCGAGGTACGAGTCAGGCGCTACGGCCTTGAGCTTCTTGCCCGCCTGTTCGAAATCGTCCCAGGTTTTGGGGACCTCGACGCCGGCCTTCGCCAGCATGTCCTTGCGGTACCACATGAGCATGGGGGCGGCGTCGTACGGAAGTGCGTAGGTCTTGTCACCGAACTGGACCAGGGCCTTGGTCTCGTCCGAGAGCTTGTCCACCGTTTCGGCCTTGTTGATCAGGCCATCGAGCGGAATCACCTGGCTGTTGCTGACGAACTGCGGCAACTGGGGATACTCGATGGTTGCTACGTCCGGGCCGTTGCCAGCCGTGATGGCGGTGGATAGCTTTGCGTAGCCGCCATTCGCGCCGTTGGGGATGGTTTCGAAGCTGACCTTGATCTTGTCCTGGCTGGCGTTGAACGCTGCGGCCACTCTGTCCATTCCGGCCAATGAGGACCAGAAGGTGATGCTGCCTGAGGGCTCCTCGGTGGGAGTGGGGGCTGCGACCGGGCCGGGGCCAGTTCCGCAGGCCGCGAGCAGGAGAGTGCTGGCGGCCAAGCCGGCAACGCCTGCAAATAGGTAACGACGCTTCATGGTGTTCTCCTTTGAAGACTTGCGATGCGAAGGGAGGGCGTGTGGTTGGGGCCACACCGATGAACCCATGTAATCCGCAAGTTCGAACATCTTCAATGTTTCAAACAAATTCAAACATCGGCTGAAGCTGCTAACTCATGGCCTGAAAGAAGATTAGGACATTTGGGGAAAGAACTTCTGTTTGAACGAACAGAAAAGCTGGACGCTGTTCGTTTGGCGCTGCTATTAGTTCTGGATACCCCTCATTGGGCACCACCCAGAACAGCTACTACGTAAGAACAGGGATTCCCATGGAGAAATCGAATATCAGCAGGAGAGTTGTGCTGCAGGCCGGCGGAGTAGCCTCGATCGTGGCCGCCTTCGGAATGGCAGCCGGACAACCGGCGTCGGCCTCCAACTTTTTGGCGTCCAAGCCAAAGACGACGGAAATCCTGGACCTGGGGCCCGGCGTCGTACAGTTCTCGTTGATGAGCGGGCTGCTGGTGGGCGACACCCTCTACATTGGTTCGCGGAACCTGGACCCGGTACGCATCGTGGCGTTCCACGTCCCCACCGGCAAAGTCACCGGAGTGACCGAGCTTGAGAACGGCTATTCCATCCAAACCCTGGCCGCCGACGCGTCCGGCAGATACCTGTACGCCGGCGTGCTGCAGAACACCACGGGACCCAAGCCGAACCTGTTCCGATGGGACCTGACCAACCTGGGAACCAAGGCCACAGCGATCGGCCGCATTGGGGACCGCGACGTTCGTGACATGAGCGTGGCACCCAACGGACGCCTCTACGCGGTTGGCGGCGGCAGCGGCACGGCGCCGGCATTGTGGGAATACGATCCCGCCACCGGGCTGGTCACCAACCTGGGCGTTCCGGACGGCGGGGCCACCTTGGCCCGCGCAGTCGCGGCGACGGATTCGACCGTCTTCTTCGGTGCCGGCAGCACGCTCGGAGGTGGAGGCAGCGCCAGCCGCGCCTGTCTCTACGCGTACAGCCATACCACCAAGACCTTCACCAATGTCACGCCGGCCGAGATGGCTGCAGACCCCAGCATCCGGGACTTGGCGATCTTTGAAGACAAGCTGATGGTGAGCTCCGCGGCGTCCACCTCCACCTCCAAGATCGCCGCCATGAGCGTGGCCAATCCGTCCTCTTACGCAATCGCCGCGTCAGTCGGAAAGACAGCCAAGAACTTTGCCGCGATGGGGGACAAGGTCTATTTCGCCAATGAAACCGGCCTGCTGGCCTATTCTCTAGCGACGAATTCCATCGCGGCGGTGCCGTTTAACGGGCCGTCACTCGGCGAAATCTGGGGCGTGGACGCCCTGAACGGCAAACTTCTGGTCACCTCCGCGTTCGGTTTCGTCGCGGAAATCGACCCTTTTGCCGGAACGGCCAAGACCACGGACCTCGGCGAGGCCGGGGCGCCGTCGGACGCGCAGGAAGCCATGGGCCTGGCGGCCGGAGGCGGCCTGGTCTACGTCGGCGGCAACGGCGTTATCTCGCGCCGGTCGCTAAAGAACGGCCAAGTCACCAACATGGCCGTTCCCGGCGAAGCGAAAGACGCCGTGGTGGTGGATAACGTTCTCTACACTGGTCAGTACAGCTCCCAAGGCATTTGGAGCTACGACCCCCGCAGCGGCGAGCCCATCAGTCAGGTGGCCAAGTTCTCCTCCGAGCAAAACCGCCCGCTGGACGTTCACTGGGATGAGGTCAACAAGCTCGTGCTGGTGTGCGCGCAGGCGGACACTGAGGGCGGCGGTTCGCTGTGGACGTACGATCCGCGCACCGGAAAAACCGGGTTCTTCCTTAACCCCGTAGACGCCGTCCAGCTGGTCCGCGCGGTAACAGCGCACGACGGCGTTGCTTACCTTGGCGGCGGACGCCCCGGTACGGAGGGGCCCGGAACGGTCGTGGCATTCGACCCCGTAAGGGGCAAGGAACTGTGGCGCATCGATCCTGGACTCGGCGCTGGCGTCTCGGCCCTTGCCGTGCAGGGTCCCTTCCTTTATGGGATCGTGCGGACGGGGCGCGTTTTCGTTATTGACCTGCGGACACGCACTGTTGTGCACCAGGCGGACATTAGCTCTGTTTGCACCGGCTTTGCTGCGTTGGTGACCAATCGCGGCGCGGTTTACGGTGTGTCCGATACCAACGTCTTCCGCTTTGATTCCAAGACTTTCGAGCTGGTCACAGTAGTGGCCGACATCGACGGCGGCTGGTACAGCGGCTCGCACATCACCAACGACGAGGATGGTTATCTCTATACGATGCGCGGCCGGAACCTGGTGCGGATTGACGATCAGCCGCAGTAGTAGTTGCCCACAACGTTGTTTGTATTCGGTCATTTATGCTTGTTTGAACATTGGGATTCCGGAAGAGGATTGGCATGCTCAGCGGGGAACGCCACGAGAAGATACTCCGTGAATTGGAGCTGCGCGGGACCTTGACCGTCAACGAGTTCGCCGAGAAGAGCGGCCAATCCACCATGACCATCCGTCGCGATCTGACGCACCTCGCTGCCCAAGGTTTGTTGCGGCGTGTCCATGGCGGAGCGGTCCGGACGGTGGTGGAGCGGCCCGGTGACACTGTTCACCGGCGCCCCCGCCAGCCGCTCGCAACCCTGGGCCTCATCGTTCCGATCACCGGCTACTACTTCCCCGATGTCATTCGTGGCGCTGAAGCTGCAGCCCGGGCCTTGAATGCGCGGCTCATTCTTGGGGTTAGCAACTACTCTGCTGAAGACGAATACCGGCAACTTCAACGCATGGTGGCAAACTCCGTGGACGGGATACTGCTCGCGACTGCCGAGCCACTTGAAACCGGTTCACCGACGTTTGAGCTGTTGTCCGGGTTACGGGTCCCGGTGGTACTCGTGGAACGTTCAAGCCGGGTGTTCGAGTCCGTAATGTCCGATCACAGCTATGGTGCTGAGCTTGCCATCGAGCATCTTGCTTCCCTGGGTCACCGGAGGATCGGCCTGGCCATTGCAACGAGCCCCACGGCGCCCTGGCTCATTGAAAGTCACACACGCATGGTGGCGAAACTGGGCCTGGAGACCGACGCGCCAGTCCTTGAATATGTTCGATCCATGGGCGCGGGCAACAACCAGGAAGAGTTTGGTCAGTTCCTGGACGAGTGCCGCCGAACCGGCACGCATGCTGCGCTGGTGCTTCCTGACGAAGAAGCCATCACGCTGATCAACCTCGCCGAGGAAGCCGGCATGGACATCCCGGAGGACCTGGCAATTGTGGCCTACGACGACGAAGTAGCGGAGCTCGCGCCTGTTCCGCTGACGTCCATTGCACCGCCCAAACGCGACGTCGGGCATGCGGCTGTAACCATGTGCATGGAACGCCTCGCTGGCAAGACCGGGCCTTCACTGTCGCCTGCGCTTCGTCGCGTGAGCCTGGCCCCGAAGCTGATCATCCGCGAATCGACGGTGACGGGGGAGGATGAGGAGTAGGTGGGTTGCTCTGGGGCTGAATGTCAGTGGAGACCAATAGGGTTGCGTGCATGACTGATTCGCGCGCCCTGGCCCTGCCCGCAGGCTACACCGATCTTTTGGCCGCGCTTAAGGAACGGGTCCGGGCCGCGCGTCAGACCGCCCTTCGAACCGTCAACACACAGCTGATCGAGTTGTATTGGTCGATCGGGAAGACTGTGTTGGAGCGCCAGCAGGTCGAGCAATGGGGGAGCGGCGTCATGGGGCGCCTGGCTGAAGATCTCCGGGCAGAGTTCCCGGAGATGAAGGGCCTGTCGCGACGGAACCTCTTTTACATGCGAGCCTTTGCGGCCGCATGGCCGGACCCAATTGTGCAACAAGCCGTTGCACAATTGCCGTGGGGGCATGTCACCGTTCTTCTGGACAAGGCAGACACTCGACAGCATAGAGATTGGTACGCCGGCGCCGCAGTTGAACACGGATGGTCGCGCAACGTCCTCCTGAACATGATCATGAACAGGACCCTGGAACGGACCGGCGCGGCGCCGTCGAACTTTGTCCAACGGCTTGTTGGACTGGATTCTGAGCTGGCCCAGCAGGTCGCCAAGGACCCCTACAGCTTCGAGTTTCTCGGCCTTTCGGGGGAAGTCGCCGAACGGGACTTGGAACTGGCCCTGACCAGCCGAATCACCGAAACCCTGCGGGAACTAGGACCCGGATTTTCGTTCGTTGGCCGGCAGGTCCACTTCGATGTCGACGGCGACGACTACTACATCGACATGCTGTTCTTCCACATGGACCAGAACCGGTATGTGGTCATCGAGCTCAAGACAGGAAAGTTCCAGCCCGAGTACGCCGGCAAACTGAACTTCTACGTTGCCCTTGTCGATGACATGCTTCGCCGTGAACATCACAACGAAACGATTGGCATCTTGATCTGCGGCACCAAGAACGACCGCAGCGTAAGGTACAGCCTCGGGCGCTCAACCTCACCCATGGCCGTCGCGGCCTATACATACGACAAACTCCCAGCGGCCGAGCAACAGGCATTGCCCAACGAAGGGCACCTCGTCGCGGCCCTTGAATGGGTAGAACCAGTCGAGGAACAGCGAAACGCCTGCCAGGAGACGCTCGCAAATTAGTCCGTGAACCACAGTGCTGCGGCGCAAGCGTTCGACAGCGGTACGCGCTGCGCCTGTCCCCGCACCACGCTCAGGGCGATGATGGCGAGCAGAAGGAGCGCGCCCCACTAAAAACCTGCTGCCTGCAGTTCCTGAGCCGATCGCCTCGCGTGCCGGTAATACTCGGCGTGCTCCAGCCCCTGCGCAGCCGCTTCGTCGATGATCACAGTGGCGCGCGGGTGCTGTTGAATGACCGAGCCCGGAACTGCCGAGGACACCGGCCCTTCAAGTGCGGCAGTAACGGCCTGTGTTTTGTTCGCTCCGAAGGCCAGGAGCACCAGGTGCCGCGCCCGGAGGATGGTTCCCAGGCCTTGGGTGATGCAGTGCGTCGGGACCTCTTCGGGTGAGCCGAAGAACCGGGCATTGTCCCTCCGCGTTTGTTCGGCCAGCGCCTTGATGCGTGTGGAGGATGCCAACGAGGACCCGGGCTCGTTGAACCCCACATGGCCGTTGGAACCGATGCCAAGGATTTGGATGTCCACGCCGCCGGCCGCCACGATCATGGCTTCGTACTCCGCTCCAGCCTGGGTGATATCAGGGCCAGTGCCTCGCGGCGTGAACACATGATTCGGGTTTAGTCCCAGCGGCTCCACGATTTCGCGGGTGATGACGGAGCGGTAGCTTTCCGGGTGCTGCGGAGGGACGCCGAGGTACTCGTCCAGGGCGAACCCGCGCACGTCCGAAACGTCGATCCGATCGAGGCGGACCACCTTGGCCAGTTCCGCATAGGTGGACAGCGGAGTTGAACCGGTGGCGAGCCCCAACACGGTGGCGGGGTTTGCGATGATCTGCTGCGCGAAGATCGAAGCAGCCACGCTTCCGGCCTCGGTTTGGTCGCGGACGATGATTACTTCTGCCATGTGTTTCCTTTTGTCGGTTGCGGCTCGCGCGGATATGAAGCCGGGGGAGAATTGTCAGGCGGTAGCGAGAATCGCCGCGCCCACTGATCCGATGGGGAGCCCGGGCGGGACCAAGCGCACCCGGTGACCCAAGGCCAGGCCGGCCAGGAATGGTGACGTTGCGCCGAAGCAGGCCAGCTCATGGCGGATGCCGCTGAGCAGCGGTTGTCCCAGCGCGTTCAAGCCGCCTCCGATGTAGATGGAGGCCGGATCGTAAGCCAGTCCGATAATACGGACCGCCGTCGCGGCACCTTGGAAGAACCGATGCTGGACAGCTTGGGCGCGGGGGTCGCCGTCGAGTGCTGCTTCAAAAAGTGCGACGGCGGGCCACTGGCCTTCGCCAGTCCACTGGCGGGCGATGCCCGATCCCGAGGCGATGAGCTCAAGGCAACCCCGCTGACCACACGGGCATTCCTCGCCGTGGACGCCGAGGGGGAGGTGCCCTATTTCGCCAGCCGCCCCGGAAGCGCCCCGGACCAAAACGCCGTTGTTCACGTAGCCCGCGGCCAAGCCGGTGCCCAGGTTCAGGTAGGCGCTTGACCCGGATGCGGCGCTGTCGGCCAGCAAGTGGTGGGCGCCGACAGCGGCGGCATTGACGTCGTTCTCGACCGTGACAGGCAGCCCAAGTTCAGCTTCCACCAAGCCGCCGAGCTCCAACCCGGCAACCCCAACGTTCACGGCATTCGCTACATACCCGGTCGCCGTATCCACGGTTCCCGGAATCCCGATCCCCAGCCCGGACAGGGTGCAGTCCGCCAGGCTTTCCGCGCCACGCAACTCTTCGAGGACGCCGAAGAGGGAGCTGAGCAGGGCTTCGTTCCCAATTCCAGTGGGACGCCGCACGGTATTGAGGACATTGCAGTCCGGATCGATGGCGACGGCCTCAATCTTTGTCCCACCGATATCGACGCCGATCCTCACCGTGCCGCTTAGGGCGAGGATTGTCGTTTGGCTCATGAGTTGCTTCCTACTGACACGGGAACTCCGGTTTCGAGGCTTTTGTTGGCGGCTTCCACAACTGCCACGATGCTGAGGATTTCCCCCAACGGGACGTTCGGTGTCCCGCTGCGGATGGATTTCACGATCCCTTCCAACAGGCCCACCAGCATGGATGGTCCTGCCTCGATCGAGAAATGGGCAGTGCCTTCACGGGATTCGATACGCCCCTCAGTGAAGGGACTCCACTCTGCGCCGCCCGTCAAAGCGACCACGCGACCGTCACCCCACCGGACCGTCACCGTGGTGGCGTTGTCCGCAGAACCCAGCCTCCCGGCGTCGACGGTTACTGCCTCTGGACCGGTGCCGAGTGCGGCCACTGCGAGGTCCACCAAGTGCACGCCATACCAAGACAGGCCGGGGTGGCCGGGCTGGGTAGGCAGGGGACCGTCCAAGGAAACAGACTGACAGGGCCCTCCGGGCAGAGCCGCCTGGAATTCACGTGTGAATCGTTTGGGGGACCCCGCCAGGACCGGAGCGCCGGAGGCCTGCGCCCGGGCGAGCATGGTCCGGGCCTCAGCGAGAGTCGGTGCGAAGCGCGTGTCCACGTAGATCGGCTTGCCGAATCTCACCACGCGCTCGAAGTAGTGCGGGTGCGTCCGTGCATCGGAGGACACGATCAGCAGAGCGTCGCAGGCCTCAGCCACGGCTTCCGGCGAATCGCACATGATGACGCCGAGGCCACTCAACTCGTCCGCGAAACTGTCGATGCGGTCGCGGCTCAACGGAAAGTCCGACGCTGATTCCCCCTTCCACGCGTGCGTCACCGTACCCCCGGGGACCACGCCGTCGAAACCATTGCCGAAGAGCCGTGTAAACGACGGCGCGTGCGGGGAGTCGACACCGATGAGGCCAAAACGGATGGGCGTACCGGAAGTCATCCCTTCACCCCGCTGTGCGTGATGCTGGCGACGATGTGCTTCTGCAGGAGGGCGAAGATCACCAGGCACGGAATGAAGCTGACCAGTGTTGCGGCCATGACGTCGGACGTGGAGGCGGTTTCGGTGTTGAGGGTTGCCAAGCCCACGGTCAACGTCCGTGCGGCGTCCGACTGTCCCACAACCAGGGGCCAGAGGAGGTCGTTCCAATGCCACAGGAAGACGAAGATCGCCAGAGTTGCCAGGACGGGCCTGATCAATGGGAGCACGATCTGCCAGAAGGTCCGCCATTCGCCGGCGCCGTCAATTCGGGCGGCGTCGAACAGTTCCTCGGGCATGTCCCGCACGAACTGGCGGATGAGGAAGATCGCCTGGGCGTTGGCCAAAGTAGGCAGGATCAGGCCCCAGAGGGTGTTCACGCCGCCCATCTTGGAGATGAGGATGAACGTGGGGATTAAGGTGGCCTGAACGGGCACCATCATGGTGGCGATGATGGCCCACAGCAGGGCGTTCCGTCCAGGGAACCTCTTGCGGGCCAGGGCGTAGGCGGCCATGGACGCGGTGAGCAGAACAACCACCACTGATACTGCTGAGTACAGGAACGAGTTCCAGAGCCAGAGCGGGAACTCGCCCACGTTGAAGATGCGCACGATGTTGTCCAAGGTCAGCGACGACGGCAGCGCATAGGGAAGCGTCGGGGCGTCCGTGGGCGAGAGCGCAAGGACGGCCACGGCAATGAGGGGTGCAACAGTGAAGAGCGAGATCACCGCCAGCACCCAGGTTAGGGTGCGCTGGCGGCGCTTCTCGGTACTCCGCCGGGCGGGGCCCTGAGCAGGACGCCGGGCGGGGCGCCGGCCATTGGCGGGAGCAGGCAGAGTGGCAGTCACTTGGAGTCCTTACCGTCGAAGAAGCGCTGCTGGATGAGCGACAGGATGAGCACAATGACGAACAGCACCACGCCGATGGCCGATGCATAGCCGAAGTCGAAGAACTTGAAGCCTTCATCGAACAGGAAATAGATGAGGCTGTGGCTGGCCCGGGCGGGTCCGCCTCCGGTCATCACGTAGATGGTGTCGAAGACCTGGAATCCGACGATTGTCTCGATGACCAGGACGAAGAACACCACGGGCTTCAGTAGCGGGAGCGTGACGTACCAGAAAGATTTCCAGGCGCCGGCCCCATCAATGCGCGCAGCCTCGTGCACTTCAGCGGGCTGGGCTTTGAGTCCGGCCAGGAAAATCAGCATGGAGTAGCCGAAGCCCTTCCACACGGAGACCACGGACAGGGACAACAGGACCAGCAGTTGGGGTCCGGACGTGAAAGGGACGGGGCCCATGCCCAGGCCGCCCAGTGCAGCATTCAGCGGACCATCAGTGGAGAAGATCCACGTCCAGATGATGCCCGCCATGACGAACGAGCTGAGATACGGAATGAACAGCAAGGCCCGGAAAGTGCCGGTGAACCTGACAAGTTTGTCCAGGAGCACGGCCCCGGCGAGTGAGAGGCTGATGATGAACGGCACAAAGATCGCCACGTACAGGAACGTCACCTTGAGGCTTTGCCAGAAGTTCGGATCAGCAGCCAAGCGTGTGTAGTTTTCTGCTCCCAGGAATTCGAAGTCGCCGTTGAGGCTGTACTCGGTGAGGCTCATGGCGCCTGCCCCGAAGATGGGGAGGAACTTGAAGAGGCCGAAAATGACCAGGGTGGGCAGGACGAAGAGGATGCCGGCCAGTGCCTCGCGGCTCCGGGCTTTCTTGGCCCCAAACGGCTTGAGCGGTGGCGCCGCCAGCTCAGGATGTCGGCCGGCCAGTGTGCTTCTGGTGCGGGTGTTTACAGACATGGGGTGACCAATCGGTGGTTGGGCTGGACTCAGGATGCCGAGCGCTGCAGGATGCCGCGGGCTTCTTTGGCAGCCCGGTCAAGGGCTTCCTTGGCGCTGACATCCCCACGGAGGGCCGTTTGGATGTTCGGTGCGAGGGCACCCATGACCTGGCGTGCAACAGGAGACGGTTCGCCGGGGTTGGCGGACTTCAAAGCCTCTGCCATGGCGAGTGAATCGGCATCCGTGCCGAGGGCGGCGGCATCTGTACGCGTGGGCAGGTTGCCGGCGGCGGCGTTGAGGGCCTTCTGGGACTCAGCCGAGCTCAGGTAGCTCATTACCTTGTAGGCAGCTTCGCGGTTTTCCTTCTTGTTGATGGAGGTTAGTGCGAGCAGCCCGGGGTTGCCGTAGGTGGCCTGGACCTTGCCTTTCAGCGGAGCGCCCAAGGCAACATTTTCGGCACCGAGCGCGGCCCGCATCTGCTTCAATTCCGGCAGCGAGGTTGTGGCGCGCATGGCCGCCTTTCCGGTGGCGATCGGCGCACCTTCAACCTTGGGCCCGTCCGTGGCAGCATCCACGGGAAGTCCACCGAGCTTCTTGAGGTCGATCAGCAGTTGCAGTGCCGAGACGCCGGCCTCCGAGTTGAACGCAATGTCCTTGGCGTCATCCGTGAACACCTTGCCACCTGCCTGCCACAGCAACGGATAGAAGGACAGATTCAATGTTTGTTCGGGGCTGCCGGCGTAATCCATCACGGCGATGCCTTTCTTCGCCAATACCGGCGCGGCGCTGCGGAGGTCGTCCCAGGTCTTGGGCAGCGGTACCCCCGCATCCTCGAAGATCTTGGTGTTGTATGCGGTGGTGTTGATGTTCTGGAACAGCGGAACGCCGAACAGTTCGTCGTCGAACGTCGCGGCCTCCAGCGTGCCGGGATAGAAACTGTCCTTGTCCTGCTCCACGGCCTTGTCCACGGGCAACAGACCGCGGACGTTGCGGTAGGTGGCAGCCTGGTCGGGGGTAATGAGAACGACGTCGGGTCCCGAACCTGCAGCCAGCGCCGCCGAGATTTGGGCGTCCCGCTTGTCGAACGTTTGAAGCTCGATGGTCAGGTCGATTCCGGGATTGGCCTTCTCAAAGCTGGCCTCGGTGTCCTGCCAGAACTTCTTGCCGGCCGTCTCGTCCTTGATGACGGGGTACATCCAGAGCGTCACCTTGCCGGTGGCTTGGCCGCCGTCGGACGTTGAGGAACCGGTGGAACCGCATGCGGTGAGCGTCAAAGCGGCGGCGGCGACGACGGCGGCTGTCGCCAGAGCGGTGCGGTGCATCTTTCGAGTGAACATGGTGGCTACTTTCGGGTGAGGGTGGCTTCTTGGATCGCGTCGAGCGCGAGTTGGTGGCGGCTGGCTGCTGCGGGGGCGGTGAGGAGCGGATCGGCGCATTCCCGCATCCAGTCGAAGAGAGCAGCGGAGAGGTCCCGGAGGATCTCCGACTGGTCCGGATTTCCGGCGATGTTGTCCAGTTCGTCGGGGTCAGTGGTGAGGTCGTAGAGTTCCACCGCCGGGCTGGTGCCGATGGTTGGCCCGCCCAGGTCTGCCGGCAGGCTGCGGTGGATCCACGATTGTGTGGGATCCATGGCGCGTGGTGCGTTGGAGAAGTTGACGATCAGCTTGTGCGTGGATGTCCGCGCTGACCGTTTGGGGTCGTAGTACGTGTGGTAGGTCAGCTGGCTGAAACAGTGACTGCGTGGCGATTCGTCTGCTTCGACCGCAAGCCGGAGGCTTGTCCCGGCGAGTTCCTCCGGAAGCGGCAGCCCAGCCAGCTCAAGCAAGGTGGGCAGGACGTCTACGTGACTGACGATGTCCGCCAAGCGTTTCCCGGACCACGCCGCATTTCCGGGGTGGCGAATCATCAACGCGACGCCGAGTCCGGCGTCGTACAGGGTGCATTTGGCTCGGGGGAGCGCAAGGCCGTGATCGGTGGTGAAAACCACCAGCGTTTCCTCGCGCAGGCCGAGCGAATCGAGTTCCGCCAGGATACTGCCGACGCCCTCATCCATGTGCTTCACGGCGCCCTGCAGTTCCGCGATTTCCTCGCGCGCACCGTCGTCGTCCACCAAGTGGGCTGGAACGGTGTGTCCCAAGGAGACGTCCGGCTCCACGCCGTCGGCCAGGAAACCCATCACGCCCGGGCGGTCGCGTTCGGACTGCACGCGGTGCGGTTCGGTGAAGCCCACCTGCAGGTAGAAGGGACGGCCGCTGCAGGACATGCGACGCAGCGCGTCAGTTGCGCGACTCACGACGACGTCCCGCGCGCCTCCCGTACGGGCGTGGTCAAACCCAAGCCGGCTGGCCACCACCTCATCGGCCAGAACCCGCGATTCGTGGTGCACGCCAACCAGCTCGGTTTGATAGCCGGCCGATTTTAACCTGTAGGCGACGTGCTGGGACGGCTCGTTCAGATCCCAGCCAAAGGGCTCGTGCGTGAGTCCGAGGACTCCGTTGTTCTGTGGATACGTGCCGGTGAACAGTGAAGCCCGGGCTGGACTGCAGTGGGGAGCAGTTGCGAAGGCTTGCTCGAAGAGCGCTGACTCATCGGCCAAGGCATCCAAGTGTGGGGTGGAGACGGTTTCCACTCCATAGGTGCCCAGGAAGCGGCCGAGGTCGTGGCAGTGGATCAGGAGGATGTTGCGCATGTTCAGCCCATCCGTTCGAGGTCGGTCCGGGTGAGGGCGTGTTCCATGGGATCGCCGCTGATGAAGCGGCGGAGTTCGTCCACCACGATTCCGCCGGCCCTTCGCCTGGAGTCCACGGTGGCTCCACCAAGGTGGGGCGTGAGGAGGACGTTCGGCAGCGACCGCCAAGGGTCGTCGGCAGGCAGGGGTTCTTCGTCGAAGACATCCAGCGCAGCATCGATCCGGCCTGAATGAACCTCTTTGTAGAGGGCTTCCATGTCCACGATCGTGGAGCGGGCCGTGTTCACGAACGCGGCACCATCAGGGAGCAAAGCGAGTTCGGCGGCGCCGATGAGCCCTTCGGTTTCCTTGGTGGCCGGGGCATGGACGGCTATCACCTCGCTCGTGGCCATCACCTCGTGGAGGGTGGCGGAGCTTGCCGAGAGCGGATCATCCTTACGAAGATACGGATCGTAGACACGGACAACTGCGCCAAGTGCCCGGCAGGCATCGATGTACCGGCGACCGGTGCGTGATGCTCCCACGACGCCAATGCGAGCGCCAGCGATTTCGCGGGCCCGCGGGACGTTCCGGGCGTCGTCCCAATTGACGCCAGTGCGGAGGCTGTGGTCGAGCTGGTGGACGCGTCGGAGCAGATTCAGCGTGAACGTCAGCGAGAGCTCTGCGACCGCGGGAGCCATTGCGGCTCCTGCCTGGCTGATGGGGATGCCGGTGGCCCAGAAGGCGTCGCTTACCAGAGCGTGCAGTGATGACGCGGCGTGGACAACGCACTTGAGCTGCGGAGCCAGGGCGAGGTGCTGGGCGTCGAGACGCGGGAATCCCCACGCGGTGATGAATGCATCCTTGTCTGACGCCGCGGCTGCGAAGGCATCCACTGACTGGAGTTCGGCAGGGGCGATTTCGGTGATCTCGCCGAGCTCGTTCAGTACTGCCCGGGTTTCGGGGGAGATGAAGGCCGCCCGTTCCGCGTCCGGGATGCTCAGGAGAATCCTCAGCCGGGTTGGGTTGCGTGGCGATGGTGTTGATGCAACGCCGTTGTTGATGTTCATGGGTCGAGATTGCCAGCTTCAATATCTTTTGTCAATGACTAAAGTAAGTATGATGGAGAGTGTGAAACGAACGGCGCTACGAATGCCAGAATGGGTGGGATCCCATGCGGCGCAACAACAGGAGCCACCAGAAATGAAGCCACGCGCAGGCAGCAAGGCCCTGATCCGCGAGATCAACGAGGCGCTGGTGCTCGACGTCGTGCGGACCCGATCGCCCGTTTCCCGGGCAACCATCACAGGTCAAACCGGGTTGAGCGCTGCCAGCGTCACCGGAATCACCGGCAAGCTCATCCACTCTGGCCTGCTGGTGGAAACCGAGATTGCCCCCAGCACGGGGGGCAGGCCGGCGCGCCTCCTGGAGCTCGGACGGGAAGCCGTTTTCGCCGCAGGCGTGAGGGTGTCTGCCACGGAAGCGCACGCCGTCGTAGTCGATTTGCGCGGTGACGTGGTTGCCACGCATAGCGAGCCGTTGGCGTCGACTGAACCCACCGAAGCCGCCGCAGCCGTGGCACGGGCTGTGCACGCTGCAGCCGGAGGCAAGGCGTCCAGACTCATTGGGGTGGGGGCGGCCGTGTCCGGCGTGGTGGATCAAGCCAGTGGCTTGGTGCGGCACAGCGGGGCAATGAGCTGGGCGGACATCACCTTTCAAGCGCTCCTCGAAGAAGCTGCGGACCACCTCGTGATCATCGACAGCTACGTCAACGCCTACACGCGCGGGCTGCTCTTCGACGATGTTTTCGCAGGCCGCGAGATGCTCATCTTCAGCGTAGGTACCAGCCTGGGCGCCGCCGTCGTGGTTGAAGGCCGTATCCAGCGTGGCTTCAATGGTTCCGCGGGCGGCTTCGCGCACTCGCGGGCGATTACCAGTCCGGGGCCGGCCAGGCTGTGCCACTGCGGCGCGGAAGACTGTTTCGAAACCCGGGGCAGCCTCTGGGGTATGCAGCGGGAACTGGAGCGAAGCGGCCAGGACCGCGAGATAAACCCCGACGTCGATTCCGGCCTGATTGCCGACGCAGCCCTCCACCTGGGGATCGGTATGGCGAACACGGCCAAGGTTCTTGGGCCCGAACAGGTTGTGGTGGGCTTCGCTCCTGAAGCCGACCTGGGGAGGTTTGCCGAGCAGACCAAGCACGCCTTCCTGACTCAGTACGACCACGCGAATACTCCGCCTCCATTGTTTGATACAGCCATTGCAGATCCGGAAGCGCTGGCCAGGGGTGCTGCATGCTCCGTGCTGGCGGGACTGTTTACCGCCAGCCCAACTGGGTAGAGCAGATGCCGTTATGACGGTCAAAACGGCATCTGCTGCTACTTACGTTCGCCTTAGCGCCTCATTGCACGCATTGCTTGCTGATCATCAATCCGGACCAGGTTCGGGCCTCGGAGTGTGTACAACCGACCATCTTCGTCTGCCGTAATGTGGGGGCCGCTGTACCAACCGCCGTTGATGTCGGCCGCCACCACAGAGACGGCAAAGGTTGCAGGGTCGATCCGGAAGACCGTGGAATCAGAGACGCCGTAGACGATTCCGCGGCTCACCTGCAGTGCCCCGAAGTCAGTGCACACGCTGCTCAGGTCGCCATGGTGAACCACTTGGCGGGTGTCAAGGTCGATGACGAACAGCCCTGCCGCCCTCCGGGACATCCCGTAGAGGAACTTCCCATGGATGGCCATCGCAGCGATGCCCGCAGTCTGCCCGGGGTCAATTCGCCACAACTCCTGGTTGGCCAGCGGATCCCACGCCACCACGGTGCTCCGGGGTCCGTCTGGATAGATGTTGTCGCCCCCAAGGTAGGCAACCCCATCTTTCGTTGCTACGGCACGAACCATCTGGAGGTTGTCTATGGGGTTGACCTTGCTGATGACCTGGGTTGTGACGGGGTTGTACGCCGCGAAACATCCGCCCCCGCCGGTATCGTTCTGCGCCCCCGCAATCACCAGGCCATTGACGGCGTCCCAACAAACGTCCAAGGGGCGATTCTGCCCGGGCGGCAAGGCTGCCACCTGATAGGGGAGCTGCCCTGTGCCAGGGTCATAGGCGTAGATACCCCGGGAGTTGTACTGTCCGGTGTAGAGGATTCCACCCACCATGATGGCGTCCTTGGCCTCGCCCGTAGCCCGTAGATAGGAAACCTGGTCCGACGCCAGTTGGTGCCGGGCAATGGTGCCGGTGCCACCTATATAGACGTCACCCGCGCCGGCCGCCAGACCCATGCAGAGTTGCGGTCCGCCCGGAGCCCCTGCCTGTGTCAGGTCATACTTGGCCGCAGTCTTGGTTACGGGGTCTACCTCAATGACGTCGTAGGAGGACACCGTCAGGGCATTGCTGCCATAGACGTCCAGACCCCACATTGCGCCCACATCTTCGGTAAGAATCTGCGTGATTTTCTTCGTAATCATGTTGTAGGACCAGACTCCGGGCTCCTTAACGAAGAACACCTGGTTCCCGAGCTGACGGAACATCACGCCGGTTTTGGCGATGATGGTGTACTTGGAGTGGTCGGCCAAGTTGATCAACACGGATTTGCCGGGACCCTTCACGCCGACTCCCAGTTGCCCGTCCAACACGCTCAGCGAGGTGACGGAAACGCCCGTTGCTACCTCGGGCGGGAGGATACTTGTGGATGTCTTGGTGGCACGGTCAAAGGCAAAGAGCCGGGCAGGGCTTGAGCCGTTGCCGCCGCCCAAAGTACTCCCGGTGCCGAAATACACGGTGCTGGCTGTCGCAGCCACGGCCTGGGCAATGGTCGCTCCCGGATCCGGCACGCCCCAACTGGTCACGGCACTTGTCTCGGGATCGTATTCCCACAGGGATGGCGCATTGGTGGTCAACCCGCCGCCGGCAGCGTAGACCTTGCCATCCGGAGCCACGGCAAGTGCCCGGATGTCCCGGTCTCCTGTTTCGCAGACTCCCACCGCGGGAAGGTTCGGAGTGCTCAGGTCCCAGCGGTAGATATTTGGGTTGCCGTCAATACCGTCACGGAGCACGCCGGCGTACAGGTAGCGACCGGTGGAATCGGTGGCCAACGCCTGGATGCTGTAACCCGAGCCAAGGTCTGTCCGCGAAGTAACGGTGCGGGTGGGGAGATGGAATCCGATGACCCGGGCAGGATTCAGGTTGCGGGACCCGATGTACACGGTGTCTCCGACCAGAAGCGAACTCATGAGCGAAAACTGAACTACCGCCGGTCCGAGATCCGTGATCAGCGGCGCACTCAAATTCTCTGGTCTGGCGGCCTGGGCGGCGCCGGAGGACATTGCTGACAGTGCTACGGCAAGTCCGCCGATGCCCCCGGTCTGCAGCAATTGACGACGATTGATGGCGAATGTGGACATGGAAGATCTCCTCATTGAGTGTCCCGTTGGGGGTGTTTCCAAGAGTGGGATTGGAAGTGTGAGGGACGTTCCGGAGACGTCCTGTGCACTGCACCCAGCGTTTCAGCCCTGCGCCGGGAAATCCACGCTTCGAACATTTTCAGACATACGCGCTCGACCGCACGTTGCCGCCTACTTCACTTGCCGGACAGCGTCCCGCCACCACGCCACTGTTGCTGCGGCGGCTTCCGGGAGGGGCGTCGGTTCCAGGCCCAGGAGGCGCTGGCTTTGCGAAGAATCCATCACGAACGGGCGCTCGAACTGGTAGAGCGTCTCAGCAAGCTCGCGCATGTCGGACGAAAAGAGACTTGCGGTCCTCAACGCCCATCCGGGAACAGCACTCACCTTCGAAGCAGCAACGCTGGCAGCCTCAGCGAACGCCGCCGCAAGTTCGCGTTGCGTTAGCGCCGGGCCGGTCGGAGCGTGGAGCACAGTGTTCCAGAGCTCTGGATTCCGGGCCGCCGCGATCATGGCGGCCGCCAGATCAGGGACAAACGTGAACGAGTGCGGCTGCCTGGCGCTGCCAATCACCTGGACCGACTTTCCCTCCACAACCAGCGGGACCATTCGTTCCCCTGCATGCGCCGTCCGCACCAGCGGGCCGAAGAAGTCGCCGGCCACCACGCTCACGGTATCTGCAGCGTGCATGTGGCGCGCGTTCAGCAGTTGGGTTCTAATGCCTCGTTTGCCGCCCGACGCCGCCCGTGGACCCGCCTCGGTCATCACACTGCCTGGCTCGCTGTAGGAGTAGAGGCTCTCTGGAAATACGACGACGGCGCCCGCGGCTGCCGCTGCATCCATCACCACTTGTTCGGCTTGCGGAAGCTCGGTCGCCCATACTGCGGCCCGGTATGCGGATCCGTGAATGCAATGGAAGACCGCGACGGCGCCGTTGAGTGCTTGGCTCAATTGCTTGGGATCGGAGGCATCGACGCGCATCCGTTCAATGAGGGGATGGTCCGGGCCGCTGCCGGACCGAGTCAGAATGCGAACGTCTTCCCCCCGCTCAGCGAGTTGTTCGGCGACGGTCCAACCAACGGGTCCTGCTCCGGTGACGACGTACATGCTGATCTCTTTCCTTGAAGTTCAGTGAACGGAAGCGAGAGCGCTGCTCTCTGAATTCAGAATGACCCCCCATAAAGCCAAAGTCAAGAGCACTGCTCTCATTTGTTGATGGTGCTCTCCCTTGTGGCAAGCTGGTTCCATGCCCTCCACAACGCCCGGCGCCGAAGCTGCCCCTAAAGCCCAGCCGAAAGCCAAAACGCCAACTCCCCGCGAGCGTGCACGTGCGCAAACCGTCGCCGATATCGTGCGACTCGGCCGGGAGCACCTCGCGGTCCACGGTGCCGCCGGGCTGTCGCTGCGGGCTGTTGCCCGGGACCTTGGCGTCGTTTCTTCGGCGGTTTATCGCTACGTGGAAAGCCGGGACGAACTCCTCACACTCTTGCTCATCGACGGCTACAACGAGCTCGGCGACGAAGTGGATGCAGCTGTAGCGGCTGTTCCTGAGAATGATTTCGCAGGCCAGTTCCGTGCCCTGGGTAAGGCTGTTCGTGCGTGGGCGCTCAAGGAACCAGCCAGCTACGCCCTGCTTTTCGGCAGCCCGGTTCCCGGCTATCAGGCACCCGGTGAGCGAACAACGGTTCCCGGAACACGTGTCATCTTTCGCCTCGTGAGCATCTTTGACGCAGCCCATCGCGAGGGTGCCCTGGCGGCGGAGGTGAGTCCCGCCGTCGTCATCCCACCGGCTCTGGCAGCAGACATGGTGAATATCCGGACTGAACTTGGGATCACGGTGCCCGAGTCAGCGCTTGCGCGGGGCGTGCTGGCGTGGACGTCCGTCTTCGGTGCTGTGAGCTTCGAAGTGTTCGGCCAGTACGGGCGCGATACGTTTTCCGCACGCGACGAATTGTTCGAGCACCAACTGCTCGTCCTCCAAGGCATGGCGGGCCTGTGACCAGCCGGCCTGTGACCAGCAGCAGACGGTAAAGTATCAAGATGGTTCGAGGGCTTGCTGACATCGGTGCGGAGGGCATATTGCTCGCCGGTGCCGGGCGCGCCATCCTCCTTCAGATCGCTGATCCGAGGGTGGGGCACGGCGTCGCGGACCATAGCGACTTTGCCCAGCGGCCGCAGGATCGTTTACGGGCCACGCTGACTTACGTTTATGCGATTGTTTACGGTTCAGATGAGCAAGTTGCTGCGGTTCGTCGCGCCGTTAACCGCGCCCACGCCCCGGTGCGCCGGAACCCTGACGATGCGACAAAGGGCTACAACGCTTTCGACCCCGAGTCGCAGCTTTGGGTTGTCGCCACCCTTTACGACACGGCCGTCACCGTTTATGAGCAAGTGCACGGACCGCTCGACGACGAGACCGCCGACCGCATGTACCGCGACTATGCGCGCATTGGGACGGCGTTGCAGCTTCCCGCGAATATGTGGCCGTCCGATCGTGCGGCCTTCGCTGGGTACTGGTCATCCCACGTGGACCTGCTTCGACCTGATGAAAAAGCCCGCCGCATCGCCAAGGACCTGCTGTATCCGGCAGGTGGACCGGCATTCATGCGCCTGGCTATGCCGCTTGCCCGCTTCCTGACCGCCGGCCTGCTTCCGGACCACTTGCGCGAAGGGTTCGGCTTGGAATGGACTCCCCGTGATGACCGCCGCTTCGAACGGACCATGCGGTGGCTTGGACGCGTCTATCCCCGGCTTCCGCAGCGGATACGGCACTGGCCCAGGGACTACTACCTGAGCCACCTGGAAACCACCCCTGCCAAGACCCATGGTAGGTCACACAATGCGTAATTCGACCTCGGTGGAGCAGACCATCGATGACCTCGCCCACCGTTATCTAAGGCACGCCCGCGGTGGCCGACTCCGCATGCGCCTGACCGAGTTCGTGGTGTTCGGACTGAAACAGGCATGGGCCTGCGTCTTCGGGGCAGCACTGCTCGCGGTGATCATCGCAGCCCGCCTCTGGTATCCGGACGATGCTGGCCTGGCGCGGAATGACTTCCTGACCATCGCCGCAGTCGTCATTCAGATCCTGATGATCAGCTTCAAGTTGGAGACGCTGCGCGAGTTGCGGGTGATCCTGCTGTTCCACGCGGTGGGAACGGTCATGGAACTGTTCAAGACGGATGTGGGCTCGTGGTCGTACGAGGCCGAGGGCTTCCTCCGGATCGGTGCTGTTCCATTGTTCAGTGGCTTCATGTATGCGGCCGTTGGCTCGTACATGGTTCGTGTGTTCCGGCTCTTTGACCTCCACTTCGACCACTACCCTTGGCGGTGGATCACGGCCCTTGTGGCTGCCGGGATCTACATCAATTTCTTCTCGCACCACTACGTATTTGACGCGCGCTGGGTGCTGCTTGCCGCCGTCGTGCTTGTCTACGGGCGTTGTGTAATGCACTTCCGGGTGTTCCGTAAGCGCTTCCGGATGCCCATCCTGGTGTCTTTCCTCTTGGTGGCGCTGTTCATTTGGTTCGCCGAGAACATCGGCACGTGGTCCCATGCGTGGCTCTACCCCAACCAGGTGAATGGCTGGCAGGCGGTCTCGATCGAGAAACTCCTCGCCTGGTTCCTGCTGATGATCATTTCCGTAGTGCTCGTGGCGTGGGTGTATAAACCGGAGCCGCCGCCCAGCCCCACTGGCGCCACGCAAATTCGCCATGGACGCCCGGATATCCGTGTCGCCCGCCCACCGGAGTGACGCTGTGCTGTTTGCGCGTCGTCACGAAGCTCTACTCCTGCGAATTGACGCTGAAGCCCTAGCCACTCCCCATGCCAGAACAGCGGCTGCGGGCAGTGCGCCAAGAATGATCTGCGTAAGTCGCGGGTGAAAGGACTGCTGATGAGTGCCGCCAGTCATCGTGAAGGTGCACTCAATCCCCAAAGGTAGGAAGGCATACTCTCCCCGGGGCGGTACGGGTGAGCCCTCGGGGTTGCCTCCGTTCTGGTGTCGTCACGCTTCGCCGCAGGCTATAACCCAGAACGCATCCAGCGAACTCCATCGCGCAAGTCTGCCAGTTCACGCAGGGCGAAACCAGCCCCCGGAGCCGCGTACTTCCGGGGCAAATTTGGGCATGAACGCCAAACTTGAGCGTACCTCACTCAACTTTGGATTGACATTGAAACGAGGCTGAGTACAGTTGAGTGCAGAACGCTCAACTAGCCGATTGTTGAGTGGGCTCCCGATAACCCAACCGCCCAGCGGACCGGTGCCGGGGGCAATCTCGAACATCGGCCATTGAAAGGAAACAAGATATGTCACGTGCAGTAGGTATCGACCTCGGAACCACTAACTCCGTGGTCTCTGTCCTTGAAGGTGGCGAGCCCACCGTCATCGCCAACGCAGAAGGCGGCCGCACCACGCCGTCGGTCGTTGCGTTCTCAAAGTCCGGCGAAGTCCTGGTTGGCGAGATCGCAAAGCGCCAGGCCGTCAACAACATCGATCGCACCATCGCTTCCGTCAAGCGCCACATGGGCACCGACTGGTCTGTCGCCATCGATGACAAGAAGTACACGCCGCAGGAAATCTCCGCGCGTATCCTCATGAAGCTCAAGAACGACGCCGAGAGCTACTTGGGTGAGAAGGTCACCGACGCCGTGATCACCGTTCCGGCATACTTCAACGACGCCGAGCGCCAGTCCACCAAGGAAGCCGGCGAAATCGCAGGCCTCAACGTCCTCCGCATCGTCAACGAGCCCACCGCGGCTGCACTGGCCTACGGTCTGGACAAGGGCAAGGAAGACGAACTCATCCTGGTCTTCGACCTCGGTGGCGGTACCTTCGACGTCTCCCTCCTCGAGGTTGGCAAGGACGAAGACAACTTCTCCACCATCCAGGTCCGCGCAACCGCAGGTGACAACCGCCTCGGTGGCGACGACTGGGACAACCGCGTCGTCGAGTGGCTGCTGAACCAGCTCAAGATCAAGGGCATCGATCTCTCTAAGGACAAGATCGCCCTCCAGCGTCTCCGTGAAGCTGCAGAGCAGGCCAAGAAGGAACTCTCCTCCTCCACCAGCACCAACATCTCCCTGCAGTACCTGTCCGTCACCCCCGACGGCCCGGTCCACCTGGACGAGCAGCTGACCCGTGCCAAGTTCCAGGACCTCACCAAGGACCTGCTGGACCGTACGAAGAAGCCGTTCCACGACGTCATCGCTGAAGCAGGCATCAAGGTCTCCGACATCGATCACATCGTGCTCGTCGGTGGCTCCACCCGTATGCCCGCCGTCTCCGAGCTCGTCAAGGAACTTGCTGGCGGCAAGGAGCCCAACAAGGGCGTCAACCCGGACGAAGTTGTAGCCGTCGGTGCTGCACTGCAGGCCGGTGTCCTGAAGGGTGAGCGCAAGGACGTCCTCCTCATCGACGTCACGCCGCTGTCCCTCGGCATCGAAACCAAGGGTGGCGTCATGACGCACCTCATCGAGCGCAACACGGCTATCCCCACCAAGCGTTCCGAGACCTTCACCACGGCAGATGACAACCAGCCGTCCGTGGCCATCCAGGTCTTCCAGGGCGAGCGTGAATTCACCCGCGACAACAAGCCGCTGGGCACGTTCGAACTGACCGGCATCGCTCCGGCACCCCGTGGCGTCCCGCAGGTCGAGGTCACCTTCGACATCGACGCCAACGGCATCGTCCACGTGTCCGCCAAGGACAAGGGCACCGGCAAGGAACAGTCCATGACCATCACCGGTGGCACGGCACTGTCCAAGGAAGACATCGACCGCATGGTCCGTGAAGCCGAGGAGCACGCCGCAGAGGACAAGGCCCGCCGTGAAGCTACGGACACCCGCAACTCCGCCGAGCAGCTCGCCTACTCCGTGGACAAGCTGATCGCCGACAACGACGACAAGCTGCCGGAAGAGGTCAAGACCGAAGTCAAGGCCGACGTCGACGCCCTCAAGTCCGCGCTGGAAGGCACCGACGACGCCGCTGTGAAGACGGCGTTCGAGAAGCTGCAGGCTTCCCAGACCAAGCTCGGCGAAGCCATCTACTCGCAGGCAGCCGCAGCTGACGCTCCGGGTGCCGGTGCTGAAGGTGCTCCGGCCGGCGAGAAGACTGCTGCCGACGAAGACATCGTCGACGCTGAAATCATCGACGAAGACGAAGCGAAGAAGTAGCCATGCCCCACCACGGCAACGAAGCAGAGCACTCTGAAGGAAACGAGCCGCGCAAGCCCGTAATTCGCGACAACCGCAAGGTTGACCCGGAAACCGGGGCTGCCCGACACCCCGAAGGCGAAGCTGCTGCTCCCACCGAAGGCAACGCCGCCCCCACGGAAGGTGACGCTCTCTCCCAGGCTGATGAAATCCTCAACGGGGTAGAGGTCCCGGCCGAGGAATCGGTAGCCTCCGGCGCCGCGGCTGAAGCCCAGGCGGCGGAGCTCCGCAACGACCTCCTTCGCCTTCAGGCTGAATACGTCAACTACCGCAAGCGCGTCGAACGCGACCGCGCCGTAGCAGGGGAGATGGCCGTCATCGGCGTCCTGAACTCCCTGCTCCCGGTGCTGGACGACGTCGATGCCGCCCGCCAGCACGGTGACCTCGAAGACGGCCCCTTCGCCGCCATCGCCACCAAACTGGAGAATGCGCTGAAGACGTACGGACTGGAACGTATCGCGGAAACCGGGGTCGAATTCGACCCCACCATCCACGAGGCACTCATCCAGCAGCCCGGCGAGGACATCGAGGTTGACACGGTCAGCCAGGTGCTGCGCTCGGGATACCGCTCAGGCGAGCGTGTCCTGCGTGCAGCCCAGGTCATCGTGGCTGTCCCGGCCTAGTCTCACCCTGTCGCTACACCGGATATGGGGCGGTGCCCGCTCCGCGGTGCCCTCCACACCGCCGCCCCATATCCGGTTGCGCGCCCGCTGTAAGCTCGCCTGAGGTGAGCTGACTGCGGCCGTACGCTTTGTTTGTTTTAGAAAGGAAACGCTCTTGGCCAGCCAGGACTGGGTTGAAAAGGATTTTTACGCGATCCTTGGTATCGCCAAGGACGCGTCCGACGCGGATATTAAGAAGGCTTACCGCAAGCTGGCGCGGCAGTATCACCCCGATACCAATTCCGGGAATGCTGCTGCGGAGAAGAAGTTTAAGGACATTTCCGAGGCTTATTCTGTCTTGTCGAGTCCTGAGGACCGGCAGCAGTATGACGCTATCCGTGCCATGGGTGGCGCCCGGTTCGCTCCCGGTGCGGGGGCCGGGCGTGGTGGTGCTGGCGCTAACGGTGGGTTCGAGGACCTGTTCGGTGGTTTGTTTGGTGGCGGCGCGCGTCAGCCTTCGGGTGCCGGTGGTATTCCTCCGGAGTTTGCTGACCTGTTTGGTGGCGGCTTTGGTGGAGGCCAGACAGGGTTCCAGCGTGCTCCGCAGAAGGGCTCGGATCGCACTGCGACGACGTCCATCTCCTTTGCTGGTTCCATCAAGGGCACTACTGTGAGCCTGCGTGAAAGCAACGGCCACGTGATCGACGTCAAGATCCCCGCGGGCATCAAGGACGGGCAGAAAGTCCGGCAACGCGGCAAGGGCAACGCTGGTCCCGCCGGAAACGGCGACCTCATCATCACGGTGAACGTGAAGCCCCACGAGTTTTTCCAGCGCGACGGCGACAACATCCGCATCCACGTGCCCGTTACGTTCGCGGAAGCTGCGCTCGGCGCGACCATCGAAGTTCCAACGCTCGACGGCGACACCGTCAAGGTGCGCGTCCCGGCCGGGACACCGTCGGGTCGTACCCTCCGGGTCAAGGGCCGGGGTGTGAAAACGTCCAAGGCGACCGGTGACCTGCTGGTGACTATCGACGTCGCCGTCCCCCAGAACCTGAACAAGGAAGCGGAGGAGGCCGTGAAGGCATTTGCTGCCGCGACCACCGACGCCAACCCGCGTCACGACCTGGCCGCGAAGGCCCGGTTGTAAGGAGACGGTCATGGCAATCGACGTCAACCAGCCGATCTTTGTCATCTCCGTCGCCGCGGAGCTTGCCGACATGCATCCGCAGACGTTGCGCCAATACGACCGCCTGGGCATCGTCTCGCCCAGCCGTGCCCCCGGGAAATCCCGGCGGTACTCTCAGAACGACGTCGACAAGCTGCGGGAGGTTCAGCGCCTCTCGCAGTCCGGCGTCTCGCTCGAAGGCATCAAGCGCATCCTGGACCTTGAAAACCAGGTAGCGGCGTTGCAGTACCGGGTGGCCGAACTGACAGAAGAACTGACCCGGCGCCGGAGTCCCTTGGACACGCGAATCTTCGCGGCGGGAGCGGCTGGCGACGTCGTCAGTCTGGCCCGCGGTCAACGTCCCCGTGCGCGGTCGCAAGCCGTTGTGGTGTGGAGACCGCGGCCCGAGCAGTAGGCCACCTCACTCCAGGACCGTGTCAGCGTGCCTGTGTGCCACCTTCCACTGGCCATCCTCGCGGCGGTAGACCTGGGTGGCCCTCAGAACCTGGCTCACCGGCTGCCCGGTGACCGAGATTGAGGACCGCTCCAAGCCGGCGGTGTAGGCCATGTCGCCAACGATGTCGTAGGACTGCAGCTCGAATGAGTAGGCGGTGCAGTCGGAGAACCTGTTGGCCAGATCCGCGAACAGCTGCCCGACTTCTTCCTGCCCGACGGCGTTGCGCCAGGCGCCCAGGACGCTGACGGGCTCGTGGCTGGACCAAATGACCCGACGCGGCGCGGAGTCTCCATTGAGGAGGGCCACCTCAGCCTGGTAAAGCGTGGTCCTGATCCAAGCAAGGAACTCATCACTCTCAGTCATACCCTCAGTATGCTCCCGGGCTGTGGCCAGCATCAGGGCTCTTTTGTCGTGCGGAGGTTGGCAGCATCCATAGGAGTATCCAGCACGCCTTAACAGCCGCGTCGAGCAGATTCCAGAAGGAGGCAAGGCGAGAACCTGTAAGAGCGGACTCTCCCGCGCTGCCGTCAAAAGGAGTGTGATTAGTAGGAGAGATCCTATGAAAGAGAGGCCCATGATGGCACCCAGCGAAACGGCACGACGGAATCACGACGAACTTTTCCCCGGTCAGCTTCCAGCCTTGGCGGTTACAGACCCCGAGCTCGTGGAGGTCTTCAACAACTTCGCCTTCGACGAGGTATTGAGTCACGGACAACTGGATACCAGGACAAGGCTCATGGTTCAGGTCGCGTCTCTTATCGCGTCACAGGGAATGCGGGAGTACCCTGCATTGCTCGGGGCGGCCCTTACAGTGGGGGTGACCCCGGTGGAGGTGAAGGAGCTTGTCTATCAAGCAGTACCCTACGTCGGCATGGGCAAGGTTTCGGATTTCCTGCACGCCACCAATGAAATCCTCAAGGAGCACGGCGTGGAGCTACCTGTTCCGGGCCAGTCCACCACCACGCCGAAAGACCGGGGGGAGAAAGGCCTGGCTATCCAGAGGGAGATCGCAGGCGCAGAACGCATCGACGATATGCGTGCCGCTGCTTCAGCTGATGAGATGCACTTCCAGGAGTACCTCGCCGGGAACTGCTTCGGCGATTATCTGACACGCACCGGCATTGATATTCCAACGCGTGAACTCCTCACGTTGTCCATGCTTGTGTCTCTTGGCGGCTGCGAACCACAGGTCAAGGGGCACATTCTGGCCAATCTAAACGTGGGTAACAGCCGCGGGCTGATGCTCGACGTCATCACGCAATTGCTGCCGTACATCGGGTATCCCCGCACGCTCAACGCCCTGCGCGTACTCAACGAGACAGTGCCGGCATCCAATGCCGGGTAGGGCTGGCTTCAGCTGTGGATAGTGGCCATAAAAGGACGATAATAAAGTCATGGCACGGCAAGAAGGGCACGTGCTAGTGGTTGGCGTGTAGGCGCTGGAAGGCGTCCCATGCTCGTGTAGTGAGGGAAGATTCCGATGTCGTTGTCGGATGAAGAACGCAGGAGTTTGGAAGAGCTTGAGCGGGATCTCGCTTCATCGGATCCTGACTTGGACCTCCAGCTGAAGTCGGGGCGCCCGCGCGGTGCGGTGGCGCGCTCAGTTTTTGGTGTCCTGGCAGTATTGGCCGGTTTCGCGATGGTCATTGCCGGGATCATCACACAACTCGTCCTTGTGGGTGTGGTCGGGTTCCTGCTCGCTGGAACAGGTGCCTACTTACTGTTCAGCAGGATGGTCCTCAGGAGAAGGACGCGACGACACGACGAGGGCAAGCCGGACTAGCCCGGCACCGGACTAGCCCGGCAGAAATCGGGCTGCCCTCAGTACGTCTTTGGGGGCACATCCGTAGACGAGGCAGAAGCGCCATCCGGGCTGGAAGGGTTCGCCGTCGGCGTGGCCGGCTTGGCAGGGACCGGTTCTCCGGGAGGCACCATCATTCGCCATGCGAGCACGAGGCCCGCCCCGACGCCAGCGATTGCCAAGGCAGCCAACCACCCGGCACGCGGGGAACTCCGCTGACTGGTTCGACGACTCAAAGTTTGCGTTGTCGTCTTGACCGCTCTGGCCGCGGTGCGCTGAGCCCTCTTTGCGGCTTTACGGTTCCCGGTCAGCGTGAGCATGACGCCGTGCACCACAGACGGAACATCGGCGTGGTTGATCCGGGACAACGCCCACCCCACAACTGCGTCAGCTTGTGACGACGTGCCCTCCGCTGCGTGCTTCACCCACTCGGTTGCGAGATCCTGCACTGCGGGAATGATGTTTTGTGCTTTATACATGTGAACCCCTCACGGAGTAGATGGCCTCGTTGCCAGACTACGCCGCGGGCTGCAGGACCAAAAGGTGCCCGAACACAGGGTTCTTTCAGGCCGGGATTACGGCTGCCAGCTCCACGGGCTTCTCCAGTCCGGCCCACTTGCCGGTGAGGGTCAATTCGCTGTGGAGCTCCGCAGCAGGGCCAGCCGAAGAATCAGCGGCGATATCAACCACCCGGGCAACCTTCAAGCGAAGCTCACCAGCGTCAATGATGGTCACGCCACTGCCCGATACGGGGGCAGAGGCACTCAAGGCGGGGACACCGTCGTCGAGCGTTCCGCTTCCCTTCACGTTGACGGTGCTGGGACGGGGCTCGGGCTCGCCGTCGACGATCAATGCCGCCTCTTCCTGGCCGGTGAGGATGGCGGTGGCGAGGGCCTTGACGTAAACGGGGTCGGCGCAGGCGTCGTAGACCCACCGCTTGCCAAGGACGGAGTGATCCATGGTGCCGATGAGCCATTCCTGGGCGCCGGCCAGTTCGTAGCCCCTGTAGCTCAGGGGCACCTGGTAGATGCGCTCGCCGGCGGCGACGACATGCGTCTCGAGCCCTACCTCGCCGGCGGGGTCGTCAAAACGGTAGGCCCCAATGAGCTCCGGGGCGCCATCCTGGATGAACCAGGGCTGCGTCGGCAGGTATCCAGCGATGAGTTCGAGCTTGGACGGGGACAGGGTTGCCTTGTGAATAATCGCCATGTTCTCCAGCCTAGGCCAGGGCGGGGGCCTGTTCGATACGGGGTCCGATGCGCGGCCTCGCCCTTGCACTGTTTACAATCGAAGGGACGCGCCGACTATTGAGGGAATCATGAAGAAACTCACCACTGTCTTGATCGCTGCCGGGCTGCTTGCCACGGCTTCAGCTTGCTCTTCGCCGCAGCTGACCACCGCAGAAACGTGTGACCGGGTGGGTGTCGCCGTTGCCAGCCTCCCGAGCAACGCCAGCAAGACCGCAACCATTCGCGTCGCAAACGCCATCCGCCCGATTGAACCGGTTGCTTCCAATGAGATGAAGCCCGTGGTCACGGCCATCCTTGAATACTCGGATGAACTCGTGAAGGAATCCCCGGACGAGAACAAGATGGGTGAGCTTTCCGCCGCCTATCAGGAAGCCGGCACCAAGTACGGCGAGCTCTGCCGCGGCTAATGACGCCCGCAGCCTAACGGCTACAACCCCGGATGTTCTCTCACATCACAGCCCTTAAACCCGAACGTTCTCTCACATGATGTGAGAGAACGTTCCGGAAAAGGCATCAGGATGTGAGAGAACATCGGGAGGGCGGGCACGCTGCCGGGCTTCAGGCTAGGCCTCGCGCAGCACCGCGTGGAAGGCGAACGAAGCGTTGCTCCAGATTACGAACAGCAGCGGAGCAGGCGCCAGCGCGGTCCCCAGAACAGGCTGAAGCACAGCCGCAGAGGCAATGATTCCGAGCAGGACCAGCATGGCCAGGCTCAGATACCAGCGCTGCACGGCCAGATAGAGCGATGCCTTGAGGATGCTTTTCAGCCTTGCCTCGGGCAGGAGCACGACGCCGGCAATCGCCGTGACGGTAAGGCTCACCGTGAGGGCGGCTACTACGACGATCAGCGGCACGAGCATCCCAATTTCGGGCATGCTCTGGACGAGGGCCAGATCCACACCGAGGAACATCAGCATTCCAACAGCGCCCAGGCCCAGCACGGCAGTCCTGCCAAAACTGCGCTTGAATCCCTGAAGGAAAGCAGCTACCGGCTTGACCGCTCCGCCGTCGTCGTTCAATGCCTGGAAGGCCGCGAAGATGCCGGCGAGCGACGGCGCAATGGTGACGGAAAGTGCCAGGAAGAAGGGCCAGGCGGCCGCGGGGTCCGCCACTAAGGCCAGGCTGAGCACCAGCGGCGCGTTGGCGACAGCGAGCAGGACGTTCCCGGCCAGGAATGTGTAGATGAACCCGAAGATGCTCCCGAAGGTTTCGAATCCCGGTCCGGCCCACCGGCGCCGCTTCTGCTGCAAAGTAGGCGCACCCACAGCACTCATCCTTTCATCCCGCTCGTTGCGATGCCCTGGATGAAGTAGCGCTGCCCAATCAGGAAGATGATGAGGATCGGGATCACGGAGATCACCGAGCCGGTCATGATCATGGCGTACTCCGCGTCGAACTGGCCAACGAACGAACGCAGGCCCAGCTGGACAGTCCAGAGGCGGTTGGACGTGAGGTAGATGAACGGGCCCATGTAGTCGTTCCACGTGTTGACGAAGGTCAGCAATGCCAGGCTTGCGAGCGCAGGCTTGGACAAGGGCAGGATCACGCGTGCCCAGATGCCGTACTCGCTCAGGCCGTCGATGCGGGCGGCTTCGCAGAGCTCGTCCGGGATGGTCATATAGTACTGGCGCATCAGGAACACCCCGAACGCACCGAATGCCTGCAACAGGATCAGGGCGTTGAAGCTGTTGGTCAGTCCGAGCTGCTGCATCATGATGTACTGCGGAACCATGTAGGCCTGCCACGGAACCGCGATGGTGCCGATGTAGCAGAGAAAGAGAACGTCGCGGCCCGGGAAACGGACCTTGGAGAAACCATAAGCGGCCAGCGAACCCGTGAGCACCTGGAGGCAGGTGATGACTACCGCAAGGTACAGGGAGTTCTGCAGGTAGCCCATCATGGGGATGCGGGTCCAGATGTCCGTGTAATTGCTCCAAACGAATTCTTTGGGAATCCACTGGATGGGGACGGTGAGGACCTGGTTGTTTTCCTTCAGGGAAGAGGAAAGCATCCAGATGAACGGCACCATGAGCGCAACCACCAACACCACAAGAACGCCGTAGATGACGTAGTTCGCGGTCCGCTTCTTCTGCTCGCGCGGCGAGCGCTTTCGGTCTGTACGACGGCGGTCTTCCGCGCTGGGTGCGCCGACCTGTACGGACGACGCTTGGACGTTGAGTTCCAGGGCTTTGAGGTCTTCAGCCATGTTGGTCATCAGCGTTCCCTCCGCTGTTGGATCTTGAATTGCAGGACGGTGACCGACAGCACGATGATGAACAGCACCAGCGAGATGGCCGAGGAATAGCCGAACTTACCTTCGCCGATGCCCTCCTGATAGATGAGTTGGGAGAGCACCGTGGTGGATCGGCCAGGGCCACCGTTGGTCATGACCACGATGAGGTCGAACACCTTGAAGCTGGAGACCGTTAGCATGACCACCACAAAGAAGGTGGTGGGCCGCAGCGACGGGATGGTGACGTTCCAGAAACGCTGCCAGGCGCTGGCCCCATCCACTTCTGCGGCTTCGTACAGCTCCGTCGGGATGGCCTGCAGCCCGGCCAAATACAGCACCATGTAGTAGCCCATGTCACGCCATACGCTGGTGATGATCACGGCAGGCAGGGCCCAGTCCGAGCTGGATGTCCAGCCCGGAGCCTCCGCGATGCCCACTGCGTGAAGGAACTGGTTGATCGGGCCGGTGTCCGGGCTGAACAGCATGTTCCAGACGACCGCGACGGCCACCAGGGACGTTATGTAGGGAAAGAAGATGGCTACCCGGAAGAATCCGATGCCCTTGAGCTTGCGGTTCAGGAGCATCGCGAGGATGAGAGCGAGGGCCATGGTGAGCGGGACATGGCCGAGCGCGTAGACAACGGTGTTTCGCAGGGCGATCCAGAAAGAGTCGCTGGCGAACATGCGCTGGAAGTTGGCCAGGCCCACCCACTTGGGTGCGCTGAACGAAGTCCACTCCATGAAGGAGAGAGCGAACGCCGCCAGGACCGGAATGAGGGTGAAGGCCAGGAACCCGAGGAAGTTCGGAAGGATGAACGTCCAGCCGATCAACGTATTACGCCTGGCCTGCTTCCTGTTGCCCCGGCTGAGCGCCGGGGCAGGCGTAGGGGTGATGGTTTCTGTAGTCATGATGGTTCTTACTGGCCGAGGACTTCACTCTTGACGCGCTTGTCCATCTCAGCGATGCCGTCGGTGACGGAGCGCTCGCCGACCATGATGAGCTCGTGCTCCTGGTTGAGGACTTTGTCCGTGGCTGCGGACTTATCGCTGACGGGCATTTCCAGGGCGGTCTCGTCCGGGGTGAAGGCCTTCTTGGAGAGCTCGTCCGTTGGCATTCCATCGAGCTTGAAGTATTCAGCCGTCACGGAATCGTTCTGTAGTGCAGGGACAACGCCGATCTTGGAGATAGCCTTTGCTCCTTCTTCGCCAGCTGCCCATTCGATGAACTTCTTGGCCTCATCGGAGTGCGCTGCATTCTTGTTCACAGCGAAAGCCGTGGGCGAACCGAACGTGGTGACCTTACCGTCGTCGTTCTTCTGAGGCATTGGAGCCAAGCCCCAATTTACGTTGGTTTTGCCGTCCTTCTTGGCCTTCAGAAGGCTGGAAATGTACCAGGTTCCCATGGGCATCATGGCTGCCTGGCCGGACTCGAACATGGTGCGGTAGCTGGTTTTCTGGCTCTTGGCAGTGCCGAAGTCCAAAGTAGCCCCTGATTTCTGCAGGTCCAGGGCGGTGTTGTACTGGTCCTCGAAGTAGCCGTACTCGCCGCTGTTCTGGTCAGCGTTGTTCTGTGCAGCTGAGATTGCCTGAACCACAGAACGCCAGATGTGGTGGTAGGTACCGTATACCTTCTTGCCGTTGGCTTCGCTGGTGAGCTTCTTGGCAAGCTCTGTGTACTTCTCCCAGGTCAGGTCCTTGGGGTCTTCAAGGCCGGCGGCCTTGAACAGGTCCTTGTTGTAGTACAGGAGCCAGAAGTCCTGGCGGTAGGGTGCAGCGAAGTATTTTCCGCCGATATCGAAGGCATCGATGCTGGCCAGGTTGTCCTTGCCCACTTTGTCCACCACGCTGTTGATTTCCTGAAGCTGGCCGTTGTTGGCGTAGCGGGAGTAATCAATCACGTTCTTCATGGTCAGGACGTCGGTGGTGTCGCCACCGGCCAGCATGGTGGTGACCTTCTGGGGGTAGTCATCAGCCAGGATGTCCACGGGTTCAATGTCCACGTTGGGATGGGCGGCCTCATAGCCGTCAAACAGGGCCTTGAACTCCGGGGTGCCCTCGTAATTCCAGACCGAGACAGTCAGCCGGGTCTTGCCTTCGGCCGCCTGGGGTTCAGCGGGACCCGCAGCGCCGGCACAGCCGGTGAGTCCGAGTCCTGCAGTCACCGCAAGGGCGATTGCGGCGAGGGTTGTGCGCTTCATTGCGTTCTCCTTGGTTGGGGTTGTGAAGTCTGCCGCAGCTGCGGCTCTGTGTGGTCGGCTGTGTGTGGGGAAAGGGACTAGGCGCTGAGGCCGAGGTCCTCGTGAACTACTTGGGCCCGAAGGTCCTTGCCGGCGAGGTACCGTTCGAGATCGTCCAGGGCGGCATCGGACATCCGTCGGGTTTCGGTTCCGAGTGAGCCTGCGATGTGTGGGGTGATGATCACATTGGGGAGCTCGTACAGCGCGGAGTCAGCGGGCAGCGGTTCAGGTTCAGTGACGTCCAGCAGGGCGGTGATTCGTCCGGAGGCGCACTCCTTCTCCAAGGCCGCAGTGTCAACGAGCGAACCACGGGCAGTATTAATGAGCGTGGCGTGGTCTTTCATCGCCTGCAGTTCAGCAGTGCTGATCATATTGCGTGTTTCCGGTAGGGCAGGTGCGTGGATGGTGACCACATCAGATACCGGAAGCAGTTCTTGAAGCGTCACCAGCTTGCCGCCCGCGGCCGCGACCTCGAGGGGACTTGCATGGGGGTCGCTGACCAGGCAGGTTACGTCCTGGAGTTGCTGGACCAAGTGGACCACCCGCCGTCCGATCCGTGAAAATCCAATCACGCCCACCACGCGGCCGATATTGCCCAGCTCGCCGCGCTCGCTGACGTAGCTCCAGTCTTCGCGGAAGGTGCGGGCATCGTTGGCCAGGACCTGGGCCTTCTTGCCAGCCAGGACAATCGAAGCGAACGTGAACTCGGCAACGGGGATTGCGTTGGCGTCGGCACCGTTGGTGACCGTGATTCCGCGGTCCCAGAGTTCTTCGCTAACGAAGCTACGGACTGTTCCTGCACAGTGGAAAATTGCCCGGAGTTTGGGCATGCGCTCCAGGCGCTCGGCGTTGAGCCGGGGAACTCCCCAGCTGGTGAGGAGGATTTCCACCTCTTCCAAGCGACCATCCAGTTCAGGATTGTCCAGGGAATCCGTCCACGGCTCATCACCAAGATCCACCAATCCTGCCAGCCGCTCCAGTCGCGTGGAATCGAACTGATCAGCAAAGGTTCCGCTATTCATGACCAGCATTGCCTGGGGCTTGAGCGACATTGAGGGGAGCCTCCCTTCGGATTTCAGCCGGCCTGTTCGACCGGTTATTTATGTGTTGCATCACATCTAATAATCAGTACATACTCATGAACAAGACAGTTCATTCAACTCAATCGAGCTTGATCTTAAACGTTCACACTCGAACAAATGAGAGAAGAATTCCTATGGCAATCGGCACCGACGCCGTCCATGCGCCACCATTGCTCACTTCGTGGGGCTCCCAGGCTGAGGCTGGGTCTCTGGTTGAATCCCTTCGCGGCTCCCGCGATCGACTCACCGTTCGTCCAGCGTCCGACGCCGGGTGGCAGCGCGTTGCTGCACGCTCGGTCACGAAGATACGCAGCCAGGCAGAAGCGGAGAAGGGCAAGCCCTGGCCCCAACCGCTGGTGTCCCACTACGCCCGCTATTTTCGTGACGGCAACCGCACGGCCTATGAAGGACTCGTAGCGAGCCGACAGCAGCGGCTGACGCGCGCCGTCGTGATGGCTGCGGTGGCGGGCCCCGACCAAGGCGGCTGGCTTGATGAAGTGATCGACGGCGCCTACCTCCTGTGCGAGCAGAGCTCCTGGAGCTGGGCCGCCCACGATGATGTTTTTGCCCGCACTGGCGACGTGGTTCCTGACCGTTCCCGGCCTTATCTGGATCTTGGTGCCGGTGAGGTGGTTGCCCAGCTGGCGTGGCTGGATCTGGTGCTTGGTGAGCAGCTGGATGAACGTGCTCCGGGCCTGCGGAAACGCATCCGGATGGAGGCCAATGAAAGGGTGATCCGCCCCTTCCTGGACAGGCTGGACTGGCACTGGCTGGGCCTCAACGGGGACGTCCACAACTGGAATCCCTGGATCCACTCGAACATCATTGCGGCGGCGCTGTTGCTTGTGGACGATCCGGAACTACAGGCTCAAACCCTCGCCCGCTGCATCGAGGGACTTGACCGTTTTCTTGCCTCGATTCCTGCTGATGGCGCTATTGATGAAGGCTTCGCCTATTGGTGGAACGGCACCGGCCGCGCCCTGGAAGGCCTCGCCGTCCTGGAGCAAGCTACCGGTGGAATGCTCAACGTGGACCTGCCAGTGATCCGCGAACTCGTTGCCTTCCCATACCGGATGCATCTGGGTCATCGTTGGTTCCTGAACGTCGCCGACGGTCCCGCCCGCGCGCCCGCAGGCCTTCCCTGGGACATGCTGCACCGTTGGGCCGTGCGACTCGGTGACTCCGAAGCAGCCCAGCATGCCGCAACCTTTGCCGCCGTCGAACCCGAACCCGAACCGTGGGCTGGGCTAGGCCGCGTCCTCACCTCCCTTACCCAACCAGGTAGCAGCACAGCGCGTTTTGAGCCCTCAAAACGCGCACAGCTGCGACCTAGTTGGGGGACGTACCTTCCTTCCGTCCAGATCATGATCGCCCGGCAAACTCCCGGCGCCACAGACGGGCTCACTCTCGCGGCCAAGGGCGGCCATAACGGCGAGCATCACAACCATCGCGACGTCGGGTCCGTGGTGGTTGCCATGGACGGGGTCCCCTTGCTGGTCGACGCCGGCCAGCCCACCTACACCGCGCAGACGTTCGGCCCTGATCGGTATCAGATCCGGGCCATGCAAAGCGCGTGGCACAGCGTGCCGGCGCCGTTCGGCCTGGAGCAGGGGACCGGTTCGTCTTTCGCGGCTACGGTTCTCCAGGAGCCCACTCCCGAGGAGCCGGCCCTCGCACTCGGACTTGGCTCCGCCTACGGCCTGGACCACGCCGAGCAGTGGATCCGGACCTCCATGCTGAACCGGGAACTTGGAACCGTGGTGATAGATGACCGTTGGAACCTGCCGCCAGCACCAGCGGAGGGAACGCCCGACGTCGACATCACCTATCTCGTGGCCGGCACCGTTCGTTTGGGTCATGACGCGACGGCGACGGTCACGCCCGACGGCATTCCCAACGTGGAAACCACCAGGGGAGTGCACCTCCGCTGGAAGCCGGCGACCGCCGTCGTGCTCGTGGACGAATGGCACCTCGACGATCCGCTCCTCAGCGGCGTTTGGGGCGAAAAGCTAACGCGCCTGCGATTCCGCATGCCCGCCGAAACCCGCGCTTCGGGCGCATTCACCCTCACTGTGGAGACCATCGATGACTAACGAAACAAGTCCCGAGGGCAGCGGTAAGTCGCTGTTTTCGCTGCAACGCCGGGAGCGGTTGATGGAGGAACTGCGCGCCCACGGTGCTATCACAGTGCGCGACATCGCCTCGAAACTCGGTGTCAGCGAACTGACCATCCGGCGTGACGTGAACATTCTGGCCGATGAAGGCCTCGTTTCCCGCGTGCATGGCGGCGCTACGCTTCCCAGTCCACTGGACCGCTCAGTTGCGGTGGGAAGGCCATCGGCGCACAGCTATTCCATCGGCATGGTGGTTCCCTCGCTCGACTACTACTGGCCGCAGGTCATCAGCGGTGCCCGCGGCGAGGCCGAACTGCAGAACCTCCGGATTCTGGTTCGCGGCTCAGCCTACGATGCTGCCGATAATCGTCGCCAAGTCCAGGCACTTCTGGATACCCAGAACATCGACGGGCTGATCGTGGCGCCGGATATGAGCGGTGAGCATGGCAAGGAGCTGCTGCGCTGGCTCAATGCTTTGCCCATCCCCGTGATCCTGACCGAGCGGCGTGCGCCCTCCGAGATCCCGGCCCACCGCCTTGAATGGGTGGCGACTGATCATGCTTTCGGGGCTGGCATGGCTGTGCGGCACCTGTGGCAGGAGGGGCACAGGATGATCGGCTGCCTCACGGATTCCACCAGTCCCACCAGCCCGCACGTGGTCCGCGGCTGGAAGCAAGCCCTTGCCGCGCTCAAGATCCCGCTGGACAAATCCATCCACGAGGATTCGGCCAAGCTGGATAATGGCGAACGCGCCAAACACTTTGACCACGTCCTGGAACTCTGCCGTTCTTCGGGGACCACCGCTATGTTGGTGCACTCAGATACCCAAGCCGTGGCGTTCGTGCAGCACTGCGTGGACCGCGGAGTGGACGTTCCCGGCAGCATGGCGATCGTGGGATACGACGACGAAGTTGCCTACCTTGCCGAGCCTGCGATCTCCGCGGTGCGGCCCCCCAAAAGCTACGTCGGCAAGGTTGCAGTGCAGCTCATGGCTGCCCGCCTGGCCGAAGGAAGGATGCGCCCAGTGCATCGAATTGACCTGAACCCTGAACTGATAGTGCGGGAATCCTCTGTGGGTGCTCCGCGCGTCCGGACAGGCGTTGTGCTGGAGGATTCGCTCTGATGGCTCTTGTGCTGCCTCCGCTGGACTTTGCATTGTCACCTTTTACCGGCTTGACCCGCGATCACTGGTGCGCTTATGCGGACTACTTGTTGCGTTCGGCCCACCAATTTGGGACCGAGGACCACGCGAACTTTCACCTCCCAGGCGCCAACAGCCGGTACGGCCCTCGCAGCGATTCACTGGAAGCCTTCGCCCGGACCTTCCTGCTTGCTTCCTTCCGCATCGCCGGGGATCCTGCCACCACCGGCTGGATCGCCGAGTGGTACGCCGAGGGGCTCGACGCCGGAACCAACCCCGCAAACCCCAACCGGTGGCCGACACCAGGGGAGCTGGGACAGGCGAAGGTAGAGGCGGCGTCGTTGGCGGTTGGCCTGGCACTGACCCGCGATGTGCTGTGGGACAAGCTCCCGCAGCGTGTGCAGGAGCAGATCATAGCCTGGTTTGAGACCGTGATCGGCGAGGACTATCCGCCCATCAACTGGGTGTGGTTCCAGATTGTGGTGGAGACGTTCCTGGCTTCTGTTGGTGGGCGCTACTCGGACGAAGACATCGACGCCGGACTCGCCATCCACGACTCGCTCTACCGGGGCGGGGGCTGGTTTGCTGATGGACCGGAGCGCGCGTACGACCACTACGTCGGCTGGGCTTTCCAGGTGTACCCGCAGCTGTGGGCTCTGATGGCACCTTCCGATCCCCGGGTTTCCGCACGCAAGAAGCTCGACGGCGACCGGCTGGCTGATTTCCTGGATGACGCTTCTTACCTGGTCGGGTCCAACGGGGCTCCTATGATTCAGGGGCGAAGCTTGATATACCGGTTCGCAGCCGCAGCGCCGTTCTGGGCAGGGGAGTTGTCCGGGCACACACGTCTGCAGCCGGGTTTGGCGCGCCGGACTGCCTCCGGAATGCTCGACTACTTTGCCAGGCACGGGTCCATCACTGAGGATGGGCTCCTGTCCATCGGTTGGCACGGCGAGTTTGCGGGTATGAAGCAGGCGTACTCCGGCGCTGGATCGCCGTACTGGGCTGCGAAGGGGATGCTCGGGTTGGCGCTTCCGGCGGATCACCCTGCATGGACTGCGGTGGAAGCTCCCTTGCCTGTTGAGGTTTCCGACACCCAGCGCATCATTGCCGCCCCCGGCTGGCAAGTGGACGGAACTGTTTCCGACGGGGTGGTTCGGATCCGGAACCACGCGACCGATCACGCTGTGGCTGGGGCTTTGGTTGCGGACAGTCCTCTGTATGCCCGGATCGGATACTCGACGCACACGTTCCCCGATCTCTCCGCCGAGTCCGTGGACAACGCGGTGACGTTCGTTGATTCCTCGGGCCGGCTGACGCATCGGACCGGGTTTGAGTACCTTGGTTCGTTTTCGGAGGGCGGAGTCCAGGTGGGCGCTTCCCGGTTCACTGCCCATTGGATCGAACCCGATCCCGACGCCGGCCCGGACCACGGCAGCGGGGTTGCCGGAACTGCGACTCCCGGGCCTTCCGTCACAGTGGTTTCTGTGACGCGCGGGGCTGTGGAGCTTCGGCTGGTTCGGCTGCGGGGTGCTTCTGGTTCGGGGGCTTCGCTGCGGATCGGCGGGTGGCCGGTGGATGCTGCGTCTTCCGTAGCGAGTTCTGTGCGGGCCGTGCCTGGGTATGGCTTGGCATTGGATGATTTCGGCACGTTTGTCCGGTCCGGCGCCCACCCGATGGGTTCGGAACTCACCATTCCGTGGGTGGGCACCTCGGACACCGTGCACGACGGCGACTATGCCGCCGTCGTGGTTCTCGCCGGTGAGGGAGGTGCTTCGGAGGATGACGGTGTCGTGTACGTAGAAGCGCAGGAGTGCTTCACCTTCCAAGACGGCACGTCCATATCCCTCGAGTGGCTCGCCCATTTCGACGCTTAGCTGCGCGTTCGACGTTTCGCACGGCATGGTGCGCAGCTAGCCATCGAATCGGGCGACTCGCCAGGTTGCAGTAGGCTCGCGGAATGACTCAAGTCGAGACGAAGGCCCGGCTCCTCGCCGCCTATGATCAGCAGCTTCGTACCGATGCGGAGACTCCCAGCGCATTAGAGGTCACTAAGCATGGCCCGCTCCGTCTTGCGACGTTCCTTGGGGGACGAGGGTTCATCACCTACAGGGACCTGGGCGATGCGGATGAGCAAAGCGTCGGGCGGCTCGTCGAAGAGGCGATCGCGTACTTCCAAGCCGAACCTGACATCAGCAAGGTCGAATGGAAAACCCGTGGGCATGACCACGCCCCAGGCCTGTACGAGGCATTGCTGGACAACGGCTTCACCCCGGATCCGCCGGAATCGATCATGATCGGTGAAGCCCGGGCGTTGAGTGTCGATGTGCCACTTCCCGACGGCGTGACGCTGCGGCAAGTGACGGACGAAGCCGACGTCCGGGCGATGAGCGCCATGCAGGACGAAGTGTTCGGCGAGCCGGTTTCAGATGAGATGGCTAACGCCCTGCTGCGCCGGCTCTCCCTGGACGAGAGCATGGAGCTGTGGGTGGCAGAGGCGGACGGTCTTATCGTCAGCGCTGGACGCCTGGAACCCGTCCCTGGCACTGACTTCGCCGGGATTTGGGGTGGCGCGACCCGCGAAGAATGGCGGGGCCGGGGGATTTACCGGGCGTTGACGGCCCGCCGTGCCCAGTCCGCGCTCGCCAAGGGAAAGACCCTCATTCACAGCGACTCCACCGAATTCTCGCGCCCGATTCTGGAGCGCTCTGGACTGCTCAAGGTCTCGACGACCACCCCGTACCGCTGGGCGCGTGGCTGAGGAATCCGCCCAACTCCTACGTGCTTTGACCTGCGAGACGCTTATTAAGCCGGTCAACTTCATCCAGGACCTCGACAGCAGCCCATGCCCGGTTCCGTTGTGACTGGGTGATTTGCGTCAGCACTCCCGCGTCAGTCATTCGGTTCAAGGTCTTGTAGATGGACGTTTCCTCAACTCCAGCGACGTACGCTGCCCGGTGCGCTTCGAAGACGGGCTGCTCCAGCAACCACGGAATGAGCTTCGCTTCAGCAGAGTTCTTCCTGGGGCTGAGTAAGTCTGTCCACAGAGCCGGGAGCTCATCGAGAGCAGCGACCGATTCACGGGCAGCCTGGGAGGCGCGTATTGCAGACTTTGCAAGGTACAGAACAAAGGGGTCTGCGTCACCGTTGCGATAGTTGTTGAGTAGGGAAAAGTACGTATCCACGTCAGCCACCATTGCAGAGGCTATGGGTGTGACCGTGTTTCTGGTCAATCCCCGGCGGCGCGATATTGAGCCGATCAGAGCTCGTCCGATACGGCCATTACCGTCGGTAAAGGGGTGAATGGATTCGAAGTGGGCATGCGCTATAGCTGCCTGGGCCATAATCGGGACATCGATTCGTCGACAGAATTCCCGGAGGTCGTCCATGAGCTCGGGGACAAGCGCCGGTGGGGGAGGCACATGGATGGCGCCGCGAGGGGAGTAGTCACTTCCGCCGATCCAGTTCTGCACGTTACGGAAAACGCCAGCGTGGTGGCCGTCGAGAGGATCGTCCTTCATGAGAGTTTTGTGGGCCACTAGAAGAGCTTCAAGCCTGATCTCACCAGTGGTGCCGGCGTCGTTGACCATGCTCTGCATGGCTTCCGCTGCTGCCACCATTGACCTTGCATCCGTTGAAGCCTTGAGGCCGATGATGGCCCGGGCGTAGTCGTTGCGGTTGGCGTCCACATGCTCGATTTTTGACGACGATACGGCTTCGCTGCGGAGCAAGAAGCCACTGATGGCAGCCATCCGGGTACCAGCAGTCATGTCGAGTGAAGCGACAGCTGCGGCGGCTTCTTCGATCGCAACGATCGTTGCACGCTCCGGCTCAAACCAACATCTGGCTATGTGAGGCGGAATGGAAACGTCGACTTCACTAAAAAGGCGGTCCTCTCGCGGCGGCCGCCCGACCGTTTTCCACGGCATTGTTTCACTCGTGTGGGCTGGCCACGACGACATTAAGTTCCTCCGAACGGCTAGAAAGGTGCTTCTTATTGATATTTTAGGGCACAAATAACAACTAGCTCCGTGCAACTGTTCGTTTTTTCCACGAAACAAGGCGCGAGCAAGGCCCCTCAGGCTCAAATCCCGAGGGGCCTCTGCTAGCTCAGGGAGCCTACTTCCGCTCGGGGAAGTAGCTCACGCACTGCCCTTGATCACCGAACACCGGCGCCGGACTCGTCTTCCATCCATTGCTCTTGCACGCGTCCTTACCGGTGGAGAACGTCAGCCGGTACTCCTTCGTGGTCCCATTCGGCGCTGTTATGGTGACGACCGCCGTCGGGTTCTCAGCGGTGGGCTGCTGGACTGTCACCTTCGCGTTGGTGTCCAGCGGGTAGCCGACGACGGCGGGAGTCGCCGACGTCGACAACACCTGATAGTCAGTGGTCTCTGGCGCGAAGCCGACTACTGAGGCTTGGTTCACAAGGAGCCTGCCGAGATCGGCGAGCCCGGCATCAGCCAAGCGGGAACTGGCGATGGCCACCTCGGCCACCTTCGTGTGCGAACCCGTTGTTACGAACGAAACCCTGATCCCACGTGTGGTCACGGGATCAAATCCCACGGTCACCGGCGAAGCCGTCGAGAGCCCCGTGATGGTTCCCGCCGACGTATCCTTCCAGATGCCAGCGGCGTCCTGGTACTGGATCTTGAGGCTCTGGGCTGCCTTCTCCGCAGACGTCACGGTCACCGAGGAAACGGTGTAGTCCCGACTGAAGGCGTAGCTCAGGCTGTCGCCGTTGCGGCCGCCGCTCACCCAGTTGGACCATCGGGTGCAGGCGTTGGCGTCGCACGTGTTCTTGGCGATGTAGGAGCCCTCGGTGTAGCTGGCGCTTGCGCTTATTGTGGGGTCGTCCTTGCAAATGTTGCTGCTCGGAACCCGGTCCACCACCACAGTGAGGGTCGCGGACACGGAGCCAGCCTTACCCGGAACGGTCGCTGAACCAGTCGATTGCAGCGCTGAAGCATCAAAGGAAGACCAGTCCCACGCCACGGGCATCACTGAATGCCTGCCCATACGGATCAACACCTGAACCGTGGAGTACAACCTTCCCTTCCTTCTGCCATACCGCTGGATCTACAGGGGACCACGTGACGGCAAGCGGCTTGCCCGGGCGATCGCTTGTGTCACTGAGACCAAGCGGCCGGGTCACAACGGCAACGAACCAAAAATGGACATAGCTCCCTTGGCGAGGGGCAGAAGAATTGTGAGAATTGCCGTAGTTATAGTACTAGGCATCGTAATTTTCTCCGACAGGCGAAGCCGTTCGCGTGAAAACTCGAATCTTCCGCTGCTGATTTCGCTTAAAATTTCCTGTACATACTCAGGCAGCAGAGACACATTCCGTCTGTTACGCCCGCTGTCTTTGAGAGTTTCATGTATTGCTACCACTCTATGGTCATCGCCAGGAACTCCCAACTTCCCCACAATAGTTAAGAAATTCAACCCACTAAGAACCAATTGACGGTGCGCCAGGGAGTCGTGCCTGGACAGGAAGGTCCGCGCATTACCCATGAGTTGCATGGCCATCTTAAAGCCTCGGACTCTTGGTTCGATCTTGAAAATAACCCATTCAAGAGTGACATATAGAGATGCTGTTGGGATAAGCGGGATAATAAGAGCGGCTAGTACGCTAGATGCTGGGCATAGTAGGGCAAGCATGGTGGCGGGGATCGTTCCTGCGTTAACTTCGTCATCCAATGCCTCGAGGAAATGAGGCCCCACGCTCTCCAGGATTAGTTTCGCCACCAGGGCGGAATATGCGTACGCGATAAGGAAGGCGCTCAGAAAAGCGAGCTTGATTGGGAATCGATAATATCCGCGGGCCAACGCCGCCCTGTCGGTTGATTCAGTTGGTAGTGCAGTCGATGCGAGGCCGGGATGTTTCCGGAGTGTTTTCGGTGAATCAAACCAGCGCTCTGGTGAGTTTTTAGTCTGGCGTTGAATCCACCATCTCATTCCTCCTGCGGTACAGAATACTAGGAATGAAGCGACTCCACATAGGAGCGTCGTTGCGTCAAGGACGCACAGCATCAGTAAATACAGGCTCAAACTATCCACCATTCATTTCAGTAAGTTTCGGTGCAGCGTTCGTCGCTCAGGAATCGTTTAAGTCACGAGGTGAGTCACTCGCTGGGCGGCCGCCACGAAAGCAGTTTTCCAGTTTGATGTGGGGCTGTTCCGCCAGACGTGATGCGAAGTTGCACGGGTTGGTTTCGGGACTGGTCAAAGGTGGTCATGCTTGTAACGTTCTTGGCTGCCTCCTTGCTTCTCGTGTATAGATGTATACAAGTACACATTCCTATCCAAGGCAGCAGAATGGCAGATCCACAACCACGGAACACAGGAGCGCATCTCGTCTATAGCGAGCTCAAACGGCGCATCCTCAGCCTCGAGCTCAAACCCGGAGAGCGCATCTACGAGCCGGCGATGGCCACTGCCCTACAAGTGAGCCGCACTCCGCTGAGGGAAGCTATCCGGCGCCTGATTTCCGAGAGCCTCCTGGAGCAGCAAGCTACCGGGGGAGTAGTGGTTCCGTTGCTGGATGAGACGGCAATTTCCGAGCTGTACGATGTCCGGGCTGCCCTGGAATCGTTGATGGCCCGCGAAGCGTGTGCCAAGGCGACAGTGGACGACATCGAGAAGTTACAGGGGATCCTCGAACGAAATGCAGCCATGGTGGGATTCGCTGATGAAGCCATGAAGTATGGCGTGACCCTGCACGCTACCATCGCAGCTATCGCCGGGAACTCATGGGCTCAACGCTTCCACGACCAGATCTCAAGCCAGGTTGAGCGCTACCGGCATTTCACCAACAACTCCCCTGACCGCAGGGAACAGGCTCTTGCCGATCATCGAGTACTGGTGGAAGCCATCGCCTCGAAGAAACCAGACACGGCAGCGAAAATCGCGTTTGACCACGTCATCGCACCCCGGGATGAGACGCTGCGCGCCATTTCCGGAGCTGGCCTCGTGAGCGAATGATTGGCGAACTGGGGCGACGTTCGTCCATTGCACTTCTGATCCACTCGGCCCTCATCCAGGCCGTCACCTTCCTGGTGCGGCCAGCAACCAGCTATAGGGCCTTGGAACTCGATGTCCCGGGGTTTGCCCTCGGTCTTCTCGCTGCCAGTTACGCAGTCTTCCCGCTTCTCCTCGCGCTGCCGATCGGCGGACTGGTGGACCGCCTTGGTGAGCGTCGGCTCATGTCGATCGGGTCCGCCGTCGTGCTGGGATGTTCTGCTTTTCTGTTGTTCTTCGGAACGACAGTTCCCGCGTTGGTGGCTGGAACAGCGCTTCTTGGCGCCGGGCAGCTCGCTTGTGTGGTGGGGCAGCAGGCGGTGGTTGCGAACAATGCAGAATCGGCGCGCATGGACTCCGCATTCGGATATCTGACGTTCGCCGCATCGTTGGGCCAGGCACTTGGACCGTTGGCGATTTCCTTGGTGGGCGGCGCCTCGGTCCGACCGGATACGAACGCGATCTTCCTTCTCGCGACGGCCATGAGCTTGGTGCTCTTCGTGACTACTTTTGTGGTCTCGTCGAAGGTCAGCCGGAGGCGACGGATGTCCAAAGGTTCCGCTGGTGCCAAGGGCGGCGCCATGGCACTGCTCAAAACCCCTGGCGTGGTTCGGGCGTTGTCCACCAGCGCCACCGTTCTGGCAGTGGTGGACCTTACCGTCGTCTACTTGCCAGCCCTTGGCGCTGAACGGGGCCTGAGTGCGGCAACGGTTGGCTTGATGCTGACTGTCCGCGCGGTGTTGTCCATGGTTTCCCGGCTGGGGCTTGGCAGCATGTCGCGGAAGCTGGGACGGATGAGGCTGCTCGTCTTGAGCCTTGCGGTTTCCACCGTGTCTCTGGCTGTCGCGGCCATTCCGATGCCCATGTGGTTGCTCTTCGTCGTCATGGCGTTCCTCGGCCTTGGCCTGGGAATCGGCCAGCCGCTGACCATGTCCTGGCTGTCAGCCCAGGCGCCCGAAGGCCAACGCGGACGTGCGCTGGCCTTGAGGCTCGCCGGCAACAGGGTGGGCCAAGTTGTCCTGCCCAGCGTGATCGGCGTTGTAGCTGTAGGGCTTGGCGCGGCGGGCGTGTTCCTGGCTTCCGCAGTGGCCGTTGGCGGAACGATGCTGTTGCTGCGAGGGGTGCGGCTGGACGACTAGCCAGCCCAACTGACTGGCATTAGTGGTTGTTCCCAGCGCTGGGAACAACCACTAATGCGAGCTAGTTCGGGGATTACTCCGCGAACAGCGCCGCCAGGTCATCCGCCGTCAACGAGCCACCAGCCAGCGCATCGCCTTCCATCACATCCGCGAACAGCTGCGACTTCTTGGCCTTCAGCGCCATGACCTTCTCTTCGATGGTGTCCTTCGCAACCAGCCGGTAGACCATGACGTTGCGGGCCTGTCCGATGCGGTGGGTACGGTCCACAGCCTGTGCCTCTGACGCCGGGTTCCACCACGGGTCCAGCAGGAACACGTAATCCGCCTCAGTGAGATTGAGCCCGAAGCCACCGGCCTTCAGCGAAATCAGGAACACCGGAGCGGCGCCGTTCTTGAACTCGCTCACTACGTCGCCGCGGTTCCTGGTGCTGCCGTCGAGGTAGCAGTACTCCACGCCCTCTGCATCCAAACGCTCACGCACCTTGCCCAGGAATCCCGTGAACTGGCTGAAGATCAGAGCCCTGTGTCCCTCGGAAATGAGGTCTTCCAGTTGTTCGAAGAGCACATCGAGCTTGGACGACCGCACCCCTGACAACGACGAATCCACCAACGACGCATCCAAACTCAGCTGCCTGAGCAACGTCAAGGACTGGAAGATCGTGAAGCGGTTCTTGTTGACGTCGTCGATCAGCCCCAGGATCTTCTGGCGTTCGCGCTGCAGATGCGTCTGGTAAACCTTCTGGTGCCGCGGGTTGAGCACCACTTCCAGGACCTGTTCCTGCTTGGGCGGAAGATCCTTGATGACCTGTTCTTTGGTGCGGCGCATCATCAGTGGACGGACACGACGCCGGAGCTTGGCCAGCTGCGCCGAGTCACCGTTCTTCTCCACCGGCTTCTGGTAGTTTTCCGCGAACCGCTTGGGACTCGGGAACAGGCCAGGCGCCACGATCGACGTCAGTGCCCAGAATTCCATGAGGTTGTTCTCCAGCGGAGTGCCTGTGATGGCCAGTTTGAACCGGGCCGGCAGCTTGCGCGCGCACTGGTATGCCTTGGATTGGTGGTTCTTCACGAACTGCGCCTCGTCCAGCATCAGGCCGGCCCACTGGAACGATGCGTAGGCATCGTAATCAATGCGGAACAGCGCATAGGACGTAATAACGACGTCGGCGCCCGCCAACGCGTCGACAGGTGACAGCCCGCTCTTGGCAAAGGTTTCACCAACGGTCCGCACAACAAGCCCGGGCGCGAAGCGTTGCGCTTCCGCGGCCCAGTTGCTCACCACGCTGGTGGGGGCCACTACCAAGAAAGGAGCGCGCGTTGAGGAATCAGCCGTAGCAGCTGCAGCAGCCAACTCCTTGGCCGCACAGATCAGCGCGATCGCCTGCACCGTCTTACCCAGGCCCATGTCATCGGCCAGCACGCCGCCCAGGCTGTGCTTGAACAGGAAACTGAGCCAGTTGAAACCTTCAAGCTGATACGGACGCAGCTCAGCGTTAAGGCCTGCAGGCAGCGGAAGTCCGGTCACGCCGTCGTCGAGCAGTCCGCCCACTGCCTCTCGCCATGCGGCCGCCTGCTCGTCAACGATCCCCAGCTGGGCGAGCTCATCCCAGAGACCGGCCTGGAAACGGCTGATCTGCAGGGTGCCGTCCTTGTTGTCCGGGTTGTCCTGCAGGGACCTGGCTTCGTCGATCAGTGCGCGCAGTTGGTGCAGCTCAGGCAGGTCGAGGGAGAAGTAGGCGCCGCTGGGCAACAGCATGCGGCTCATTCCGGCAGCGAGAGCCGAGAACACGGCGGCGAACGAGACCGGTTCGCCTTCGAGGGTGATGACGATGCCGAGATCGAACCAGTCGCCGCTAGCCGTTTCCTTCGTGGAGATGGAGACAACGGGAGCCTCGGCGGCTTCGCGGTAATCAGCGATGTCGCCAGAGGTTTCGACCACGACGTCCGGCAGGTCCTTGAGCGCCGGCAGGATCTCCTCAGTGAAAGCCAGCGTGTCCAGACCAGAAAGCTCCGCCGAGGCGGCGAGCCGCGGAGCGCCCCAGCCACCGGTAGCTGATTCCGCCAACGCCGGAACCACGTCCCAAGGCCTGCCGATCGAATCCAGGATCCGGGCTTCCTCAATGTCATCGCGATAGCCACGATCATCCGGATGCCGCCACAGGGGCTGCGCCGTGACCAAGGTGCCGGACTTGTAGTGCCACTCCCAGTGCAGCCGGACCTTGTGATCGGTGCCGTAATTGGCGAGCAGGGAGAGGGTGGGGACCGCCAGAGTTGGCAGTTCCACCGATTCATCAGCCGCCTTGACGGGTGTCGACTGCCTCAGCTTCGGGTAGAACGAGGTCAGAAACCGGCTCTCGTCTTCGGCCGGAATCAGAAGCGTCTCGCCCTCGGTGACAAACTCGAGCAGTTCATCACTGATACCGCCCTCAATCGGGGCGAGCGTAATCAGATTGTTCTGCTGCGGCACGCCGGGCAGGGCTTCGGCGCCGGAATGCGTGAAGAAGATCCCATACGCGGGCTTGCCTATGAAGCCCACGGTTCCGGCATCAATCTGCTCGCCGCCTACCGTCACCGACGGCGCAAGCTGCAGGCCGCCGTCGGGCGTTTGCTTCCCGTCTTTGCCGCCCAGCGCTTCAAGGCGCGCCAAACTGAGTCCGACGACGGCGGGTTGGGCCTCGACGTGGACAGGCTCGCTACCAGCCGCGTGAATCAGCGGAATGCCGGCTTTAGTGGCGTCCGCGAGGAGGGTCCAGAGGTTCTTGGCAGCGAAATCATTCAGGCTCAACCACATGGCGCCCGACGGTTGCTGGCGACCATTACTGGAACCGTGGGCAGCGAGGAAAGTCTGAAGCCACTCGACGTGTGCCTCATTGAATTCCCGGCGGAAACTGACGTAGCTGAGGTTGTTCCAGGAAACGTCCCCGCGGATCCATTTGCCCTTGGCGCCCATCATCACCGGGCGGGCCTTGAGTTGCCGGACACTGCGCATGGGGTCGCGGCGGCCTGTGTAGGAGAAGTGGGCGGCCGGTTCCTCAACCTCGAACTGCAGGGCGAGCGGAATGCCGGCCGTGCTCGGCGCAGTGCCCGGCTTCGCGATCAGCCTGTTGAGGGCTTGCTCCCAAGCCGGCCGCGCGGAACCGCCCTGCTCGGAGGAACCAAGGCGCGAGGTCTGGATCCCGGGTGCCTGGGACAGGAGCTGGGCGCGGATAGTGGGGTGGTCTTCAGCGGTGAAAAGCAACGCGGCCACATGCTTGCAATCCTTGCGGACAGGGCAGCTGCAAATACCTACTGTGCAGCTCCAGCCGCTGGGCTTGCGAACCAGCTTGGCCGACGTCGAATATGGTTGCGGCCCAGTGCCGCGGACTTTGCCAAGCAAGAGGCCGGTGGCCGAATCGAAAGAAATTCCGCTCACGCGGCTGCCCATGGCATAGGCCAATCCGGCCGCCAAGGAGCGGTCGTTAATGGCAGGAGTCTGAATGGCCAGTTCCCAGGTTTCGTCTGTGTGGGACGGCATGCGTCGGGCTACTTTCGGCAGGAGGTTATCTGCTCAATCTTAGTCAGCAGAAAACGGCTCCCAAACTTCGCCCTCCGTTAACCTCTACCTCGATTGCCGCGCCGCTCCCACGCGTACGTTGAAAGGGTCCGGAGCACCAACAGCTTTCAGCAGTGAGGATTTCCCATGACTACCAACGAGTACCCCGTCGTCCTGAACAAAACCAGCTTCGAAGCAGGCAATGCAGACGTAGTGGATTCCAACGTCAACGTCGTGAACCAGATGTATGCGGAGCTCCTCAACAGCGACGAAATCGCGTCCGCTGCGCTCAACAGCTACTTTGTTGATTTCTACCTGACCCAGGCGTTGGCCGGTGGATTCGCCCAGTACGTGTTCACCGCCCCGGAGCGTGACGAGGTGGACTCCTACGTGCGTGCCGGTTTGGAAGGCATGGGCGCCGCCCGGCACCTGGACCTGTTCAACCGCACGGCCGCAGCCTTTGATGCGTTGAGTGAGGACGACGCCGAGGCCTACCTCGACGGCGAGCTGGACGAATCAGAGGCGCCTCTCGCGGCCGTTGTTGTCCTGGATGAGCTTGACGGCGAGTTTGAAGCCTTGCTGGAGGAAGAGGACATCATCGACCTCAACGCCGCTTACCTTCGCGGCTCGTCCGAACTGCTGGTCCTCTCCGATGAGGAGCTTGAAGCGCACATCGCTGAGCGCGTTGCCCTGATTCCGGACCTTGCCGAGCGCCAGGCCGAAGCAGACGAAGAAGCCCTCGCAAACGCTCCTGAGTTCGAGGTCATCATCCGGGAACTGTGCGATGTGGCCGGCTACGCGCTGCAGAAGATCACCATGGGAGACCCCAACTACGAGCACGACGGCGTTAAGACCCTCGCCTGGCACTTCTCCACCGACCACGGCGACTACATCATGGTGGAGGACGACGACGAAGCCTTCATGATCCACCCGGAGACCAAGGAAATCATCGCGGCGGTGGAGTTCGAAGAGTCCGACGAGCTCGCGGACGCCTAAGACCCGCCGAGATCGCCGGAACGCTCCGCAATCGCCGTAGCGTTCCGGCGATCCCGCGCTTTTCGGGCGATTTGGCTGTCACCCCTGCGATGGACGCCGCCACTTCGGATGTCCACATAGCGTCGCGCACCCCTTTAAGGACTGGTACTTCGTCGGCATGCTAAGGCGATGGATCCAACATCATCGCTTGAAAGCACCGCCCCGTTAGTCCACCCGCTTCCTGTGCGCGGGTACATGTGGAGAACCGACGAGTTACTCCGCTTCGGCCTTAACAGTCGAAAGGTCAAGGCCCTCGTGGACTCCGGTGAGCTGCACCGCTTGAGGTACCTCTGCTACATCAGGGGCAACAAGTGGAATGCCCTGGGTCCGAGGAGTCAGGCCAAGGAGCGGATCCTGGCACATGCGCACGGGACGCTGACAACGTCAGCAGGCGGTTTCGTCTACAGCCATTTGTCGGCGGCACGACTCCACGGTCTGTTTGTGTGGGGCGTTGATGACAAGGTTCATGTCCTGCACACGACCAGGCCTTCCTCCGACCGCTGGGGCAAGGACGTTCGGGGACACACAGAGAGCTTCACTGAGGACGACGTCGTGCAGGTTCAGGGTTTGCGGGCGACCACACTCGAACGCACCATCTTTGACAGTGCCAGGATGCTTAGCTATCCCAAAGCACTGGTGATTATGGATCACGGACTACGCGTCGGCGCTGATAGAAGCAGGCTGACTTCCTTGGCCGCGGTCTCCTCCGGGAAGCGGGGTATCCGCACGCTGCGCAAGGCTTTGGTCAACGCAGACCCCCGCTCCGAGTCTGCTGGCGAGACGCTTACCCGTGAGTTGATGCAAAGGCTCAGCATCAGGCCCCCACAGCCACAATTCGAGGTGCAGTCCCGCTTGGGTCGCCATCGCATGGATTTCGCTTGGGAAGAGGAAAAACTGGCTCTGGAGTTTGACGGTCGCACCAAATACTTCGACTTCAATCCGACAGAGGAGGTCATCTTTCAAGAACGACGGCGGGAAAAGGCACTCGTCGAGGAGGGGTGGCGGTTTATCCGAATCGAGTGGAAGGACCTGTTTCAAGAGCGCGCCTTCAAGGAACGCATCCTTCGGGCACTCAGGTGATGCCGCCTGAGCGCGAGTTCGTGGGAACCCTGCCTGTACGCACGAAACCCTTCGGCGACACGGCAGGCTTCCCGCGATCTCGGTGTCACGCTTTAGTAGCCCGCTGCGGCCCCCTTGATCATTTCCCCACTCGGGCTGACCAGGTACCAGACACTTTGGACGCCCTGGCCGGTGACATCGCCCGGAGCCTTGTCCTTGGCGTAGTAGTACAGCGGCATGCCGTTGAGTGTGACCTGCTTCTTCCCGTCAGGCGTCGCTATGGTTCCCACGGTGCCGGTGACGCCTTCAGCGGCTGGCTTGTCCGACGTCGTCGTGAACACTGGCCAAGCTGTCAGGCAGGCGCCCGTGCAGGCGCTGGTTCCTGAGTCCTTGACGTCCTTGGTGAAGAAGTACAGGCTCATCCCCTTGCTGTCCACCACGATCTGCCCGGCGCTGGATGATGCAACCTTCATCTCCGCCCCCGCCGCGGCCGGACTGGACATGGCGTCCGTACTTGGGGACGTGGAGGTAGGTGCCGTCGAGGAAGTGGCGGCGGTGGGCGCGGCAGAGGACGTGGTGCTTGTCCCGGGGCTTCCGGCGCAACCGGCAAGAGCCACGGCGAAAACCACTGCGCCGAGTCCAACGCTGAGTCTATTTCTCATGTTTAGCTCCTTTGAAGGGCCGGCCGGGATGGGTCGGCGCTAACCCCTACGACGCCAGCGAGGGAAGAATGGTTCAAGGAGCTGAACCTTTTCGCTGCCCGCGGCGTCGTATGCAGGTAGGGCAGCAGGAAACAAGGCGAAGGAGGTGGCTATGCCGTTGGACGAGGACGTGGTGGCGGCAATCTACCGCGATCACGGCACGGCCCTGAAACGCTTTGTACTCAGCTGCACTTCGGACACGAACCAGGCCGACGACGTCGTGCAGGAAACCATCCTCAAGGTGTGGCAGCACGCCCCGCAGATTACGGGCAGCCTCCGCAGCTACCTCTTCCGAACGGCCCGCAACGTCATCATCGACAACTACCGGAAGTCCCAGCGGCGCCCTGCCGAGGCTGGCGAGCACGACCTTCCAGACCATGTTGCGACGGAACGCGTTGATGAGCTCCTGAACCGCGTCCTCATGGAAGAGGCGCTCCTGCGGCTCAGCCACGAACACCGCGAGGTCCTTGTGGCCCTGCATTACCAGCGGTTCACCGTCAGTGAGGCAGCACTGCAGCTGAACATCCCTGCCGGCACTGTGAAATCCCGGGCTTTCTATGCTGTGAAAGCCCTCCGAACGATCCTTGATGAAATGGGGGTGGAACGATGAACGGCAACCCCGTCCACCAATTGCTGGGCGCCTACCTGCTGGGCGGGCTCGACCCCGAGGAGGCTCGCTCTTTTGAAGAGCACCTCCCCGGATGTGCTGCGTGCCGCAGGGAACTCGAGGAGTTGGAAAGCCTCCCCGCGCTGCTTGACGCCGTTCCTGCCTCCGACGCCGTCGCACTCACCGTGACGGGCGCAGCCGGTGCCCTCTCACCCTTGGAACCGAGCCGGGAAGCACTGCCACAGAAGATCCTGGTTGACCTTGCGGCACGCAGGAAGAAATCACGACGGCGGTGGGCGGCTTTCGTGGGGGCAGTCGCCGCCGCATGCCTGGCACTTGGCTTCCTTGCGGGCCCGCTGCTGAACCAGCCACCAAAACCCGATGCCAGCTACTCGGTACAGTCCGAAACAGGGCTGCAGCTGACAGTAGGCATGGTCAAGAAGACCTGGGGCACGGAGCTCGAGGTCGAGGGTAAGAGCATGCCGCTCGAAGGCACGCTCTACCTCTGGGTGAAGGGCCGCGACGGGGCCGAAGAGCGCACCTGCGGCTGGACGGCGACCCCGAGCGGTCGCATCAAGATCACTGGTGCTACGCCCGTGCAGCTTGGCGGCATAGCCGGCGTGGAACTCCGGGATGAGGCCGAAAAGACAGTGGCCTCAATATCGGTGCCGTAGATTTCAGTTCCGTAGGTTTGCCCGCAGCTCCGCTACGAGGGCCGGGTCCTCGCAGGCCCGGGCAAAAGCTTCGATCCGACGTTCAATTTCGTGGCCCAACAACCAGCTTCCGATTCTCTCGGCCACCGGCTTGAGCCAAGCCGGGCGGCAGGAAAAGGTGTACTTCCAGACCGCTCGGGTGCCGCCGTCGTCGGGGGTGAACCGCCAGCCGCCGCCGAAGTTCTCGAAGAACCACGGCCCGGACACCATGGTCATTCCTACATTGCGGGGCGGGGTGTAGGAGACGTACTCGCTGACCATCTTCAGCCCCATCCTGGAGACGGTTCGTGTACGAACTCCCTTGCCCGCTGCCGTGGCTCCGTCCACGAAGCTTTGCGCCGAAATGAACGGATCCCATCTGAGCCTGAACTCGCCAGTGGTGTGCGAGAGTGCGAAGGCCGTCTCGGCATCCAGCCGGATAAATCGTTCGGCGCGGACCTGTGGCATTTAGGACCCCTGCCCTGAACCGAGCACCAGGAGCACCATGAAGGCAACACCAAAAACGTTGACCGCCATGATCGCCAGACCGATGATCCCCGTAATTCGGCCGGCGTTCATGCGTCCAGCCCGAAATACGGCGATCAGCCCACTGACGACGGACACAACGGCAAGAACCACCGCAATCACCGCCAGAATAAGCGCACTGAACCACCAGACGTCGTTGCCCGGGTTGTAGCGGCTCATCGCCGAAGCAACGGCTGCGACGCCCAGGGGAATGCTGACCACGGCGGCGACGGGCGAGAGGACTGCCGAGACGATGCTTGTGATGCCCGCACCCAATCCGGGTGTCCTGGACCGCTGCTGCTGCTCGTAGTACTCAATCGGTGGCTGATAGCTCATGATTCCCCCAAAGTCCGTGCACTAGATCTTGCGATACGTGAGGTCGAAGATCATACGCCCGGCCTCGTGGGCTTTGTTTTCAAAGCTCGTGCGGATACGGCCCTCGAACCTGGGAGCCCAGCCGCCTTCCTCGTCCACGCCCTCGTTCGGACCCGTGTGCTCAGTGCTGACAGGTGCCCGGCCCTCCCGCACGGGCGCCCCTCCCACAACAGACTCGACGCCGGATTGCCACACTTGCGTCAGCGGGCTCTCCTCGCCACTGCGCTCGCCTTCGTGCATGTTCTCAAACTCAGTTGAGCCGGCCAGGACCTCGCGGACGTGTACGGCGTAGTTGGACCAGTCGGTGGCAATGCGCCAGTAGCCACCCTTTTCCAGTGCCTTGGCAGCCACTGAAGCGAAAGCCGGCTGGATGAGGCGGCGCTTGTGATGGCGTGCCTTGTGCCATGGGTCCGGGAAGAATACCCAGAGTTCACTGACCGAACCAGCGGGAAGCATCGACTCCAAAACCTCGGGCGCGTTGGCTTCCACCACCCGAACGTTGGTCAGGCCACGGCTGTTGATCTTGATGATGGTGTTGGCCAGCCCCGGCGTGTAAACCTCAACGGCCAAAAAGTCCTTGTCCGGATTCTGTTCGGCAGCATGGACTACGGCGTCGCCCAAACCCGAACCGATCTCGACGATCAGCGGAGCTTTGCGCCCAAAGACGGCCTCGGCATCAAACGTGTAATCGGGGTGCACCGAAGTGTTGGCGACATGACGTGGAACCTGGACGGCCCACCGCTCGGCGTGCTCTTCCCACGCGGCCTGCCTCCGGCCCTGTAAACGGGTGCCGCGGCGCACGAAACTGACCGGCCGGCCACCGTAGGTTCCAAAGGAAGCCTGGCTGCCTGGCGTGACTGGTCGCGGGGAATCTGGGGTTTCACTCATCCTTTCCAGAATACTTTGGTTCCGGCGGGCAGATGGCTGGCTCAGACGAGGCTGAATCCGTGCTCCGGCGTCAAAACAGGATCATGATGCGACCCGTGGTGAAAATCCAGGCAGCAACAATTGCAACGTCCAGCCCGAGAACGCCCAGCCCGGCAATTCCTGTGAACCACGCCTTGGTGCGCCGCCCCGTTGGCGTGGGTCGTCGAGCCAGCGCCACCGATACCGTGCCGAGTACCAGGGAAACGAGGCCGCACAGGGCCGGGAGGCTCCACAATACGGTCGGGGCAGTCCAATCGTAAGGTCCCGCCCCAGAGGGTGATCGGGTGAAAAGCGCTGCCCATAATGCAGGCATCAAGGTGAAGGCCGGGTATAAGAGCGCAGCAACGGCAAAGACGAGGCTGCCAATTCCTGTGTTGAGCCCAGGAGGCTGCTTTGGCGGGACGAGAACATATCCGACCGACGCATCCGCCCTGTCCGGGTTCGATGATGTAGGCGAGGGCAAAGAAGTTTGGTTCATGCCCTCAACGCTACGGACGCCGATGCCGCACAGGCAGAGGTAATCCGGCGTATGTGGACAACGTCGCCGGCCCTCAAATCGCGGTCACATCACACCCATGGGCAGCAGACCGGGCACGGCTGACAGAATAGGACGTGTGACCTCCTCGAACAGGCCCGGCGTCGCAGATACAAGCGGCCAAGCAGACCCAATCCGCTACCAGGCCCTTCGGCCTGAAATCGCCGTGGATGCCGAGATCGACGACGTCCCGCCCGCACCGCCTACGCAGTTGCGCTCCAAGAGGGGCCTGATCTACCTCGGGATCTGCCTCGTCCTGATCGGCTTGAACCTGCGGACGGTCTTTTCGAGCTTCTCGGCTGTCCTTCCGGAAATAACGTCCGACGCCGGGCTACCGGGCTGGGCTGTGGTGGTCCTCACCACCGTTCCCGTGACTTTGCTGGGCATTTTCGCTCCCCTTGCCCCAACCCTTGCCCGCCGTTTCGGCGCCGAACGGGTCCTGCTGGGCGCGATGGCGGTGCTCACAGCAGGGCTTCTGGTGCGTCCAAGCGAAATCCCTGGAGTAGGCCACCTGCCCATGCTTCTCGCAGGAACAGCAGCCTGCGGAGCAGCGATCGCGCTCTGCAACGTCCTTCTCCCGGGCGTGGTCAAAAGGGACTTCCCGCACCGGCTCGGGCTCATGGGCGGCCTCTACACGACGGCAATCTGTGCTTCCGCCGCCCTTGGTGCCGGGTTCACGTATCCGGTGTTTACGGCAACCGGCCACTGGACTTCGGCGCTGTGGTCCTGGGCCGTGCCTGCCGTCGTCGTGCTTTTGCTCTTCCTTCCGCTGGCCATCCGGCAGCCATCGGTAAAGCACCAGGCGGTCCGTGGCGGCGTGAACGTGTGGCGATCGGCGGTGGCCTGGCAGGTCACGCTGTTCATGGTGCTGCAGGCCATGATGTCGTTCAGTGTGTTTGCGTGGCTGGCACCGATCCTGAGGGACCGGGGCATCGAGGGCGGGACGGCTGGCCTGATTGTGTCGGTGTCGATCGTGCTTCAGATGCTCGGTTCACTCTTCGCCCCTGCCCTGGCCACGCGGTTCAAGGATCAGAGGGTGATCAACACCGTGGTGGCCCTGATGACCGGCGGTGGCTTCGCCCTCAGCATCTTCGGACCCACTGAGCTGATCTGGATCTGGACCGGACTGCTGGGACTGGGACAGGGCTCCCTCACGGCGGTTGCCCTCACGATGATCATGGTCCGCACCCGCAATGCCCACACCGCCGCGCACCTGTCGGGAATGATGCAGGGTGTGGGCTACGGAGTGGGCTCGGTGGGAACTTTGCTCGTGGGACAACTGCACCAAGCCACGGGTGGATTCACCGCCGCGGGCGTCCTGTTCCTGGTAGTCGGAGCGTTGGCTGCGTTCTTCGGGTACCGGGCGGGCCGCAACAAGTTCGTTTAAACGCGTTGTGAGGCCCGCTCTGCATCCCCACCGCCTCCCTAACCTCGCAAGCTCGGCCAGGGAACCCGGGCGGCGTGGGCCCTGTTTCGGGAGGGGCGCAGAACGGGCCTCACAACGGGAACCTAGACCGTCAGGTCCTTGCCCTTGGTCTCCGGGATCGAGAAGGCGAACGCGATGCCGATCACCAGCAGGATCACTGCGTACACGTTGAACAGGTAGCCCTGGCCGATGCTGCCCAGCCAGGTCTGCAGGTAAGGGGCCGTGCCACCGAAGGCCGCTACGCAGATCGAGTACGGGACGCCGACGCCAACCGTGCGGATGTGCGTCGGGAACAGCTCGGCATAGACGGCCGGGACAATCGACGCGCTACCAGCGATGAAGAACAGCATCACGGACATGGACACGGTCAGCTGCCACGGCGAATCCTTCAGCAGCCACGTCATGGGGAAGTGCATGATCATGGCACCGATGGACGAGCCGATCAGCACAGGCTTGCGGCCAATGCGGTCGGACAGCTTGCCCCAGAACGGGAGCGCGGCGATGAACACAACATTGGCGATCACGCCGGCCCAGAGGGCTGCGCCGCGGTCCATCTTCAGGGTGGTGGCTGCGTAGCTCGGCGCCACGACACCCCAGATGTAGTAGACCACCGTGAGGCCAACGGTCAGGCCGATAACCTGCAGCGCCTGCTTGCGGTACTTCACGATCTGCGGCCACATCGGCAGGCGCTTTTCCTTGGGCGTCTCAGCCTCGAATGCGTGGGTTTCCTTCATCTTGGCCCGCATGAACAGCGCGTAGATGCCCAGTGCCCCACCGATGAGGAACGGAATACGCCAACCCCAGGCGCCCATGTCGTCCTTGGACAGGACAGCAGTGAGGATCGCGCCGAGCAGTGTTCCGGCGAGAATGCCGGCGGTGCCGGACGTGTAGATCAGCGTCGCCCAGAAGCCGCGCTTTTCCTTGGGTGCCATCTCGGACAGGTACGTCTGCGACGACGGCAGCTCACCACCGTGGGCGAGGCCCTGGATGAGCCGGGCGAGCAGGAGCATCACAGATGCGAATGCGCCAACAGCCTGGAACGTCGGAGCGATGCCGATGAGGAGGCTGCCGAGAGCGCCGAGGGCAACCGCTACCGTCATGGAGGTCTTCCGGCCGATGCGGTCGCCGATCCAGCCGAACACGAAACCGCCAAACGGCCGGGCAACAAACCCGACGGCGAAGATCGCCAAGGTGGACAGCACGGCAGACGTTGGGTCTGCCTGGCTGAACAAAGCACTCGCGATGAACGGCGAGAACGTGGCGTAGATGGCCCAGTCGTACCATTCAACGGCGTTGCCGATGCCGGTTCCGACGAGCGTGCGCAGGTGGGACTTGTGGACCTTGACTTCGGTGGACGTTCCAACGGTGGCGGTCATGTGTTTCTCCAAGGTGGGATAGGGCTGGGAGTTAGTTGGCGGCGAGGGCCGCGATGCGGGACACGGCGAGTTCTGCGTACAGGGCCGCGCCGTCGGTGAGGACACCGTCGTCGAACGTCGCGTACGGCGAGTGGTTGAAGGGCGACGTCGCGTGGTCGGTGCCTTGGGCAACGGCGCTGAGCCCTACGAATGTTCCCGGGACCTCGGCAAGGACGCGGGAGAAGTCCTCGGAACCACTCAGGGGAGTTGCCATCCGGGTCAGCCGGGACTCGCCGAACATGCCGGCGATGACCTTTTCCGCCGTGGTGGTTTCGTCCTCGTCGTTGATGGTGAGGGGGTATTCCTGCTGGTAGTCCACATCAACCTCCAGGCCGTGGGCTGCTGCGATGCCTTGGAGCAGCTTGGGTACTACATCCATCATCTTCTGCCGTGACTCTTCAGAGAAGGTTCTGATGGTGGCTTCGATGCGTGCAGTCTCAGGGATCACGTTCCGCTTGGTTCCTGCGTGCAGCACACCAACGGTGAGGACAACGGGATCGAACATGTTGAACTGGCGGGTCACCATGACCTGAAGGGCGGTGACCATTTCCGCTGCTGCGGTCACGGGGTCCTTGGCTGAATGGGGTGCAGAGCCATGCCCGCCGGCGCCAAGCACGGTTACCACGAGCCCGTCCGAAGAACTGAGCATCACGCCATTCTTGGTGACGAACTGGCCGTGGGGTTCCAGCGAGGAGAAGACGTGCATGCCGTAGGCCGTATCTGCCCGCCGGCCTGCAGCGTCCAGGACACCTTCGTTGATCATGTAGCTGGCGCCGTCGAAGCCTTCCTCGCCGGGCTGGAACATGAGGACGACGTCGCCGGCCAGTTTGTCGCGACGCTCAGCCAGCAAGGTCGCAGCTCCGGCGAGCATGGACGTGTGGAGGTCGTGGCCACAGGCGTGCATCGCTCCATCTACGCGGGACGAGTAGTCCACCCCGGTGGTTTCCTGGACCGGGAGGCCGTCCATGTCGGCGCGCAGCAACACCACAGGCTTCTTGGCCGACGCGTAGGCAGCGCCACCGCGCAGAACCGCGGTGACCGACGTCGTGTCCTTGCCCAGGGTGATCTCGTACGGGAGTCCGTCGAGTGCCTTCAGCACCTTTTCCTGGGTACGGGGGAGTTGCAGGCCGATCTCCGGTTCGCGGTGGAGGTCGTGGCGGAGGCGGACGATGTCGTCCTGCAGTTCCTTGGCGTCGGCGGCGATGGTCATATGTACTCCTGGTCTCGCTTGGCTACGGGGTTCCTCCTGCAATTCTGTGGTGACTTAACTCACAATCCTGAAAACATCTATAAAAATGCAGAGAAGCTCCAGAAACGCAGGATTCATGCACAGTTGAGAGAATGTACGCATGGAACTCAGCGAAGAGGATCTACGCCTCGTCAATGCCCTGCAGATTTCTCCCCGCATCAGCTGGTCCGATGCCGGCGAGGTCCTGGGCGTCCACGCCACAACACTGGCCGCGCGGTGGGATCGCCTGAAAGCCGCGGGTGCGGCCTGGACTACGGCGCATCTCATGGGCGACCCGAAGAACATGTGCCTTGCCATGGTGGACATCGACTGCGACATGGACCTCCGGCCTCAAGTCACGGCCGCCCTGGCAGAACTGCCTGAGGTCATCACAGTGGAAGAAGCGGCCAGTAACCGCGACCTCACGCTCACCGTCATCACCCAGGACCTCGATCAGTTCAGCACCAGCCTGCTGCCGCGGCTCAAGGAAGTCCGGGGGCTCACCAAGTACCACACCGCGCTTTGCACCCGCATCCATACCAGCGGCTATGCGTGGCGGCTGAATGTGCTCAACAAGGCCGAACAGCAGGCGCTCCGTGCAATGGCCGGGCCCGAATCGGCCAACCCGTCCGCTCCCGACGCCATCGTGGTGCCTTTACCCGAGAGCCATCTGGCCCTCATCCCGTTCCTATCCCGTGACGGCCGTGCTTCTGCTGCTGAGATAGCCCGGGCTTTGGGGCGGCATCCCGCCACGGTGCAACGTCAGTTGGGGCGGGTGCTGAACAGCAGGATGCTGTCCTTCCGCTGCGAGATCGCCCAGAAATTCTCCGGTTTTCCCATCACTGTCCAGTGGTTTGCGAACGTTCCGGCGGGCCAGCACGAAGCCGCCGCTACGGAACTCCGTTCCGTCCGGAATGTCAGGTTCTCCGCGTCCACCACAGGCCGCACCAACTTCACCATGATCATGTGGCTGCGCTCGCTGGCCGAGATCATGGAAATGGAACTCGCCATCCAGCAGCGGATCCCCGGCATCGAACTCGTGGAGAGCGTGGTCATGTTGAATACGGCCAAACGGGTTGGCTGGATGCTGAACCCGGATTCAACAGCCACAGGAACAGTGGTGGCACCGTATGGGGAACTGCTGCCGGAAACAGCGTAAGTTTTTGCCCGGGCTCACGACGACGGCGGGTCTGGCCTGTGTGCCGTTTCCCGCCTGTATCAGGGGTGCTTCGTGGCCCTGAGGACCGTATCCAAAACAGTAGCCGTCCCGCCCTCTGGACCCGTGATGGTGCGTTCCCGCGAAGTCAGGACGTTGACGAACCACGGCTCGCGATCCAGGCGGAGCGCCCCAGCCAACTGTTCGGGCGAGAAGAACATGCCCGTTTCGCGGTGGTGGCTCCACGGAGCGAGCCCATGAGGGTGATGTCCGACCACCAGCAACGTCCCGCCCGGCGCCACTGCCGCTGCAGCGGAAGCTACGGAGTCGCGCCACGGCAGGAGGGGGCTGTGGAGGAACTGTGCTGACACGAGGTCAAAGATGGGTGCCGGCTTCCATTCGGCAAGGTCCTGCTGCTGCCACGTGATCCGGTCAGCGTGGCCGGATTCCGTTGCATGGGCTGCCGCACGCTCAAGCGCGACGGTGGACACATCCACGCCGGTGACCGTCCAACCCTGCCCGGCGAGCCAGATGGCGTCTGCACCCTCGCCGCAGCCAAGGTCCAGGGCCGTTCCCGCGCGGAGGCCGGCCACTTCGGCGACCAGTTGAGGATTCGGATTTCCGCTCCAGACTTTTGGACGCTCCGTGTACATGCCGTCCCACATGTCAGCGGCGTTGTCGGCGTCCTCGTGGAGGTTGAGCCCGCCATGCCTAGGCCCGCTGTGGTCAGTGTCCTGATGGGTGTCCTGATGCGCGTTGTCATGGGCGCTGCCAGAGGCGCCATCCGTGGCGTGGGGAGTGCCGCCGTCGTTAGTGTGTTCAGCCATAAGCCAAGCGTGCCGTGAGCTGGCTACCAAAGGCAACGCCTGTTGCTGCTTCGGCAAAACACACATACGAACAAAATGATCTGGTTTTTCCATTCGATGGTGACTAGCGTTTGATCCAAGCGCCGGACACAAGTCAGTGGCGCATGAAACCGGGGGGATTCATGATGTTCCGGACGCCTACGTTCACTGCGCGTGCTGCCTTTGTCGCATTCGCAGCGGCCTTCACACTCGTGGCTTCAGGGTTACCAGCCCAAGCCAAACCGCTGAAGCCCGACGCCGTCGCGGGAGCCAAAGCACCGACCATCACTGCACCAACCATCACTGCACCAACCATCACCGCACCCATGGCGACTTTCGGGACGCCTTCCAGGATCGATGTTCCCAGCCCACACTTTGTTAAGCCGAGCCCTGACGGCAGCAAGCTGTTCACAGTGTCCGCGTCCGGGGCGTTCACCTCGATCGATGTTGCCACCGACACCGTGACTGCGAGCATCGATGTTCGGGATGTTACGGCTATGGAGGTCAGCCCGGACGGCGCCAAGGTTTACCTGGCAACAAGCGAATTCCAGGAACATTTCCTCACCGTCGTGGACACCGCGGCCATCACGGTCGCGGACATACCCGTGGACGGCCCGGTCTTCAGCCTCGCATTTACTCCTGACGCATCCAGCGTTTACGCGGCCGTGTACGGGACCCCTGCGGACACGGGCTCGACGCCGGGATCGGTTGCGGTGATCGATGTGGCGGCGGCGTCCGTGGTTTCCTCGATTCCCGTTGGTCGCGAGCCAACGCAGATTCTTGTGACGCCGGATGGGACCAAGGTCTTCGCACTGAATCTCCTGGACCAATCGGTCTCCGCCATCGAGACGTCTACAAACACCGTGACCAGCACTATTCCGCTCGGCGGGACGTCAACCGGGGGGTCCATGACCCCGGACGGATCCAAACTGTACTACCCCAAGCTCGAAGGCGGGATCGCCATCGCAAGCGTCACCACGGATACCGTGATCGGGGAAGTGGTAACCCAAGCCGTGGCCACGGCGCCAAGCTTCACTCCAGATGGGTCGCGGGCGTTCGTCGTGGACCAGATTCCCAATGACAATCACGTGGCTGAAGTCGATCTGCAGGGGAATTCACTGACGCGGGTCAGCCTCGGTGAGGGCCCGGTCATGAACATGGGATCCCTCACGGTCCAAGTCAGTCCGGACGGTGGGCGGCTCTATGTGCTGGGCCACGACATCAACGTGCTCAGCCTGCCGACGCTCAAACCAGCAGGCGTCATTCTGTTGGAAGATGGGCTGCTTCCCCGCCAGTTCGTCATGCTCCCGGACGGCTCCAAGGGGTACGTCGTTCCGGGCAACCAGGGCGATTACCTCTTGGCTATCACCACGGCAGGACCGGAGAATGTGTGGAAGGACTACAACTCCGACGGCGCTACGGACGTTCTCGCCCGCGACTCAGCCGGCGCCCTGTGGCTGTACCCGGGAAACGGCAACAAAGGCTGGCTGCCCCGCTCACAGGTTGGTTCCGGGTGGAACATCATGAACCTGTTGATGGCGGCTGGAGACTTTGATGGAGACACCAAACCGGATGTCCTGGCCCGCGACGAGGCCGGTGATTTGTGGCTGTATCCGGGCGACGGCAATTCTGATTGGCTGCCCCGCTCCAAAGTCGGCGTCGGCTGGAACGCGATGACTGCCGTCGTGGCCCCTGGCGATTTTGATGATGATGGCAAAGCTGATGTCCTTGCCAGGGATAGTGCCGGTGACCTCTGGCTGTATCCGGGGAACGGCTCGGGCGGGTGGCTTCCGAGATCGAAGGTGGGTACGAACTGGAACATGATGACAGCCATCATGGGCCCGGGGAACCTCCGCTACCCGGGACGCGACATCCTTGCCCGCGACACCTGGGGCACGCTGTTTCTCTACGAACCCGACGGCTCGGGTGGTTGGTACCCACCCTTGCTGGTTGGCATCGAGTGGAACGTTATGTCGGCAATCGTCACCCCGGGCGACTTCGACAGCGACGACGTGCCGGACATCCTTGCCCGCGACGCCAGTGGCACTCTCTGGCTCTACCCAGGGCAGGACTTCGGGGGATATTCGCCGCGAGTACAGGTGGGGGTGGGCTGGAATGTCATGACGGCGATCATCTAAGGGGATTATCCGGGCTGGTTCCAGCGTTGCGCTCCTGCGCCGGTGGCCCCCAGTTCGTCGGCAGGGTTCTGAAGCGTGCACGATTTCAGGCTCAGGCAACCACAGCCGATGCAGCCATCCAGATCGTTCCGCAGGTGTTGCAGGGCAGCAATCCGTTCGTCGAGTTCCTTGCGCCACCGCGACGATAACCGTGTCCAGTCCCGTTTGGTGGGCGTCCGCCCGTCCGGCAGGGAGTCCAGCGCCTCACGGATGTCCTTCAGAGGAAGGCCAACTCTTTGCGATGTTTTGATGAATGCCACCCGACGCAGCGTTTCGCGCCGGTACCGCCGCTGGTTGCCGGCCGTGCGTTCAGCCGTGATGAGCCCATTGCGTTCGTAGAAGTGAAGGGCCGACGGCGATACTCCGCTGCGCTCGGAAAGCTCACCGATGCTCAGGGGCCGGTGGGCGCTGCCTGGAACTGGTGGCATGGCTGGTCCTCCGGTGGTGGGCGTGGTGGATTGACCTCAACATTAGTTGAGGTTCTAGGGTAACGTCCATGACCTCTGATACCTCAACGGCCGGGATACTCCGCCGTCCATACCTGCTGGCCACCGTTGGTGCTTGTGCGCTCGTTTTCCTCAGCGCTTTCGAGTCCCTGGCGGTAACCACCATCATGCCGCTCGTCAGCCGGGACCTGGACGGAGCCACCCTTTACGCGCTGGCCTTCGCAGGCCCCTTGGCGACTGGCGTGATGGGCATGGTGGGAGCAGGTAACTGGTCCGATCGTCGGGGTCCGGCGGCGCCGCTGTACGCATCGGTGGCACTTTTCGTTGCGGGCTTGCTGATTGCAGGAACAGCCGGGAGCATGGAGGTCCTGGTGCTGGGAAGGCTCGTGCAGGGACTCGGCGGCGGTGCCATGACCGTTGCGTTGTACGTGCTCGTGGCACGGGTCTACCCGCCTGCCCTGCATCCCAAAATCTTTGCCGCGTTTGCCGCTTCCTGGGTGATCCCTTCACTCGTGGGCCCGTTCGCGGCAGGTATTGTGGCGCAGCTCAGCAGTTGGCACTGGGTATTCCTGGGCGTCGTGGGGCTGGTTGTTCCGGCACTGCTGATGGTGGTGCCGGCTGTGCGGGGGATGGCTCCCGACTCCGAAGAAGATACCCAGCGCGTGCCGTGGGCTTTCGGCCGCATGGGCTGGGCTGCGCTGGCCGCCCTGACCGTCCTCGCGCTGAACCTGTCAGCAGAGGTGCCGGGCGTGGGCGGGGTGATTGCCGTCGTTGCACTTGTCCTTGCTGTGGTGGCGGTCAGGCCGTTGGTCCCGCGCGGAACACTGGTTGCTCGCCGAGGCCTTCCCAGCGTGATCCTCACCCGCGGTTTGGCATCGGCGGCGTTTTTCGGCGCGGAGGTCTACCTGCCGTACTTGCTGACCGAAGAGTACGCTTTCACGCCGACGTTTGCCGGGCTCACGCTAACCGGCGCCGCGCTCGCATGGGCAGGAGCATCCGCTCTGCAGGGCCGGTTGGGTTCCAAGTTGGCCGATGACCTCGCCGTGAAAATTGGTGCTGCGCTGGTGCTGGTGGCCATAGTGCTGGCCCTGGTGACAGCGGCCTTGGCACTGCCGGCGGCCATTGCCATCGGAGGCTGGATCCTTGCCGGCGGTGGCATGGGACTGATGTACCCGCGGCTGAGCGTCATGACGTTGGCGCTCTCGACTCCCGATAACCAGGGCTTCAACAGCGCAGCGATGTCCATCTCCGACTCCATGGGCGGCGCCCTGGCCCTCGCCGCCACGGGACTCGTCTTCGCGGCATTTACGACGACGAAACCGTTTGCGGGGGTCTTCGCACTGACGGCGGTGATCGCCGTCGTCGGGGTCGTCATAGCGCCGCGGGTCGCCACCCGGGCGGGGGCCTCCACAACGCGGGAAACCCAGCCTGAGCCCTCGCTCCATCAGTAGCCCGACGCGAGCTTGCTGTGGCGCCTGACTTGTGGGGCCTGCTCTGCGTGCTATTTGAGTCCGGAAGCACGCAGACCAGGCCCCGCAACGCAGGCCTGAAGCAGCCCGATGCAGGGCTGGACGCCGAACACTGCTAGACTGGGAGCACTTGATGTGCGGTGACGCCCTGAAGCAGGTGGCCCAACAGGCTACGTGACGGGGCATTTTTCATGTGAGAGGCACATCCTGCGTCGATGAACGCTTCCATTTGGTCCCGGCCAACGCTCCAGCAGCGAACCGGTAGACCACCTGACTTTTCCTCGGCGAACCCCTGGCCCAACCGGCGTCGGGGGCCGATGTCCGCAACTGGACACCGCCCGAAAGACATAAGTACATGACTACTTTTGCTGCCCTTGGCACGCCCAAGGCTATTGCTGATTCCCTCGCCGCAGACGGCATCGAAGAGGCATTCCCCATCCAGGTGAAGACCCTCCCGGATACGCTCGCAGGCCGCGACGTCCTGGGTCGGGGCCGCACCGGCTCCGGCAAGACCATCGCTTTCGCCATCCCGCTTGTGGCCCGCTTGGCCGAGCGTGAAGCCAAGCACTTCCGCAAGCCGGGCCGCCCCATGGGCCTCGTCCTTGCTCCGACGCGTGAACTCGCAACCCAGATCAACGCCACAATCGAGCCATTGGCCAAGGCCATGGGCCTGAACACCACGGTGATCTACGGCGGCATCTCCCAGGCACGCCAGGAAAAGGCGCTGCGCGCCGGCGTCGACATCGTCATCGCCTGCCCGGGCCGCCTCGAAGACCTGATCCGCCAGCGCATCCTGACCCTCGAAGCCGTTGAGGTCACCGTGCTGGACGAGGCAGACCACATGGCTGACCTCGGCTTCCTCCCGGTGGTCAAGAAGCTCATGGACATGACCCCCACCCAGGGTCAGCGCCTGCTCTTCTCGGCGACGTTGGACAACGGTGTTGACAAGCTGGTCAACCGTTACCTGTCCAACCCGCTCACGCACTCCGTGGATGACCCGCAGGCTGCCGTCACCACCATGGAACACCACGTCCTGGTAGTCAACGATCAGACCGTGAAGAAGCAGCTCATCGTCGAACTGGCCTCCGGCGCCGGCCGCCGCGTCCTCTTCATGCGGACCAAGCACCACGCCCGCAAGCTTGCCAAGACCCTGACGGACGCCGGCATCCCCGCCGTCGACCTTCACGGCAACCTGTCGCAGAACGCCCGCGACCGCAACTTGGCCGAGTTCTCCAACGGTGACGTACGCGTCCTGGTAGCCACCGACGTCGCAGCCCGCGGCGTGCACGTTGACGACGTCGAACTCGTCATCCACGTTGACCCGCCCACAGAGCACAAGGCGTACCTGCACCGCTCAGGCCGCACGGCCCGCGCCGGTTCCGATGGCACTGTTGTCACCCTGACGCTCCCGGAGCAGCAGAGCGACGTCAAGAAGCTCATGAAGGCTGCCGGCGTCGACGTATCGTTCGAGCGCGTCACTGCCAACTCGCCGCTGGTCGCCGAGCTCGTGGGCGACATCGCAGACAAGGTTGATCCCCGCACCCGTGCGGCCCTCCTCGCGGCGAAAGCCCCGCAGGGTGGCGGCACGTCAACTGGCGCCAACGCCCAGCGAAAGCGCGCACGCCGTACCGGCGGCCAGGCTGCACCCACCACGGGTGGCCGTGGCGGTCGCGGCGGACGCGGCAAGGTGGCAGCTGAGCCGGTTCGCACCGACATCAACCGCGCTGACCGTCGCGCAGCAATGAACGACGACGTCGCCCGCAGCTCACGCGGCCGCGGCAAGGCTGGTGCCACGCACCGCAACGACGTTCCCGGCTCGCAGGGCCAGGGCGCCCGCAGTGGCCGTCCGGCTTCGGGCCAGCGTGCCGCTACCGGTGGCCAGCGCTCTGCTTCGGCTCCGCGCACCGCGTCCACCACGAGCACCCGCACTGGCGGAAACAAGGCTGTTTGGTCTTCCGCAACGGGCGCTGCATCCGGCGGATCCTACGGTTCGGGCTCCAGTGCTTCCGGCAACTCCGGTCGCGGGGGCTCCGGCGCCGGTCGTCCGGCACGCAGCGGCCCGCGCCGTGCATCGGCTCCCGCATCGAACGAGCGTCGCGGCCGCTAATACCCCACCGGCACCCTCGCCTCGCAAGCTCGGCCAGGGAACCCTGCCGGCGTGGGCCCGGGTTGGAAGGCCCGCTCTGCGCACTGTCCCCAAGGAATAGAGCGCAGAGCAGGGCCCCGCAACGCATGCCTCACCAGCCGCGGGCGCGCCACTCCTCAAGGTGTGGCCGCTCGGCTCCGAGGGTCGTGGGCAATCCATGGCCCGGGTGCACCACGGTCTCGTCCGGGTAGGCGTCGAACAGCCGCTCTTTCACGTCGTTCAACAGTGAAGTGAAACGTGAAGGATCGCCCTGTGTGTTGCCGACGCCTCCGGGAAACAACGAGTCCCCACTGAAAATGTGGGCAGGCCCATCCGGATCCTGGTAAACGAAAGCGATCGAGCCAGGGGTGTGTCCACGCAGGTGGATTGCCGTGATCTCGAAGTCGCCGAACCGCTCGACGTCGCCGTGACCAAGCCGGACATCTACCGGAACGGGCAGCGCATCGGCGTCGTCCGCTCCTGCAGAAGTGCTGGCGCCCGTAGCTGAGACCAGCTCACCCAAGGCACGGATGTGGTCCCAATGCTGGTGCGTGGTGGCGATTCGGACGAGCTTCGGCACCTCGGAAGTATCCGTTTCGCTGTCCTTCAGGAGTTGCTGAATGGCTGGAAGGTCGTCGGCGGCGTCGATCAACAGCTGCACGCCTGTCGACTTCGAGGTGAGCAGATACACATTGTTGTTCATCTCGCTGACCGAGATGCTCCGGATGGTGACATCCCGCGATGAGTGAATAAGCGAATCCATCGGCTCAGTCTATGCAGTGGTCGTGTTGGCTTCGCGGCCTTGCGACACCCAGTTGGGGTCGGCAGAACGTGAACCCACGACGGCGTCCGCGGCTTGGTCGAGCACCTCAAGTTGCGCTGTTCCCAGTTGCAGGGACAGAGCGCCAAGGTTCTCATCGATGCGGTGCGTTTTGCGCGTGCCGGGGATGGGGACCACCGGCAGTCCAAGGCGCTTGCCTTGGGCGAACAGCCAAGCCAGTGCTACCTGGGCTGGAGTTGCACCCAGGTCATCGGCTACCTCCCGAACCGCGGCCACTACGGCCTGGTTTGCATCGAGGGCCTCGCCACCAAAGCGGGGAATCTTGTGGCGGAAGTCGTTTTCGCCCAAGTCGCTCGCGCTAATGGTTCCCGTGAGGAACCCGCGGCCGAGCGGCGAATAAGGCACAAAGCCAACACCGAGTTCCTTCGCTGCGGGAACAACGTTTTGCTCAACATCCCTGCTCCAGATTGACCATTCACTCTGGACCGCGGCAATGGGATGGACGGCGTTGGCCTGCCGGAGCTCCTCGGCTGTCACCTCAGACAGTCCAAGGTGCCGAACCTTGCCCTCACGGACCAGCTCCGCCATGGCCTCCACGGTTTCCACTATCGGAACGCGGAGGTCCCGGCGGTGCAGGTAGTAGAGGTCAATCACGTCAGTGTCCAGGCGGCGGAGGCTAGCTTCTGCCGCCTGCCTGACGTAGAGCGCATCGCCGCGAACTCCCGTGTACCCGTTCGCGGCGTTGCCCTCTATCCCGAATTTTGTTGCCAACTGGACCTCGTCGCGCCGGTCTTTCAGGAGCTTGCCCACCAACTCCTCGTTGCTTCCGGAGCCGTAAACATCCGCGGTGTCGATGAAGGTGATTCCCGCATCCACCGCATGCCTAAGTGTCTGCAGGGCTTCCTCGGGGTCGATTCCCCCATACACCGGCGTCAGGGCCATGCCGCCAAAGCCGAGGGGGCTAACAGAAAGGCCATCGCCGAGTTGAACTGTAGTCATGAACTTCTCCCATGAGTGTTGGTATTCGAAGTGCCCTTTGTTGGCGTGAACTCCATGGACGCGATGGGTATTCCTGCGCGAGGCTGCGGTCCTTCCCAGTTGCTCGGGCCCTGACGAATTCCAAAGCTGCGCAGCCCCCGGGTATCCGGGGATTTGCCGGGACTGGGGCAGGTGCGAGTGGAGGCAACTGGGAAGGAGCGTGGCTACTCGGCCTTGGCCGCGGGTTTCTCAGCAGACAACGCCTTCAAACCGGCAGCACAACCAACGATTCCGGCGATGAAGAGAAGCTTCAGCGGGCTGGCAGGCTCTACCCCTGTAACCATCGCCCACCCAACAGTCAGTGCCGCTCCGATTCCAACCCATACTGCGTAGGCGGTGCCCAAGGGGATCCGCTTTACGGCGATCCCGAGTCCGAGCATGCTCAATGCTGCCGTCACCGCGAAAACCACTGTGGGTAACAGTTGGCTGAAACCGTTGGAGAGACCCAGCGCGGTGGCCCACACGGCTTCGAGGACGGCGGAGGCGAGGAGAACCAGCCAGAAGACGCCGTTCTTCGCAGACTTCTGGGTATTGGTGGTTGTTGCAGCCACGGCTACGCCACCACCTTCAGGCCAACCACGCACGCGCCGATTCCTGCGAGCAGGAGCAGCCGGGCCGTCGTCGCGCGTTCCACCTTGGTGACCATGGCGTATGCCGACGTCAGGACGACGCCGACACCAACCCACACCGCGTACGCCGTACCAGTAGGAATGGATTGCATGGCGATCGCGAGGCCGCCGGTGCTGGCGATGACGCTCACCAGGAAGACGACTGTGGGGACGGGCTTGCGGAAGCCCTTTGAGCGGTGCAGGGCTGCAGCCCAAACGGCCTCGAGCGCGCCGGAGAGAATGAGAATTAACCACGACATGACAGATCCTTTGGCCAGTCTTGTCGCGTGCCGGGTACTGAACCGTCGTCCGGAGGTTCCAGAGCGGAACCTTGATTTCAGGCTAGCAACTCCTGCAGAGGGTGGCCACTTCTGGTGGCCAAAGTCACCAGCTCAGGCGTTTGCGGGGTCCACTTTGTCGATGGAGATCACGGCAACAAAACCTCGGCCCGAGATCTCGGGGCTCCGCGTATCCGAGCCCACTATGGCGTCGTACCGGTTCAACTCAACCGGTTCGGCCAAGCTGGCAGCCGGGCTGGCGCCGTCGGACTCTTCCTCCGGATCTGCGCCCTCCACAGAGGTGCCAGGCGTGACCGTCGCCTTGCCTTCCAGGAGGACGGCCAGCTGGCCCTCGAAGACGGGGTGCGCGCGTTTCTTGGAGATCTCGACGATGGACGTGTACCCCTTGAACGCGCTGGCGCGAGCGATGACATTGAGATCGCGGATGTCCCCGGTGGGAAGTGTGGCGGACGATGCTGCCTCGCCGGAGAAACGGAACGGACGATACTTCTCCAGCGGGTGCTCCTCGCCATCGACGGTCAGCAGCAGCAATTCACCGTCAATGATGGTGATGACCCGTTCCATTCCCGGAAAGTTGGAGAAGTCCCCAGCCTTGGAGACATCGGCGATGCTGACGCGCCAATCCCATGCACCGTCCTGGGCCGAGGCGACCTTCGGGTGGCTGGCGAGTTCGCGCGTCACCCCGCCTCCGTTGCGCCACGGTTCGGGGTGGATGTCGGCAAAGCGGATAATCTCCATCCGACCAGCCTAGTGGTGGACACAGCTTCTGCGTTGGCATTGCGGCTTGCTAACGTCATATGTGGAAAACGTTGGGAATATGGCTGGAGGCACAGGAATGTTCGTCAAAGTGTGCGGCTTGAGCACGCCCGAATCCGTGCGGTCCGCCGTGGACGCCGGGGCGGACGCCGTCGGCTTCGTGCTGACGTCCAGCCCACGTGAGGTCAGTCCTGACCAGGTACATGTGCTACTGCCGCTGGTGCCCGCAGGTGTTGGTGCCGTGGCCGTGTTCCGGCACGAGCCCGCCTCCGACGCCGTTTCTGTTGCCCGCGCCGCCGGACTCACGTGGGTTCAACTGCACGGTACCCGGACTGCCGAGGACGTCAAAACAGTGCACGACGCCGGAATGCGGCTCATTCGGGCCGTCACCATGGGTGCCACCCCGGACGAGTTCAGCGATCTTGGCGAGGATCTGCTCTTGATCGATGCAGCCGTGCCAGGCTCGGGGGAGTCTTGGGACTACGCGTCCGTGCTGGCCAAGGGACTGGGCGACCGGGAGTGGTTGCTCGCGGGCGGTCTCGAACCCGGCAACGTCGCCTTTGCCGCCGCTGCGGCGGGTGCCTGGGGCGTGGACGTTTCCTCAGGTGTGGAATCGTCCCGGGGAGTGAAGGACCTGGCGAAGATCCGTGCCTTCGTGGAAGCCGCAAAGGCCTGACGTTCTCTCACATCCTGCCGCTTTTTTGGGCGTTCTTCTCTCAGGTCCTGCGGCTTTTTGGGCGTTCTTCTCTCACGTCCTGCCGTTTTTTGGGCGTTCCTGTCTCACGTCCTGCCGTTTTTGGCCCGACGTTCTCTCACGTCCTGCCGTGTTTGGCGCGTTCCTGTCTCACGTCCTGCCGGCGGGCACTCCCGATCGGTTCATGATGTGACAGAACATCGGGCAATTCGGGCGATGATGTGAGAGAGCATCCGACTTAGGAGTGGCACACCCTAGACTCGCTCACGACGACACGATTCACTGGAACACGCCACTGGACTTACGCACGGAACCAAAAACGGAACCAAAAACGGAACCAAAAACGGAACCAAGCTAACGGACCACACGAAATCAGGAGCCCAAGCAATGAGCACGGAACAGCACACCCTGACCATGATCCGCGAGTTCGACGCCCCGCGTGAGCGGATCTTCGACGCCTGGATGGACCCCGATCAGCTCACCAAGTGGTTCGGGCCCGTGGAAGTGGATGCGCCCCGCGACAAGATCATCGTGGAGCCGCGCGTGGGCGGAATCTGGCAGGTGGTCATGGCGTGGACGGACGACGACGGGGAGCAGGAAGCACCCATCGAAGCTGTCATCACGGAGCTGGATGCACCCGCGCTCCTCGTAGCAAGGGCAAAGGCTGCTCCGGATGCGGATCATGAGTACGAGGAAATGCACCTCGAATTCGAAGACCTCAACGGACGCACCCGGATGCATCTCACCCAGGGCCCCTTCGCATCGGAAGAATGGGTGGAAATGACACGGGATGGCTGGGGCACCTCGTTCGACAAGCTGGACGCGCTGCTGGACTGAGCTCCTCCAACACCGTCGTCAAACTCAGGGCCGATTCAGGGCAGACCCTGAGGCTTAATGTCTGTCCGGCAAGGGAGAATTGAGACTATGAAAACGCTGCTCAACATCATTTGGCTGGTCTTTGGTGGTTTCTGGTTGGCATTGGGCTATTTCGCAGCAGGCATTATCTGCTGCGTGCTCATTGTGACCATTCCTTGGGGCGTCGCTTCGTTCCGGATCGGCGCTTATTGTTTGTGGCCGTTTGGCCGGATGGTGGTGGAGAAGCCCGGCGGGACGGGTGTCTTCGCACTTCTCGGCAACGTGATTTGGCTGTTGGTTGCTGGTATCTGGATTGCGATCGGCCACGTGGTTACGGCTTTCGCAATGGCCATCACCATCATCGGTATCCCACTGGCTATCGCGAACCTGAAGCTGATCCCGGTATCGCTGATGCCTCTCGGCAAGCAGATTGTGCCGACCAACCAGCCGTTCGTCAGCACCTATCGCTAGCTCGCCGGTCTAATCGGTGGGGTGGACGCCCTGAAAAGCCCCATCCGTCAGCAAAGCAACCACCGAGCTGCCATCCAACTCGGCGGCAATTGCCACGTCTTCAGTGAAGCCCCCATCTATTAGTTCCCGCCCGCTGGAGCAGCCGCGCAGCACCGAGGCCAGCTTGGGCTCGGCGGCGTCGAAGGCCGCGGCCGCAGATCCGGCTTCAGGTGAGAAATTACGGCGCCCCGACCCTGCTAATCCGGCGATGAATGCTCCCGCTCCGAGCTCGTCCTCCAATGCTGGCCGCAGCGTGCCATTGGTCCACTTCTCACCTGCTGCGATCACAGCAATCACCGCATCAGGAGGCAATGTCGCATGGACCCAGTCGGCGGTCGCCGCGGCGTTGCGTAAGCACACAGCCACTACTTGTCGTGCGGAGTTGGCGAGCTCATGACTCAGCGTCGAGCCGTTGGGTGACGGCAGGACCACACGCTCAAGATGCGGCGCATGACGAAGGCTTGCCGGCGACAAACTCAGCCCTTCACCGCCACGCGGTCCGGCCAGCGCAGCCTGATGATGAGCGGCGAACTCACTCGCCGCAGCATCGCGCATCGGGTAGGGAAAAACGGCCGTCCCACGATCCACGGCGACGCTCACGCACGTCGTGAACGAAAGGACGTCAACCACAACAGCAAGGTCCGCCCGAGGCACTATGGCGCGGGCGCCGTCGAGCCCCCATTCGAACCGGACCGAGTACGGCAACTGACGCTGGGGCGCTCCCGGTTCGCTCATCCGAGTTCGGCGGTCAGGTTGCGGCGGGCTGCGTCAAGCCAGAGCGCCTTGGCCCGCTCACCATGGAAGAGAGGGTCCAGTGACAGCAGATGACGCACGACGGCGGCACGCCCCTTGGCGAAGTCGACGTCACTGATGTGGGCATAGTCTTCCCGGACGGCGGCCAGGTAGCGCGCGTAGGACTGTTCGTCGCCTCCGAGTACGGAGAGATCGGCATCGCAGAGGAGGGCTCCGGCATGGTCGCCGGGTTTGGGATTGTGTTCGGCGGTGAGCCGTACCAATCGGGCCACCTCGGCGACGTCTTCCGGGGCCAGACGCGCAGCAGTCAGTCGGTCCTCGGCAAGCCGCGCGGATTCTTCCTCGTCCTGCCCCGCGACACCTTCATAGACGGCGTCGTGGAACCAGGCCGCCAGCGTGACTGTGCGGGCAGGGAGGGCGGGTTCCGTCAAAACGTCCAGGGCTTCGAGAACGGCCAGCAAATGGGTCCGACTGTGGTACTTACGGCCGTCCTCGCCCCACCGTTCCAGTAGTTCCAAGCCGAGTTCCTCGTGCCCGGGGTAGGTGCTGTTCCATCGCTCCATCAGCGGAACGGTGAGGGCTTTGCTGCGATCGCGTGCTGGAATGCGAAGGCCGCTCGCGATGAGTTTCCGGACCAGGACCCTTGCCTCCACGGGAATGGCTCCAGCCGCTACGAGGTCGTTGTAGCGGCGTTCAGGAACGTCGTAGTGGTCGCCGTCGAACGCCCTTTCGGGGACTCCGGCCGCCTCGGCGAAAGCGTGAAGCTCGTCCAAGGACTTGTCTGATACCAGATGTGAAAACACGGTGCCGTGGGCGGGCCACAGGGGCGGATCGACATATACGGCCATTGGCAAAGTGTAAGCCAAACGATCCTTCCCAGTTACCGGTCGTCGGAGCGGCTACCGCCGAGCGTCCGCCCCGGAAGCACAGGCTTCACTGCCCGTGTGGTCACAGCAACTGGGAAGGAGCGTAGGAGTTCCTTGGCAACAGGTTACGGCTATGACTGCACGCCGGATAGAGTACGACGGCGGCCCGCACCGTTTGCCGCCCAGCGCACCAGCGGCGCTCTCGCTTGGAACTAGACAGTAACATTCCGTTTTGCGGAGCTATCACACAATAGAATCCGCAAATACGGACTTAGAATATTTTCATGCCGCAAATACGGATCTCCGAAGCAGCCCGGTTCCTTGGTGTCAGCGACGACACTGTGAGGCGGTGGACCGAGAACGGAACACTTACCGCCCGGAAGGACGCCGCGGGCCGACTCGCTGTGGATGGCTTGGAGCTCGCCAAGGTTGCCCGCGATCAGTCCCACCTTCCGGACGATCCCGCCCGTACAGGAAGCTCGGCCCGGAACCGCTTCGTCGGCCTGGTCACGGGCATTACCGCGGACAAGGTCATGGCACAGGTGGAGCTTCAATGTGGGCCGTTCCGTGTGGTGTCGTTGATGAGCAGTGAAGCCGTGCGCGAGCTTGGTCTGGAACTTGGGTCAGTGGCTACAGCGGTGGTGAAGGCAACAACTGTCATCATCGAAACGCCTCAGGGAAAGAGCGTCGTATGAGGAACACTCGCACGAAAGCCATGGCGCTCCTAGTCGCTTTGGCCGTGGCGGCCGGTACGGCGAGCTGTGCTTCAAACGCCACAGGCCCAGCGGCAACCGGGAATCAGCTGAACGGCAGCATCACCGTCTTCGCGGCAGCGTCCCTCAAAGCACCGTTCACTCAACTTGCCCAGGACTTCGAGTCCAAAAACCCCGGCACCAAAGTGAACCTTAGCTTCGCCGGTTCCTCAGACTTGGCAACGCAAATCACCCAGGGTGCACCAGCTGATGTGTTTGCCTCAGCCGATACCAAGAACATGGCCAAGGTCTCGGACGCAAAACTCGTGGACGGCACCGCGACAAACTTTGCCACGAACTTACTGGAGATCGCTGTCCCGCCCAGCAACCCGGCGTCGATCTCTTCCTTCGCGGACCTGTCCAAGCCCGGCGTCAAAGTTGTGGTCTGTGCCAAACAGGTTCCTTGTGGTGCGGCCGCGGAGACGATAGAGAAGGCCTCCGGGACCACCTTGAGCCCGGTCAGCGAAGAGTCATCAGTCAGTGATGTGCTGGGCAAGGTCGTCTCGCAGGAAGCCGACGCCGGGCTGGTTTACGTGACGGACATCAAGGGTGCTGGGAGCAAGGTGAAGGGCATACCGTTTCCGGAGTCCGGCAAGGCCGTCAATACGTATCCGATCGCCACTGTGGGCACCAGCAAAAACAAGGACCTCGCCCGGGCCTTCATTGCCATGGTCACCGGCAGCGCGGGGCAGAAGGTCCTGGGCGACGCTGGCTTCGGCCCGTCGTAGGAACGCAATGAATCGAACTGGATACCACGGCATCCCACGGTGGATCTATGGAATCGCCGTTGTGGGCGGACTGCTGGTGATTCTTCCCCTGCTCGCGATGCTGGTGCGCGTGAACTGGTCCCAGTTCCTTCCGCTCATCACGTCGGAATCGTCGCTCGATGCGTTGGGCCTGAGCCTGAGGACGTCAGCAGCAAGCACCCTGTTGTGCATCGTGCTTGGTGTGCCGTTGGCCCTTGTCCTGGCCCGCGGGGAGTTTCCCGGGCAGAGGCTGCTGCGCTCCTTGGTGCTGTTGCCCCTCGTGCTGCCGCCCGTCGTCGGAGGTATCGCCCTGCTCTACACCTTCGGGCGGCAAGGTTTGCTGGGGAAGTCGCTCGAAATGGCCGGAATTCAGATCGCGTTCTCCACTACCGCCGTGGTGCTTGCACAAACATTCGTGGCCTTGCCGTTCTTGGTTGTCAGCCTCGAAGGCGCCCTGCGGACTGCGGGAAGCAAGTATGAGGCCGTGGCGGCGACCCTGGGCGCGCGGCCAACCACCGTCCTGCGCCGCGTCACACTGCCCTTGGTCCTGCCGGGGCTCGCGTCGGGCGCCGTTTTGTCCTTCGCGCGCAGCCTCGGGGAGTTTGGCGCTACCTTGACTTTCGCCGGCAGCTTGCAGGGCGTCACGCGCACACTGCCCCTGGAGATTTATCTTCAGCGCGAAACTGACGCTGACGCCGCCGTCGCACTGTCTCTGGTTTTGGTGGCGGTCGCCGCGGCAGTAGTGGGCCTGAGTTACGGTCGACGCCCCAGCAACACTGGTGCAAGCGCCCATGCGGACGTCCAGCCATGACGTTTGAACTGGAAGCGAGCCTTCCGTCCCGCAACTTCGACATGTCGCTTAAACTCTCCGATGGCGAAACGCTAGCCATTCTCGGTCCCAACGGCGCCGGAAAATCAACTCTTCTTGGGGTGATTTCGGGCCTGCTGCGGCCAGATTCCGGGAGTGCACAGATTGGCGGCCGGCAGCTTTTTGACCTCGACGGCGGCAATCACCAGTGGAACGCCCCGCACCTGCGCGGCACTGCGCTGCTCGCTCAGGAGGCACTGCTGTTTCCGCACCTGAACGTGCTGGACAACGTCGCCTTCGGGCCCCGCAGCAAGGGCAGATCCAAAGCCGCGGCCGGCGAAATCGCCCGGCTTTGGCTGACTGAGGTGGACGCCCTTCATCTGGAATCCCGCAAACCAGCAGAGCTATCCGGTGGCCAGGCACAGCGTGTGGCAGTTGCGAGGGCGCTCGCCACGGAGCCCGAGTTATTGCTCCTCGATGAGCCGATGTCGGCCCTGGATATCCATGCCGCACCACTGCTGCGCCGCGTCCTCAAACGGGTCCTGGATGGACGCAACGCCATCATCGTCACGCACGACGTCCTGGACGCCTACATGCTCGCCGATCGCGTCATTGTCGTGGAGAACGGGCGGATTTCCGAGGAAGGCCCAACCCGCCAAGTCCTCGAACGCCCTCGGAGCCACTTTGCGGCCGGGCTTGCAGGACTGAACCTCGTCAGCGGAATCATCTCCGAGCAGGGAATCACGACGCCGGATGGCCGGCTTTTCGCCGGACACCACGATCCGGAGTGGTCACCTGCACTCGGCCAGGCAGGCGTGGCGGCCTTCCCGCCGTCGGCCGTTTCCGTTTTTCTTGGCGAAGTGCACGGAAGCCCACGCAACTCCTTTCCTGTCACCGTCAGTGACTTGGAGCCGCACGGCGACCAGATCCGTGTCAGGGCGGGCGGACCGGGCGCGGGGGAGCGCGGCACGTTGTCCGCAGATATCACTCCTGCTGCCTCTGCCGATCTCGGCCTGGCACCGGGCGTGGACGTGCGGTTCGTCGTGAAGTCCGCGCTGGTCTGGATCTATCCGGCGTGAGGCCAGCCCCGACTGGTTGGGCAGTTACATGCCTGGAATGTCCAGGGCCTCGTAGACCTGGATGCTGGCTCCGGGCATCATCAGGTGCGGGTGGCCCTCCAGGAGAGCAAGGGCGCCGTCCATGTTTTCGGCCTGGAGGATGGTGTACCCCGCTACGCCTGTGTTGGTGTCGGAGACACCTGAGTTTGCCACTTCCTTACCTCCGCCCAGAGGCGTGCCAAGATCGATGATCCCGTCGCCGGCCTTGTTGGCCCAGTCCATCCAGACTTTCATGCCTTCGGCTGCTGACTCGGGGGAGGCTTCTTCCATTGCGGATTCGGCGGACTGGGGAGCGGTGTAAAGCGCCACGTACTTAGTCATGTCGTGTCCTTTCGATGTCATTTGGCGGTGAATCCGCCCGGTCACTGCCTGATCGTAGACCCCTGTTATTCACATAGCCATGGTTTCGTCTGGACAGGTGTTTCGCCGTGGGCAAACATGGAACACATGGGCCACAAAGCAAAGTTGAGCGTAGTAGACTCAACTTTGAAAGTATTGATCTTACTCCAGAAAGGGAGCTTTCGTTGGACGTCAAATTCACCACCAAAAGCCAGGAGGCCCTTTCTGCGGCCGCCATGAATGCCTCTACTGCCGGCAACCCGCAATTGGAGCCAGCACACCTGCTGAAGGCCCTCATGGACCAGCGCGAGGGCGTTGCTGTTGCACTCCTGCGCGCCACGGGTGCCGATCCTGATGCCGTGAGCGTTCAGGCCAGTTCGGCCATCAAGTCGCTGCCGTCCTCTTCGGGCAGCTCGGTCCAGCAAGCCCAGCTCTCCCGGCAGTCCATGCAGGCCATCCAGGCTGCCCAGAATGAGGCCGACAAACTCGGCGATTCCTTTGTCTCTACTGAGCACCTGCTCTTGGGGCTTTCGGCTGGCAGTGACACGGTTGGAAAGTTATTGCGCGACGCCGGTGCCTCCCACGAAGCACTGCTTGCCGCGCTGCCGGGTGTCCGGGGCGATCGAAAGGTCAACTCGCCGGATCCCGAAAATACGTTCCAGGCCTTGGAGAAGTTCGGCACGGACCTCACTGCTATTGCCCGCTCAGGGAAGCTGGACCCGGTCATTGGGCGTGACAGCGAAATCCGTCGCGTGGTTCAGGTCCTGAGCCGGCGCACCAAGAACAACCCGGTACTGATTGGTGAGCCTGGCGTAGGTAAGACCGCGGTAGTCGAGGGCCTCGCCCAACGCATGGTTGCCGGCGACGTCCCGGAGAGCCTCCGCGGCAAGACCCTCATTGCCTTGGACATGGCCTCCATGGTTGCGGGCGCCAAATACCGCGGTGAATTCGAGGAGCGGCTCAAAGCGGTTCTGGAGGAGATCAAGAACTCCAACGGCCAGATCGTCACATTCATCGATGAAATCCACACGGTAGTTGGAGCTGGCGCAACGGGCGACAGCGCGATGGATGCGGGCAACATGCTCAAGCCGATGCTGGCCCGCGGCGAGTTGCGGCTCATTGGTGCCACCACCCTGGACGAGTACCGCGAAAACATCGAGAAGGACCCTGCCTTGGAACGCCGCTTCCAGCAGGTTTACGTGGGCGAGCCGAGCGTCGAGGACACCATCGGCATTCTGCGCGGCCTCAAGGAACGGTACGAGGCCCACCACAAGGTGGCCATCGCCGACTCTGCCCTGGTGGCAGCTGCAACCCTGTCCAACCGGTACATCTCGGGCCGTCAGCTCCCGGACAAAGCGATCGACCTCGTGGACGAGGCCGCATCACGGCTTCGGATGGAGATTGACTCAGCGCCGGAGGAGATCGATCAACTCCGCCGTTCCGTCGATCGCCTCACCATGGAAGAACTGGCCCTGCAGGGCGAGACTGATCCTGCATCCGTTGAGCGGTTGGCTGCCCTTCGCGCTGACATGGCGGACAAGAAGGAAGCACTCAGGGCCCTCAACGCCCGTTGGGAAGCTGAGAAGGCCGGACTCAACCGGGTTGGTGACCTCAAAGCCAAGATCGACGAACTGAGGTCAGCCGCCGAAAAGTACCAGCGCGAAGGCGACCTCGAGTCGGCGTCGCGGATACTTTATGGCGAACTGCCCGCCCTCGAACGGGAGCTCAATGCGGCTGCCGAGGAGGAATCCGCCCGGGGCGACGCAAAGCCCGAACTCATGGTCGCAGAGGATGTGACAGCAGACGACATTGCGGAGGTTATCTCGGCGTGGACCGGCATTCCCGCTGGGCGCATGCTGCAGGGTGAATCTCAAAAGCTGCTGCATATGGAAGAGGAACTCGGTAAGCGCCTGATCGGCCAAACCAAGGCTGTACAGGCAGTTTCGGACGCCGTCCGCCGCGCGCGGGCGGGCATCAGCGACCCCAACCGCCCCACGGGCTCGTTCCTGTTCCTTGGCCCCACCGGCGTCGGCAAGACCGAGCTCGCAAAGGCCTTGGCCGACTTCCTCTTTGACGACGAACGGGCCATGATCCGGATCGACATGTCCGAGTACGGAGAGAAACACTCTGTCGCACGCTTGGTTGGTGCCCCTCCGGGATACGTCGGCTACGAGGAAGGTGGTCAGCTGACGGAAGCCGTGCGTCGCCGCCCGTACTCCGTTGTGCTGCTCGACGAGGTAGAGAAGGCCCACCCAGAGGTGTTTGACATCCTCCTGCAGGTTCTGGATGATGGCCGTCTCACAGATGGTCAAGGGCGGACGGTGGACTTCCGCAATACGATCCTGGTGCTGACGTCCAACTCCGGAAGCCAGTTCCTGGTGGACCCGTCCCTCGATGCCAAAGCCAAGCGTGATGCCGTCATGGCCGTGGTACAGGCCTCGTTCAAGCCGGAGTTCCTGAACCGTTTGGACGAGATCGTGCTGTTCGACCCCCTGTCCGTCGAGGAGCTGGCCCGGATCGTGGAACTTCACGTTGCCGAACTCACCAAGCGTCTGCGGGACCGCCGCTTGACCCTCGAGGTGAGCGACGGAGCCCGCGCCTGGCTCGCCATGTCCGGCTATGACTCGGCGTACGGCGCGCGGCCTCTGCGACGTCTCGTCCAGCGCGAAATCGGAGACCGCCTGGCCAAGGAGATCCTTGCCGGAACGATCACCGATGGCGACACCGTCTTGGTGGATACTGCGGCCGACGTCGATGAACTCACCATTGAGGGATTTGAGTCGCTGACAGGTCCTGACGGCGGCCCGTCTGTGGGCACTGGGCTACTGGTTCGTAAGAAGTAGGTCGGCGGGCTACTTATTGAGGAGGTCTTCCTTGATGGTGTTGCCCGAATCCACAACGATGAAGCAATCAACGCGGCGGTCGCCCCGATCCCAACTGGTGGTGCTCGGGTAGACGTTCTGCTGAAGTAGTACGTACTTGTCGGCCGCCTCGTGATTAAGCTTTACGTTGCCGCAGACTTCACGGCCCTTGTCCTTCAGCGCGTTCGTGCCGGGGAAGGAATCGTCCGCTGGGTATGTGTGGACGGCGCCCAGTTGGGCTGAATGCTCGGTGTCACAGGGCACGGCCCGGGCTTTGGATGCGTTGGGGTCGAAGTCGGCAAAGCAATCGCCTACCTGGAAATCCTTGGCTTCTGTATCCCGCGGTAATGGGCCAAGGCTTGCCGTGGGGCTCGGGGTAGCCACAACAGCCTGAGGCCGTGTACCCAACAGGTTCAGCAGCACCCAGATCACGACGCCGATGAGCACCAGGACACCGACCACGATTGCGCCGATGACAAAACGCTGGCGTTTTACCGGGTCCCCGTGCGGGGCGGGTTGGGGCTGCTGGAGGGGATCCCCTGTCCGGGAGGGATCCCCGGGCTGGCCGGGGTGGTCTGGCTGGCCGGAGTAGTCTGGCTGGCCGGGCTGCTCCGGCTTGCCGGGGTGCTGGGACTGACCGGAGTATGCCGGCAGCGCAGGATCAGGCTGGTCGCTGGGGTTGGGTACGAAGTCCGGATCAAGATCCGGTGCAGGATCAGGCTGCAGGCCTGAAGCCTCGGGTTGTGTTTCCGAGGCTTGCTTCGGCTGCACACCTGGGGCCTGCGGCGGCTGCACACCTGGGGCCTGCGGTGGCTGCACACCTGGGGCCTGCGGCGGCGTGGGCGGTACCCTGGGCGCAGGTGGCACCCCGGCCTCTCCTTTATCGCGTTTTTCGCGCGGTGAATCATCACGTGGTGGGGTGTTGTCCTCGCTCATATCCCGGAGTCTGCCTTCCTGCTTTGGAGCCGCATTGAGGCAGACTCTACCCAATTTTTTGGTGTATTGGAGGTGGTGGGGAGCGGTTTGGACCGTAGTTGTACCCGATGCAGGTCCGGGGTGGCACGCAGGCACCCTCGAAAGCATGTAATCTAGACATACGACAAATTGACCAAACATTCCGGGGCCTCACCGATAGCCAAGGTGACCACCTCCGGTCCAAGTACAAAAGGGGGTCACGCCATGGGGCGCGGCCGTCAAAAGGCAAAAGCTACCAAGCAGGCTCGGGACATCAAGTACTACTCCCCGAACACTGACTACTCGGCACTTGAGCGTGAGCTCACGGGCCCATCGAGTCGTGTAAAGAGCCACTTCCCCGAAGATCCCCCGGAGCCGGACTACTCGGCTTATGAGGACAAGTACGCGGAAGACGATGACGACGAGGTAGACACCCGCCGTATCGGATAGCTGTCGCAAACAATCGGTGCCTCTGGCACTGACTTGCGTACCGCCGTCGTACATTAAGGTCGTCGCGCATCTTCGGATGCCGAATATCTCTGAAAGAGGCCCGCAGGGCACGCCATTCATTGGCGTACCCTGCGGGCCTTTTTTCGCATCAGTACCACTGGGTAATGCGGCCCACGTCTGGCGCAAGCAGTGGAAGCGCCATAGCGTAGTCCCCATGGACTCCGACGCGGGGTCAGTTAGGGCCCATTCCAGGCCTCAACATGGGCCACAAGTGACCCCGCGTTGCTAGGAAAGGGAACGGCATGCCGGCGGTCGAGAGTTACAAGCAGGGGACACCATGTTGGGTGGACCTGTCCTCCACCGACGTCGAGGTTTCCCGGAGGTTTTACAGTGAGCTCTTTGGCTGGGAGCTGGATCCCATGGACGCCGGCAACGGCATGACTTACTACATGGCAAAACTCCACGGCCGGAACGTTGCCGGCATGATGCAGCAAATGCCGGATGCGCCGGAGGGAATGCCGTCCTACTGGGCCAACTACATCGCCGTGGACTCAGCGGATGAGGCAGCGGAACGGGCTGTGGCGGCAGGCGGGTCGATCTTGTTCGAGCCTGACGACGTGCCGAATGGCAGCGGACGGATGTTATTCGCCATAGATCCCACGGGTGCACAGATCGGCTTCTGGGAAGCTGGAACGCATCCCGGATCCGGTTTGGTCAACGAGCCTGGCACCATGATATGGAACGAACTACAGACGGACGACGTCCCCAAGGCCGTGAAGTTCTACGAGGCCGTCACAGGGTGCAGCAGCGAAACCACACCCGCTGGAGATCTTCAGGAGTACACCAGCCTGCTCGTGGAAGGAAAGCGGATTGCCGGTGCCCTCAAGCTGCCCATTGAAGGACTCTCGCCGTTCTGGATGACGTATTTCGGCGTCGAGGACGTAGATACTGGAGTGGAGCGGGCCGTTGAGCTTGGAGCGCACGTAATCGCTCCGGCTTTCGATGTTCCCGGTGTCGGACGAATGGCTGTGCTCATGGACCCTGCCGGCGCCGCATTCAGCATCATGACAGGACTTGCCGCATGACTTCCCGGACGCATTATTCAAGCGGTGAACCCTGTTGGGCCGATCTGCAGACCCCGGACGTACCCGCAGCCAAGGAGTTCTACGGCAAGCTGTTCGACTGGACATTCAAAGACCTCCCCACACCTGACGCTCGCAGCTACGCTCAGGCCTTTGTTGGCAAGGACCTGGTGGCGGTCATCGCTCCGCAGAACCCCATGCAGGAGGCTGCGGGCAAGCATGGACAGTGGAACATCTACCTCGCTGCAACGGACGCCGAGGAGATAGCGGAAGACGCCGTCCATGCTGGCGGCAAGCTCGAGTTTGGCCCGGAGCAGGTTGCCGATACAGGCGTCCTGGCGTTCATCGAGGCGCCCGGCGGCGGGACAACGGGGATCTGGCAAGCGGGCACCCATATTGGAAGCCATCTGTTCAATCAGGCCGGCGCCTTGGCCTGGGCTGAGCTGCTGACTCCAGAACCGCAGGCAGCCACAGCGTTTTTCCAGCAGCTTTTCGGGCATGAAGTCACCGAATATCCCCAGGACGACGGCGGCAGCTACAGCACGCTGATGGTCAAAGGCGAGGAGGTGGCCGGGATTGTCCCTGCCGAACAGGGCGAAGAAGCCGGTTGGCAGATCTATTTCGGAGTGGCGGACCTCCGAAAAGCCGCTGAGGTAGCGGTAGCCGCGGGTGGAGTGGTGCTCGTGGAGCCGGAAGAACGGCCCGAAGCTGGATCTTTGGCTACGATCCAGGATCCGCAGGGCGGCGTTATCAGTTTGATCCAGATCTGAACAGCAAAAACAAAAAAGAGCGGCCGGGCAGTTGAGATCAACTGCCCGGCCGCTCTTTCACTAAGAGGAAGCGCGCCTATGCGTAGGCGTTCACCAAACGTACGGCACCGCCGTCGACGCCCTTGGCACCCTGGACATAGTCCGGGCCTGTCTTGTCGATCGAGTCAGAATCTGCAGTAACCGTACCCATGATCCAGGACGGCAGGCCGCGCTCGTTGAGGCGTGCCACGGCTGCGTCAGCGGCCTCCGGGGACACGATTGCCACCATGCCGACACCGAGGTTCAGCGTGCGCTCAAGGTCGGCGAGCGGCACATTGCCAAGCTCGGAAACAAGCTTGAAGATAGCCGGCAGTTCCCACGTGTTGCGGTCAACAGTGGCAACCAGGCCCTGCGGGAGGACACGCGCCAGGTTGGCTGCCAGGCCACCACCGGTGACGTGGCTGAACCCGTGGACGGCCTGGCCGACTGAGACCGGGAACGTGCGGGCGAGGTCCAGGCAGTCGGCTGCGTAGACGCGCGTGGGCTCCAGGAGCTCTTCGCCAAGTGTGCGGCCGAGCTCGGAAACCTGGCGATCCAAGGCCCAGCCAGCGTGGTTGATGACGCGGCGGACCAAAGAGTAGCCATTGGAGTGCAGGCCCGAGGAGGCCATGCCGATCACGACGTCTCCGGCGCGGACGCGGTCCGGACCGAGCAAGGCGTCAGCTTCGACAACACCGGTAGCGGCACCGGCGACGTCGTATTCGTGCTCACCCAGCAGGCCCGGGTGCTCAGCGGTTTCGCCGCCAACCAGGGCGGTGCCGGCAACAGAGCACGCCGCTGCGATACCGCGGACGATGTCCGCAATGCGCTCCGGGACAACCTTGCCGCAGGCGATGTAGTCCGTCATGTAGAGGGGCTCAGCGCCGACCACCACGATGTCGTCCACAACCATGCCGACGAGGTCGAAACCGATGGTGTCGTGGATGTCCATGGCCTGCGCGATAGCAACCTTGGTCCCCACGCCATCAGTTGACGTGGCCAGCAGCGGCTTCTTGTAGGTCAGCAGCTTCGAGACGTCGTACAAGCCTGCGAAACCGCCGACGCCGCCAATCACCGAGGTGTTGTGGGTCGCCTTCACGGCGTCCTTCATGAGCTCGACTGCGCGGTCTCCCGCTTCGACGTCGACACCCGCGGAGGCGTAGGTGATGCCTGTTGAATTCGGGGTGCTTCGAGCGGCGGGGGTTGCGGAGGTCATACAGACTCTTTCTTGTCGGCGTCGGTCAAACGATCAGCGTCGGTCAGCAGGTTCTCGAATTCAGCATCGGGGCCCGGATCGCAGCCCGTAGCGCCGGGCTTCTCGGCCGGATCCTCGGAGTCGTCCACTGAGGAGGTGTCTTCAGCCGGAGCCAGTCCGCCGAGATCCGTGCGCTCCAGCAGGTTCTTGCCCAGCTTGTCGGCATGCGGCAGCTCAATCGGGTACTGGCCCGTGAAGCAAGCCGTGCAGAGGCGCTCGCGAGGCTGCTGGGTAGCGCCGATCATGCCGTCTTCGGAGATGTAGGCCAGCGAGTCGGCGCCGATTGCCTGGGAGATTTCCTCGATCGTGGCGCCGTTGGCAATCAGCTCTGCGCGGGAGGCGAAGTCGATGCCGTAGAAGCAAGGCCACTGGACCGGGGGAGAAGAGATCTTCACGTGGACAGCAGCGGCGCCTGCTTCGCGGAGCATCCGTACGATGGCGCGTTGCGTGTTGCCACGGACAATCGAGTCATCCACAACAACAACGCGCTTGCCCCGGATGACGGATTCCAAGGCGTTGAGCTTGAGACGGATACCCAACTGGCGCAGGGTCTGCGATGGCTGGATGAAGGTGCGGCCGACGTAGGCGTTCTTGACGAAGCCATGAGCGAACGGGATGCCGGACTGCTCCGCGTAGCCAACAGCGGCCGGGGTTCCCGACTCGGGAACCGGGATGACGATGTCGGCCTCGTGGGTGTTTTCGCGGGCCAACTGGCGGCCCATTTCAACACGGGCTTCATACACGGAACGGCCGGCAATGGCAGCATCCGGACGCGCGAGGTAAACATATTCGAAGACACAGCCGGCAGGCGTTGCCTCGGCGAAACGCTGGGAGCGGACGCCGTCCTCATCGATGGCAATGAACTCGCCGGGCTCGATCTCACGAATGAAGCTCGCACCAACGGTGGCCAGGCCGGCTTGCTCCGAAGCAACAACCCAGCCGCGCTCCAGGCGCCCCAAACACAGCGGCCGGATGCCGTAGGTGTCGCGCGCGGCGTAGAGCGTCCCTTCATCCATGAAGACGAAACAGAAGCCACCCTTGATCTTGGGCAGCAGCTCCAACGCGGTCTGCTCCAGGGTTTTGCCCTCTTCGCCCTCAAGGAGTGCGGTTACCAAGGCGGTGTCCGAGGTGTTGCCCTGCTTCATCTCACCGGTCAACTGGCCATCGTTGCGCTGAAGGATCATTTCCCGAAGTTCAGCGGTGTTGGTCAGGTTGCCGTTGTGGGCCAAGGCAACCGTGCCGGTCGCGGTTGCGCCCAAGGTGGGCTGCGCATTGGCCCAGTGGCTTGCGCCAGTGGTGGAGTACCGGCAGTGGCCAACGGCCAGGTGCCCAGTGAGGGTGTTCAGGGTCGTCTCATCGAAGACCTGGGACACAAGGCCCATGTCTTTATAGACGTTGATGCGCTTGCCGTCACTGGTAGCAATACCAGCCGACTCTTGTCCGCGGTGCTGCAGCGCATACAGCCCGTAATAGGTGAGTTTTGCTACTTCTTCACCGGGAGCCCAGACCCCAAAGACGCCACAAGCGTCCTGAGGGCCTTTTTCGCCGGGGAGAAGATCATGAGAAAGTTTTCCGTCGCCACGTGCCACTGGTCGATTGTCTCATGTTGTGGCCGTGGTAAGTTCCCGCTCCGGCTTTGTGACCCCACGAACAGGCCTGATTCGGCCAAAATGCGGTGTGTCTCACAGCAGTACCCCCGAAAGAGGCGAGTCGGCTGCCTTACTTAGCGGCCGCCGTCGTGCTCTGGACCCTCGTCCGGGACCGAATCCGGGACGGCCTCCACTACGGCACGCTTGGACCGCTTGACGCTGATCCGGTCCAGAACCAGGGCGAGGATCGAGAACAGGATGACGCCTCCGGAAACGCAGGCCACCAGGAAGAAGCCGAAGACGGTGCTGGCGTCGAAGGCCGGGTCCGCGGGACGGCCGTACGCGATGAAGGCGGCGGCGATTGCACCCACAATGGCACCGAGAATCATGAACGGAACGAACTTGGGTGCCCGGCGAACTGTGATTTCGCGGCGGGCAGTGCCATTTCCGGATTGGGCGTTGGTGTCCTCAGAAGCCATGCCTTCAAGCCTACCGTTCCTCGCCGAGGTGGCAGTTAATGCCAATGTCTTCGCCAAACATTGACATTAACTGCCACCTCGGCGAGTACTTCAGCTGCCGCGGTACGTCGAAAACGCGAACGGGCTCAGTAGCAGCGGCACGTGATAGTGCTCGCCGGCGTCCGAAACCGTGAAGTTCAAATCCACTTCCGGGAAGAACGTTTCCGTGCCGAGGCCCTCGTAGTAGGCACCTGTGGCAAAGTTCAGACGGTAAGCGCCGCCCGGAATCCGCTCCGGACCGAGGTCCTTGATACGGCCGTCGGCATCGGTCTCGCCCTTTGCGATCAGAGTCCAGTTATCGCCTTCGCGGACGTAGAGTACGACGGCGACCCCCGCCGCCGGGCGACCGGAACCGGTATCCAGGATGTGCGTGGTTACCTGTGAAACACTCATGCATTTTCTCCTTCGCTGATCACGCCTGAGAGTCGCAGCAATGCGATCTCCCGCAGCTGGCCAGCCACAATTGCGTCTTCTTCTTCGGGGGTGTGGGTGAGGCGTTCCTGAAGGGAACTCAGGATCTCCTGCGCGCTGCGTCCTGCCGCGCGGATCAGGAAGACCCTGCCGAACTTCTCTTCGTAGGTGCGGTTCCCCTCGGCGAGAGCGGCAGCTGTGCCGTCGTCGCTGGGGTCCACTCCGGATTGTTCCGAACGGGACATGGCCGCCTCGGTGGTCTGGGCCTTGGGTCGTTCGCCGATCCGGGGGTGGTGGGCGAGCGCGGACTCCACCTCTTCCGGCGTGAACGGCTCGGCGGCTTGGCGGGCCTGCCCCAGCAGTTCGTCGACGCTCGTGAAGGGTCGGGCATCGGCGACGCCCTCAACCCAGCGGGTGATGTCCAGACAAGGGGTCAGAGTCCTGATGGCCTCGTCCCGGTCAACACTGTTGAATACTGCAAGCTCCATGCTTGTCATCCTCGTGCAAATGCTGGCATCCATGGTGTGGGCTATGCGGAACTCCTGCCTTTCAGCAGGAGGAAGCTTGCTTCTCATTGCTTCCGCATCATGGAACTGTTATTTCAGCATACGTAAATAGTTAAGCCGAGCACTTGGGCTGGTGTCAAGAGAGTATCGTGTTCGAGCGCCGCGTTCTGACAGTGAGGTAGAGGCGGTGGGCCGTAATAACCAAGGCAAGCCAGGCTATCCCGAGAATCCACGCGGCCAGGACATCAGTGAGCCAGTGGTGCCCCAGGTAGACGCGGCTCAACCCCATGGTTGCGGCGAACGCTGATGCAACCACGACGGTGATGATTCTGGCCCTGGCCGTCTTGAGGCGAAGAATGATCAAGTAGGCAACGATTCCTGCAATCACAATTGAATTCAGGGAGTGGCCGCTGGGGAACGATGCCGAGTGCTCGTAGGGCGGAATGGCGTCGGCGAGGTCCGGGCGGGTGCGGCCAAACAACGGCTTGCCCAAAATGGTCATGAGGAGTGAGCCCAGGCCTGCTGTCAGCATCAGGATGACAGGAGTCCAAGAGCGGCGCTTCGTGGCCAAGACGATCATGATCCCTACCGCGATGATGGGCATGCCAACCGTGCCGCCAATATTTGTGTAAGCCGTGACAGTGAGATCCAATGCAGGCGAGCGAACGGTCTTGGCGGCGTCAAGGACCGGATGGTCAAGGCCCGCGACCCCGTCAGCTTCCGTGACTGACTCGTAGACCTCGCCAAAAGCCACTGCGAGGGACACGGCGATGACAAGTCCCACCGCCAACGTGATGATCAGCGCGGCATAAGGGCCCAGAAATGCGGTGATCCGCTGGGCGGCTCCCGCCAGGACACGGCCTACCGGGGATTTCCACCGTGTAAGGTCCTGGCCTGCGACGAACCGGTCCTGGGTTACCTCGCCGCGGATGCCCTTCTCTGGCTGCTCTTTTCCTTCAGTCGTCACCCTTGTCCCCTCACTGTGGCGGCTGTCCCCTTACCGTGGCGGCTGTGCCCTCGCTGTGGCGGCCTCCGTATTGGTGAGTAACCTTAGCAGTTTGGGCTTGGAGGCTCGTGCGTGAGGCTCGCCCCGAACCTCACGCTGGGGCAGAATGACGAGAACCAGCTGAAGGAGTTTCGCACATGCCAAACATACTGACGTCCAGGTTCCTGTTCGGTCCCGGTCCGAGCAACTGCTACCCCGAGGCCATGGCCGCGCTTGCCTACCCGGTGCTCGGGCATTTGGATCCGGTATTCATTGAACGCTTGGACCGTACATGCGAGGGTTTGCGGGCTGTCTGGGGTACTTCGAATGCGCGCACGCTCCCGTTGAGTGCCACAGGTTCTGGCGGCATGGAGGCCGCTTTCGTGAACACCGTGTCCGACGGCGACGTGGCAGTGATCGCTGTCAACGGACTTTTTGGGGCGCGAATGTGTGAGGTCGCGCGGCGCTGTGGGGCAACTGTTGTCCGGGTCGACCACGAGTGGGGCCAGCCGGTGGATGCAGATCGTGTGCTCTCGGCGCACCCTCATCCGAAGGTGATTGCGGCCGTCCATGCTGAAACGTCGGTTGGCGTCCTCTCCGACATCGCTGCTCTGGGCTCCGGCAAGGGCGATGCCTTGCTGATCACCGACGCCGTGACGTCCATCGGCGGACTAGAGCTTTTGGCAGACGACTGGGGGATCGACGTCGGATATGCCGGGACTCAAAAGTGCCTGGGCGTGCCTCCGGGGCTTTCGCCGTTCACCGTGTCCGACCGCGCGTTTGAGCGTCGCGTCAAGGATCCGCGCTCGTGGTACCTGGATATAGGCCTGCTCGGCGGCTACGTCGGGGCTGCCAGCGGTGCCCGTACGTACCACCACACGGCGCCGGTCACCATGATCGCCGGTCTCGAAGCCGCGCTCGACCGCATCCTCGCCGAGGGGCTCGACGTCGTCCAAGCCCGGCACCGCGCTGCCGGCGCTGCCTTGCAGAGCGGACTGCAGGAGATGGGACTCGAGCTGTTCGCCGCTGAAGGCGCCCGACTACCAAGCCTCACCACGGTGAAAGTGCCCGACGGCGTCAACTCGGCTGCCGTCCGCGCTTACCTTCTGGAGAACTTCAGCATGGAGATCGGTTCCGGCGTGGGCGAGTTCGCGGATACGGTCTGGCGCATCGGAATGATGGGACCGAACGCGAACAGCGCGTCCGTGACCTTGGTGCTGGGTGCACTGAAAGAGGCCATCGACAAGGCGTAAGTGAGAGAACGTTCCGGGAAATCGGCGATCATGTGAGAGAACGTCAGTACTTCGGATGCTCTCTCAGATCGTGACCGGTTTGGACCGATGTTCTCTCAGATCGTGACTGGTTTTGGCCGGTGCTCTCGCAGATCGTGGTCGGTTTCGGCCGATGTTCTCTCAGATCGTGATCGGTTTGGGTGGATGTTCTCTCACATACCGACGATCAATCGGTGGAACTTCCAGTCAGCCCGCTGGAACAGAACACCCCACGCCCGCGATCCAGACGCGGGATGTGAGAGAGCATCGCTGGAAAGGCCGATGGATGTGAGAGAAGGTCAGGTTTCGCGGGTCAGGATCCACGTGTTGGTGCCGTCCTGGCGTTCGAAGGTCACTGTTGTCACCAAGGCTTCGATGAGAGCAAGACCGCGTCCGGATTCGGCGTCCTCGTCCGGCATGTTGGCCTGCATGTCTTCGGCGAAGGGCTCGCGGGCGTTGTAGGCGCTGACGCGGGCTTGTAGGCGGGTGGGCCGGACGCTGATGTCCACACCGATCTCCACGGGCTTCTCGGCCACGGGAAGGGCATGTTGCACGATGTTGGCGGCGGCCTCAATGACGGCGGTGGTGAAGGTCATCCGGTCCATGTCCGGGACGAAGGAGGCGTCGTCCCACAAGGCATCAAGCTCGGCATGGATGGCTTCTATTGCTTCTTCGTTGGACAGACCGCGGAATCCCCTGCGTGCGATGACCTCAGTCATTTCCGAACGCCTCCTCGGCTGAGGAGTACGCGGTGAGAACACGGTCCATGTTGGTCAGTTCCAGGACCATCTTGACCTGCGGCTGCACGCCCGAGATCCGCAAATCGCCGCCTGCCTGACGAGCCGCTTTGAGGCAACCGATGAGGGCTCCGAGGCCGGAGGAATCCATGAAGTCGGTTTCTTCAAGGTTCACCACAACGCGGCTGGATCCACCCGCCACAACCTCGGCCACTAGTTCGCGCAGCTTCGGAGCGGCCACCATATTCAACCGGCCGACGCTCTTCACCTCCGCGTAGGAGTCTTTGACCTCGTAGCTAAACTGCATCAGCATTCCTCTCTTCGGAGACTTCAGGAACAAATCCCTTGTACAAAACAGCCTTGACCAGCACGCTGAGGACCACCAGATCGTAAGCTACCCACGCTACGTTCACCAGGGTTCCGAGGGGCTCCGACAGGCCGGAAAGAAGCCGCGCCAGCCCAACAACCAGAGCAACGGCCAGCAACACAGCAACGATGATCTGCGGACGAATCAGGCTCCAACTGGGGCCGCCACTCTGCCGGGCTTTGGGCGTGACGGCAAACCCGAGGGCACGGCCGAACCAGACGTTGCGTGCAGCCGTCGTGCAGGCCTTGATCCAGGTGGGGAACAGGGCGAGGCTGTACTGCTGCCCGCGCCAGGTGGGGATCCCGTGGCCAGCGATGACGAACAGCATCTGGTTTACCACCATGAACGGGATGAAGCGGGCGAAAAACTCGAGGCTCAGGCTGCTGACGGGGAGGATGCCGAGCGTCAGGTAGATGATGGGTGCCGCAAAGTACACGACGGCCGCGAAGCCGCTGAGGTAGCTCCACATCGTGGAGAAGTACATGAGCCGCTGGCCCCACGCGAGGCGGCGTTGGACCAACGGGTTCTCGCGCAGGAGGACCTGCATGGTGCCTTGGGCCCAGCGAAGGCGTTGGGTCAGCATGGTTTTGATGTCCTCGGGAGCCAGGCCGTTGGCGAGGACTTCGTGGTGGTACACGCTCTTCCAGCCGAGGGCGTGCAGGCGCATCGCCGTAGCCATGTCCTCAGTGACGGAGATGGTGGCCAAGGGCATGATCGGCTGGGCTTCGTCGGTGCGTTCCACGGAGATGGCGTCCAGGACTGCGTGAACGGACTCGAGGGCGCCCAGCGGAGACCAGTCGCGTCCGGACATGCGGTCGACGGCGTCACTTGCCACTGTCGTGACGCCAGACTCGCCGACGTGGGCCAGTTCCATGGCAGCGATTTCTTCGAGGTCGGATTGGAGCGCTGAGAAGTCGGCGGCCACGAGCGTGCGAACGGCGTCGTCCACTTTGCGGCGTACGCGGTACGTGATTTCGCTCAGGGATGCCCCGGCTTGGAGCTCCTGCTGGGCACTTTCGGTGGCGGCTTCCACCTCGTTGAGCATTTGCTCCACCAACGGGTTCTCCGCCTCTGCCGACCGCCGGGCCTTCTTGATAGCGGAACGGGAGGCAGCCAGGGCACGGCGCACACTCTTCTCCGTGGCCTTGACATAGCCCACCAATCCAAGCTGCATGAGGGCTTCCCTGCGCAGGATCGCATTGGAGCCGCAGAAGAACGCCGCGTTCCAGCCGTCCTTGCCCTGCTGGATGGGCCCGTAGAAGAGGGGCGCCTGGCTGCCCAGGGGATCGTCGGCGGGAACGTTGATGAAGTACTGGGGCGTCTGCACCAACGCCACGCGGTCATCGTTGAAGTAGCCCAGCGTCTTGTCCAGGATGTCCGGTTCGGGGATCTGGTCGGCGTCGAGAATCAACAGGTACTCGCCCGACGTGACCATGAGCGCGTTGTTCAGGTTGCCGGCCTTGGCGTGCCGCGGCATGTCCGGCGTCCAGTCGGCGCCGCGGGTTACGTAGCCGATCCCGTTCGACTCGGCGAGCTCGCGCATCTCGGGGCGGTCGCCGTCGTCGAGAATCCAGGTACTGTGCGGCCAGCGTATGCCCTTGGCGGCGAGGGCGGTGGTCATCACCAGGTCCAGCGGCTCGTTGTACGTGGTGATGAAAACGTCCACCGTCGCGGTATCCGGCGCCGCGGGCGGTGGCTTGCGAACCTTCAGGTTCCAGACCGTCAGGCCGAATAGCATCACGTCAATAAGGCTGTACGTCTCGGCAATCACCAGCGGAACAGCGATCCACCACGCTTCCCAATTCAGGGAAGCCAGCCAGCGCCACGCGACGTAATTCACGCCCAGAATGACCGTTAGGACAACACAAAGCCGAGTCCAGAACCGCGTCACGTTCCCCCCTTTTTTGTGGCTAGTACTGGATGGTCTGAGCTACTCCGCTGTTGGTGCCTCCCGGGCCAGCATCACGGCCAACCTCGCGCTGGCGGTGAACCACGACGGCGGTCACGTCATCTTCCGCTGTGTCTGCCGGTGCAAGCTCCAGCAGGGCAGCACAGACCTCGTCCGAGGTGCCCCTGCTCCTCGCCGCCTTCTCTACGTTCCTCACGAACTCTTCAAGTGAATCGTGAGCGTCGAGGACGCCGTCGCTGACGATCACAAGGGAATCGCCCGGCTCCAGCTGCAGGTCTGCTGCCTGCCATTGCTGTCCATCCATGATCCCGACAGGTGGCCCGGCGGATACCAATCTCCGTGCCGCCCCCTCGGCCGGAACGTGCAGAGCGAGTCCATGACCGGCGTCGATATAGCTGAGCTTGCCCGAGGCACTGTCCAGGCGAGCATGGAACATGGTCACGAAGGACCCGGACTGGTCCAGATCGGCGGTGAGGGTGGCGCTGGCGGACTCGAAAGCATCAGCAATTCCCGGGGTGTCCGCCACCGACCGCATCACGGCGCGGACGGTGGCCGCTATCAAGGCCGCGCCCATGCCCTTGCCCATGGCGTCGGCGAACGTCAGGTGCATGCCGTCGCTGGTCTGGTACCAGTCGTAGAAGTCCCCACCCACGCTGCGCGATGGGCGGAAGGCTCCAGCGACGTCGTAATCCTTCAGCCGGACAGTTTCCTGCGGGAGGAGGCTCGTCTGCACAACCGCAGCGCGGGCGAGTTCGTCAGTCTGGCGGGTGTCCTCGGCGGGTGCAGCGGGTGTTCGGGCCCGGCGGAAAAGTGCACGGATGCGGGCCTGCAGTTCCTTGGGGCTGAACGGCTTGTTGACGTAATCATCCGCTCCGGTGTCCAAACCGTTGAGCCGGTCAATCTCGTCGGCACGGGCGGTGAGCATCAAGATGTAGGCGTCCGAGAACTCCCGCAGGCGACGACAAACTTCCATGCCGTCGATGTCCGGGAGGTTGATATCCAGCGTCACCAGTTCGGCGTTGGTGTTACGGACGGCCTCGACGCCGGAAAGACCGTCGGGCGCTTCCGTCACCACAAAATCGAGCTGCTCAAGGACCAAAACGAGGAGGCCACGGATATCGGCGTCATCTTCTACGACTACAGCATGGCGAGGGGACGCGGTTGAGACCATGGCTCCATTAACTACTGCCGCGGGCCTTTTGTCACGTTTAGTAAAGAGACGTGTAACGCCCGCTCACAATCGTGGGCGGGCGTTACAAAATTTGTGCAGTTATGTGCGAGAGGGATTCCCTTAAAGCCTCAGGATATGAGAGAGAATCCGCCCGAAATGCTGCAGGAAGTGAGAGAGGGTTAGACGCCCAGCAACTCTTCCTTCAGGGCCTGGACGTGGCCCTGCGCAGAAACCTGGTACTGGGTGAGCTTGACGGTACCTTCGCCGTCGAGCACAACGGTGGAACGGACCAAGCCTTCGACGATTTCGCCGTCAACAAGCTTCTCGCCCCAGGCACCGTAGGCGAGGGCTACTGCATGGTCCTCATCGGAGAGCAGCGGGAAGGTCAGCGCAAATTCACCAGTGAACTTGGCGAGGGCCTCGGGGGCGTCCGGGGAGATCCCGATGACGTCGTAGCCGTTGCCCTGCAGGCTTGCGAGGTTGTCGCGGAAATCGCAGGCCTCGGTGGTGCAGCCGGGGGTGGCTGCCTTGGGGTAGAAGTACACAATGACGTTGCGTCCGCGGTAATCGGACAGCGAGACCTTGGTGCCGTCGGCGTCGAGCAGCGCGAAGTCAGGTGCTTGCGTTCCGACGAGGAGTTTCTGGGTCATGGCGATCCTTTGCGTTTCACCGGCACGCAGCCGGCATTGGTCATTCAAGAAAACGGATTGTCTAAAGACAGAACAGCGAAGTCAGATGCTGTATTCCGCAGGTCCGCGCACCGTGGCATATGGGCCTGGCACGAACTGGTAGCCACCACCACGAACGGTGGCGACAGTGTGGCGGGCGCTTCCGAGCTTCCGCCGCACCCTTCCAACATAAACGTCAATGGAGCGAAATGCAGCGCCGGGGAGGTCAAATGACTCCAGAAAACGTTGCAATTCTTCACGACTGATGGCCCGCGAGCAGTTCACCACGAGGTAGCGCAGCAGCTTGTATTCCATGCCAGTAAAGGCAACCGGCTCCCCGTCGAGCAGCACTACTTCAGCGGCGAGGTCGATTGCAAGTTGACTACGACGCCCGGCCAACATGACGGGTTCGACGGCGGTGCTGCCGCCGCTTGTGGTCTGGCCCCCGCCAACGGACTTATCACCCTCGCGTATGGAGGTGATTCGTCCGTTGGAGGGGGAATTTCCGTCAGCGAGAGCATCGGCGAGTGACAGGGAAGGGTGGGTACCGGCGTCGGCGGCTTCCTGCGGAGTGCCGCCCCAGGAAGTATCGCCGACACCGGAGTGTTCTGCCCCGATGGCGGGCCAGATGCGGACTTCCGCCTCCGGGGCAAGTTTCATGGCACGGGCCAGCACAAGGCGTGCCGCCCGTTCCCAGACTGCTGGATCCATCTCGTCGCCCTCGGCCGGGTTGACCCAGAGGGCGAGGCCCCGCGCGCTGACTCCGGGGCGCCGGCCCGGAACGCCCCTGAGCGGACGCATGGGCGGGGGCCCGTAGGCACTGACTGCCATGACGGTTGACCTAAACGTTGCCGCGGCGGAGCAGCTTGCCGCCGGGGTTCTGGCCGTCGATCGCGGTGCCGCGCAGGTACGTCTTGCGAACGACGCCGGCCAGCGGACGGCCGTCGTACGGCGTGATCGGGTTCTTGTGCTTGAGCTTGGTGACGTCCACAACGAAGGCCTCGTCCGGCGCGAAGATGGAGAAGTCGGCGTCGTAGCCCAGGGCGAGCTGGCCCTTGGTGTGCAGGCGGGCCAGGGCAGCGGGCTTCTCGGCCATCCAGGACACGACCTGTTCCAGTGGGATGCCGCGGTGGCGGGCTTCTGTCCAGATGAGGGACAGGCCCAGCTGGAGCGAGGAAACGCCGCCCCATGCCACTGCGAAGTCGCCGTTTTCCAGGTCCTTCAAATCCAGTGTGGAGGGGGAGTGGTCCGAGACGATGCAGTCGATGGTGCCGTCCTGCAGGCCCTTCCAGAGGAGCTCGCGGTTGGAGGCTTCGCGGATGGGCGGGCAGCACTTGTAGGCCGTGGCACCGTCGGGGATCTCTTCGGCCATGAGAGTCAGGTAGTGCGGGCACGTCTCAACCGTGAGGTTGACGCCGTCGCGCTTTGCTGAAGCGATCATCGGCAGCGCGTCGGAGGAGGAGAGGTGCAGGATGTGGGCGCGGGCGCCGGTCCAGCGGGCGCGCTCGATGACCTCGGCGATTGCCTTGTTCTCGGCACCGCGGGGGCGGGAGGCGAGGAAGGTTTCGTAGTGGTCGCCGCCGGGGTGCGGGGCGCGGTCGATCGCGTGGGAGTCCTCGGCGTGCACGATCATGAGGGAGTCGAAGGACTTGAGCTCGGCCATGTCCTCTTCCATCTCATCCGCGTCCAAGTGCGGGAACTCGTCCACGCCGGAGTGCAGGAGGAAGCACTTGAAGCCGAAAACGCCTTCATCGTGGAGCGGGCGGAGATCCTTCTTGTTGCCTGGGATGGCGCCGCCCCAGAATCCGACGTCCACGAACGCTTGGTCCTTCGCGACGACGCGCTTCTGCTCCAAGCCGTCCACGGTGGTGGTGGGCGGGATGCTGTTCAGCGGCATGTCGATGATGGTGGTCACGCCACCGGCTGCTGCGGCGCGGGTGGCGGAGGCGAAGCCTTCCCACTCGGTGCGGCCGGGCTCGTTGACGTGGACGTGCGTGTCCACCAGGCCGGGGATGAGGGTTTCGTCGTCTGCGAGTTCGATGACCTCGTTGCCCGTCAGGCCGTTGCCCAGGGGTTCGATTGCGACGATGATGCCGTCGCGGATACCAACTTCGCGGGCTGCGAGGCCGGCGGTGGTCAGGATGCGCTGTCCCCGGATAACGAGGTCATAGGCGCCGATTGCTTCAGACATTGAGGTACTCCTTGTTTTCGGTCCGTTCCGCCAGGTACACGCCTATGTGCTTACCTAATTGTTCAAGCAACGGACCGGCTTCAGCCATACATTTCTGGACATCAGTTTCCATGTCGGTCAAAGCGTGGACCGTGTGGAAGCCGGCATCCGTGAGTTGTTCCCGGCTCAGGGTACTCCGGCCGCAGACTGCGATCACGGGGACCCCGGCCTTCTGTGCTGCGCGCGAGACGCCCATGGGGGTCTTGCCGAGCAGGCTTTGTTCGTCCAGGCTGCCCTCTCCGGTGATCACCAGATCGGCGCCTTTGAGCCTCTGTTCAAGGTCAGTGAATTCAAGCACGACGTCGATACCCGGCCGCCGCTCAGCCTTCAGTGCCGCTATCGCAATGTAACCAACACCGCCTGCTGCTCCGGCGCCGGGTGCCTTCGCGGCACTCCTGGCTTGCTGGCCGGTGGTTGCTGCGAGCACGTCCACGAAGTGGCTTGCTGCTTTGTCGAGTTCGGCAACGTCGTCCGGCGTCGCACCCTTCTGCGGACCGAAGATGGCTGGGGCGCCACTGGCCCCCAAAAGGGGATTGTCGACGTCGGACGCCAAGACGAACTCCGTTGCCTCGATGCGGACGTCGAAGTTGGAGAAATCGATGGTGTTCACCTGTGCCAATGCAGCGCCGCCGCCGGGGAGCTCGTTGCCGTCCTTGTCCAGGAACACGGCGCCGAGGCCCTGCAGGACTCCCGCGCCGGCGTCGGTGTTGGCGCTGCCACCGACACCCAGGATGATCTTGCGGCAGCCGAGGTCCAGCGCGGCGCGGATGAGTTCGCCGGTTCCGATGCTGGTTGCCGTTTTGGCTGTTTCAGATGTGGGGCCGTCCGGGAGGAGGGCGAGGCCGGAAGCAGCTGCCATTTCGATGACCGCTTCCTGGTCCCGTACTGCGAAGTCTGCCTTCACTGGCTCGCCCAGTGGGCCGGTGACGGTGGTGGTCCGGCGGATGAAACCGGAGCCGATGGCGGCGTCGATGGTTCCTTCGCCACCGTCGGCCACCGGAATGCGTGTTGCCTCGAGCCCGGTTTGTCCGAAGCCTGCCAGCAATCCTGTTGCGAGATGCCTGGCGACGTCGGGCGCGGACAGCGAGCCCTTGAATTTGTCCGGGGCGATGACAACACGCATTCCGGTGCCTCCTTTTCCTTTAAGCCTTGGTCAGGATCGCGGTCGGAGCGTCCGCCGCGGTTTCTGCCAGCTCTTCGAACTCGTTCACGCCGTTGATCTCAACGCCCATGGAGATGTTGGTGATCTTTTCCAGGATCACTTCAACAACCACGGGAACCTTGAACTCGCCCATCAGTGCCTTGGCCTTGTCGAAAGCGGCCGGCAGATCGTTCGGGTCCTCAACGCGGATGGCCTTGCAACCCAAGCCTTCGGCAACCTTGATGTGGTCAACGCCGTAGCCGTTTGTTTCCGGACTGTTGATGTTCTCGAAGGCCAGGGAAACGTTCTGTTCCATGTTGAAGCCGCGCTGCGACTGACGGATCAGGCCCAGGTAGCTGTTGTTCACCACAACGTGGACGTACGGCAGGTTGAACTGTGCGCCCACGGCCAGTTCCTCGATCATGAACTGGAAGTCGTAGTCACCGGACAGGGCAACAACAGTGGCGTCCGGGGTTCCCCTTACTACGCCGAGAGCAGCCGGAGCGGTCCAACCCAGCGGGCCGGCCTGGCCCGCATTGATCCACTTGCGGGCACCGAACACGTGCAGCATCTGTGCGCCGGCGATCTGCGACAGGCCAATGGTGGACACGTACGTGGTGTCGCGGCCGAAAGCCTTGTTCATCTCCTGGTACACGCGCTGCGGCTTGATGGGCACGTTGTCGAAGTTGGTCTTGCGGTGCAGGGAGCCCTTGCGCTCCTGGCACTCGGCAACCCAACCCGAGTAGTCCGGCAGTTCGTTTGCGGCTTTACGCTCGCGTGCCAGTTCCAACAGTCCGTCCAGCGCCGCACCGGCGTCGGACGCAATGCCCAAGTCCGGCGAGAACACGCGACCGATCTGCGTCGGCTCGATGTCGATGTGAACGAACTTGCGGCCGGCAGTGTAGGTGTCCAGGCCGCCGGTGTGGCGGTTGGCCCAACGGTTGCCGATGCCGATCACGAAGTCGCTCTGCAGGAACGTCTCGTTGCCGTAGCGGTGCGAGGTCTGCAGGCCAACCATGCCGGCCATCAGCTGGTGATCGTCCGGGATGGTGCCCCAACCCATCAACGTGGGGATAACCGGAACGTTCAGGATCTCGGCCAGCTCAACCAGCTGAGCGGATGCACCGGCGTTGATGATGCCGCCACCGGCAACGATCAGCGGGTGCTTGGCAGCGGTCAGCAGGTCCAGGGCCTTTTCCAGCTGCTTGCGGGAAGCCTTGGGCTTCTCCACCGGCAGGGGCTCGTAAGCGTCGATGTCGAACTCGATCTCGGCCATCTGAACATCGATGGGCAGGTCCAGCAGAACCGGGCCCGGGCGACCCGAGCGCATCAGCTGGAAAGCCTTCTGGAAAGCGCCGGGAACCTGGCCCGGTTCCAGGATGGTCATGGCGAACTTGGTCAACGGCTTGGCGATGGACTCGATGTCCACAGCTTGGAAGTCTTCCTTGTGCAGCTTGGCAACCGGTGCCTGGCCGGTGATGCAGAGCATGGGGATCGAATCGGCCTGGGCTGCGTACAGGCCAGTGATCATGTCCGTGCCTGCGGGGCCCGAGGTGCCGATGCAGATGCCGATGTTGCCATCAGCTGCGCGGCTGTAGCCGTCAGCCATGTGGCTGGCGCCTTCAACGTGGCGGGCCAGCGTGTGGCGGATGCCGCCGTGGGCACGCATTGCGGAATAGAAGGGGTTGATCGCTGCGCCTGGCAGGCCGAAAGCCTCTGTGGCGCCTTCCTTTTCCAGGATGGCGACTGCCGCATCAACGGTGCGCATCTTAGCCATGGTGTACTCCTTGTTTTTTGCCCTTGCGGGCGAAGACTGTGGTGTTTTTGGGTGTGGTGAGGGAGCCGCCGTCGTTTAAGTACGACGGCGGGTTCCCTACTTTTCGTTTCTGTTGGCGCCTTAGCGCCGGGCTGCTACTTGCGGCCGCTGAGCTGGAGGACCTGCTTGAAGAGGCCCGAGTGGTCGAGGCCGCCATCGCCCTGGTTGACGGTTGCGGCGACCAGCTGGGCGACGACTGCGCCGAGCGGGACAGCGACGTTGGCCTCGCGGGCTGCGGAGGTAACGATGCCGAGGTCCTTGTGGTGGAGGGCCAGGCGGAAGCCGGGGTCGAAGTTGCGGTCGAGCATCTTCTGACCCTTCTGGTCGAGGACCTTTGAGCCGGCCAAGCCGCCGCCGAGGACCTTCAGTGCTGCGTCGGTGTCTACGCCGTAGGCCTCAAGGAAGGCGATGGCCTCGCCGAGGACCTGGATGTTGACGGCCACGATCAGCTGGTTGGCTGCCTTGACGGTCTGGCCGGAGCCGGACGGGCCGACGTGGACGATGGTTTTGCCCACTGCGTTGAGGACATCCTGTGCTGCCTCGAAGTCTGCTGCTTCGCCGCCGACCATTATGGACAGGACGGCGTCGATGGCGCCCTGTTCGCCGCCGGATACCGGTGCGTCGAGCGGGCGGATGCCTGCCTTTGTGGCCTCGTCCGAGAGGCGCTTGGCGACATCCGGGCGGATGCTGGATGCGTCGATCCAGAGGGTGCCCTTCTTCGCGTTGGCGAAGACGCCGTCCTTGCCGCTGACAACACCCTCAACATCGGGGGAGTCCGGGACCATGGTGAGGACGACGTCGGCGTCCTTGACAGCGTCCGCGATGCTCGTGGCGCCCTGGCCCCCCTCGGAGACGAGCTTGTCGATCTTGTCCTGGCTGCGGTTGAAACCGGTGACCGTGTGGCCGGCCTTGACGAGGTTGATGGCCATGGGGAGGCCCATGATTCCGAGTCCGATGACTGCAACGTTGCTCATTGTGGTTCTCTTTCTGGGGAAGTCTGTGTGTGTGTCTGTTTCCCGGGCGTGTTTTAACCCGGCTGTGCTTACCCAACTAGGTCGCATTAGTGCGCGTTTTGAGGGTTCTAAACGTGCTCTGCTGCTACTTAGTTGGGAGCCCGGTGCTTAGTTGGCGTTGGCGCGCTGGCGGATGGCCCAGCTGAAAGCCGATTCCTGCGGTTCCTTGTACTCGAGGCCGATGTAGCCGGCGTAGCCGAGTTCGCGGCTGCGGGCGATCCATTCACCGAGGGGGAGCGTGCCGGTTCCGGGAGCGCCGCGGCCGGGGTTGTCGGCGATCTGTATGTGGCCGAAGTCCTTGGCGTGGTTCTCGATGACAGATTCGACGTCGTCGCCGTTGACTGCCAGGTGGTAGAAGTCGGCGAGGAGCTTGATGTTCTGTGCACCGGATTCTGCCTTGACTCGGGCGATGACCTTGAGTGCGTCTTCGGCGGTGAGGAGCGGGTACTTGGGTGCGCCGCTGACCGGTTCGAGGAGGACCGTGCCGCCGATGCGGGCGACGCCGGCCGCTGCGGTTGCGAGGTTTTCGGCACCGATGGCGTCCTGCTTCTCGGCCGATTCGCCGTCGATGCGGTTGCCGTAGAGGGCGTTGAAGGCCTTGCAGCCGAGGCGCTCACCGATGCCGGCGACAACGTCGATGTTGTCCTGGAACTCGGTGGAGCGTGCAGGCCAGGAGACCAGGCCGCGATCCCCGCCAGGCATGTTGCCGGCGTTGAAGTTCAGACCCGTGAGCTGAACGCCGGCGTCCTTGATGGCGTTCTCGAATTCGGTTACTTGTGCGTCGGTGGGGACGGAGGTCTCGAAGGGCCACCAGAACTCGACGGCGTCAAAACCGGCTGCCTTCGCGGCGGCGGGGCGCTCGAGCAAGGGCAGTTCCGTCAGGAGGATGGAGCAGTTCACTGTGTACGTCATCGTAGGTCCTTCCGAGGAGGGGCTTTGATCTATCTTCGGGGGTGCTTGGCTGCTGCCTCGATGCTTGGCTTCAGTTTCCGCTTTGTGGAATTTAGATTCTGCTTTATGAAAAGTCTAGAGAAGGTGGGAGTGGGAGTCAAGGGGGTGCGTGGGGAGGCGCTGGTTTGGGATACCAGAAGCTGGTTTGCTAAGGACACCGATTCAGGGATGGAGCATGGGCATTCGTTCTGGTGGTGGAGGGTGCCCTGCATGATTGGTGACTCCTGGTGATGCCGAGGCCGTTCGACGCACCGTGACCCGGCAGCACTTACTAGTGGAGCCGTAAGGCGAATGCGGAAAGCAGGGCCGGCGGCCCCGAACGCCATCAAGGCCGTCCTCATCGGGAAGGGACCGGTTCCGTAGACACGCAAGGGGCAGGATTTCAAATCTCGACGGCACTGCTCCTAAATCCGTTGAAGCGTCGTCGGCCGACATCGGCGAAGGCTTGACCCGCCGCCCCTTCGTTGATCGCGGAAATGAAGATGGTCCAAGTTTGCGCGCGGTCTCATGCACTCGGGGACCAGATCCAACAGCAAGACGGAGAACTAAGATTCCGTGGCAGAATTGCCGGTGGACGAAGAGGGCTGTGATGGACCCAGCCTCCATGGGACGAGTTCGGATTCGCCTTCCCATCCGTGGACACGTGTACGGTCCGAGACTTGACCCTCATAGCCAACATAGTGGAGAAGCAGTAGATCGAGATATTTGCGGGCGAGGCGGGAAGCTTCTGCAAGTAGACCTGGCCGGTCGTAGAGGTCCTCGGTCCTCTTTGGATGCGTAAGACGATCTCTGATCTCTGCGATTACTTTGGCCCCATCACACAGCTGGAAATCATTAGCGTATTGGGCCAAGAGGGGTGTTCTCTCTGTACTAATTTCAATCGGGATGCGGGCTCTTCTGAGCATCCGACGGATCCGCCAGGGGGCGCCCTTTCGTCGCCAAGTTTCTTCTGTAAGAACATCACAGCTGACCTCTGTGATCCATGAAAGTTTTTCAATTGCGGCAAGGCTTGTCATCAACCGCTGTTCAACGAAGACCCCTTCACCTGCCGCCAAAGCGGAGCTAACAAGAAATGACAGGTGATGTCGTTCGTCGGCGACGTCCCAACGAGAAACCCACACTTCCAAGAACGACCACAAGTCCTGTGGTCGGTGAGAAACCCACCATCGGCCAGAACCCATCATTGGCGGGTCGATGTGCCACGACGCCCAGGAGGACCAGACCGCTTCTCCTCGGTCAGTGAAGCCCACGGGGAGGACCGGGGCGGTCCACCTACTCAAGGCGAAGCTCATGCCGAATTGCAATCCAACGAGGAACGCGGCAACCTCCGAGGAGGAAAATAGCGCTCCGTCCGCCCTCCTGACCTCCATTAAGTGGGTATTGACGCTGAGGTAGTCGGTCTTGGCGCTTCTGAACACCTCTGCAAGGTTAGGGCGAGCGTCGATTCGACACTTCCACGATCCAAGCTGCAGGACATGCCTGCCGGACCATTCCACTGATCCGCCGTCCTCAAACGATTGGCGGAGCATCTCAGTCAAGGGGATGGGGGGCAAGTTAGCCCAGTGCACGAGAACTCGCTCCAGGCCTTCATGAACGTGGTCTGATTCTGACGGATTCATCACAATGCCGCGCCCGTCCGATGTGTGGAACACGCGTAGCAGGACTTGGCGATTGAGAAACGTGAACATGAGCCCCTCCGGTTCCTCTCCCGTGCCGTCTTCCCTCGCGTCATCCCACTCCATTTCCTGCTGAGGATTTAGGAGCCATAGGAGACGCGATCCAGCGCGCAGGGTGAGTTGGATCCTCCCTTCTACTGGACGACTGGCGCGAGAACCCACCCGATACTCAATCGGGCCATCGAACAACGTGAAGGTGTCCGACGGAGGGGACCACGGAATGATCGGATTGAGAGGCGACGAGGAACTAGGCATGAATTAATGATCGACCCCAAAGGCTCAATCGTGGCTTCTTCAGAATAAAGCGGTGCGGCGTTCACACAGATTTCCTAGGTGGAAGATGCCCCCCGGTGTATAGCCACTCGCGTTTGAGCGCGCCGCAGCGGAATCAAGCCCCTTTCCGGCGAAGGACCACGGTGAACATGATTAGCGGATGTTCGAATGGCAATTAGGGAAATGGTTGGCTTGCGGCGGCATACTCGTCGCTTTAACCATTGGTCTAACAACAGCTTGGCTGCGTACAGCTCCGATCTGACCTATAACAGCCACCTCATCCCACCTGCGAGACATTGTCCATGGCGGAACGCAGTAGGCTTTCGTCAGCGGTGTCTCCACAGCTGTGGTCGAGTGACCTTTTAATCGAGGTAGAAGGATAGCAAACGTGAGTTTACGAGCGACACACCATGGTTATACATACCAGGATCTGGTTACGGGCATCGCGCTGGTCGACCTGCTTCTGGGGACGGCCACGGCAATAGATGTCGACGTCAAAGGATTTGACGGAGACAGGTTTGATGATCTGACTATCCGCTACGAAGATAACCGCCGTGTCCGTATTCAAATCAAACACACAACGCAGGATCGCGAACTTTCCAAGGCAAGCTTCTCGGCTGATAGCCGGAGTCTCAAACTTAACATTCTTTCTGATTCACTCCTAGTTGACCTAGCCAAACATCCTGGGACGGTTTATCGAGTAGTGGTCCGCGATGGAACTCCAGACCAGGATCTGGCAGAGGTCCTGAAGCCGGTGGGGTCCAGTACTGACCCTGGTGATCCCCTTCCCGGGTTCAAGACTCAGAGCTTTCGTTTCGACAGAGAACAACTTCGTTCTCGATCACCGTGGAAGAAACTGGTTGAGCATCTATCCGACAGTGAACTCGATAGCGTGTGTACTCACCTGATAGTGGACACAAACGCGCCGTCAAGCACGGTCGATATGAGTACTCCAGGTCCAGCTGAGCGTGCCTTACTACGCAGAGTTATGGAAGAGCTTGGTGCTGGAAGACCGCCAAACGCGGAGCGAGCACCGGAAGACGTCGCCCTTTCGCTTGCCTATGCGGCAACTGCGGCGCGTACGTTGCAGGGAAGCGTCGCTCGTCGTGACGTCGTGCCGCGCATTGGACTTACCGTCGATTTCGGTGCTGTTGCCGAAGGGCACCCTATCGAAACCAACCTGGCCGTCTCGCGTGTCCGCGCCGTCACTGATATGCGACGGCATGTCAGTTTGGTTTCTCCTAGAGGAGGACGAATAGTGGTGACTGGCGAGCCGGGAGCAGGCAAATCTTGGCTGTGCCAGGAACTTGCCGCGTCCTATAGGGCATCACATTGGATTGTTGCTCGCCATCATTGCTGGCTGGGGGCAAACGACGTTGATCGGGATAAGCGAGCGCTCACTGAGGTTGTGGTCGGAAGCCTACTCCGGCAGCTTGAGCAAGCCGCCCCCCTTGCGACCGCCAACCTGAGGCCAAGATTCGCTGCAACTACAGAGGCGCTGGAGGCGGCCCTGGCAGCCTGCCAAGAGAGATACCCGACGCGGCAAGTCCTACTTATTGTCGATGGTCTCGATCATGTTGACAGAGTCCTGGGCAGAACGTCTAAAGACCGCTTAGATCCCTCTCAGGTACTAGTCGATCAGTTGGCAGCTATCGAACTTCCGCCGGGAGTGTGCTTGGTCATCGCCAGCCAGCCAGGTTCGCATCTGCGTGACGCCCGTCCGTCCACCGGCCACACAGTCCAGATGCCACGCATGTCGTGGAACGAGATACGTGACTTAGCTCTTCGGCACCGATTGGTGGGTCAGGAGAGGGCAACCGATGGACCTTCCACCGTGCCCACCGAGGAACGCAATCTGATCGATCTCTTGCATGACCGGTCCGGTGGAAATGCGCTTTACGCCACATACCTTTGCCGGTATGGGGCGAAGATCTCACCCTTGGACGCGGACCAGAGTGCGATCACAGCTAAGGAAGTCATCCACCGTCTAGGCCTGGTGCCATCAACAGCCAATGACCTTGATGCTTACTACGGTTACCTTCTTGCAGACCTCACTGGAGATCAAGAGCTCGCTATCGGCACCCTTGCGCTATGCGATTTCGCGTTGACCGCCAGCGAATTGAGCGAAATGCTCCCCGAGGCGTCCTTGATTCTCGAACGTGCCCTTACCAAGTTGGCTCCAGTTTTGAACTCACAACCAGGGTTAGGAGGTTTGAAGATACATCATGAGTCCTTCAGTCGGCACATACTGAGGGACCAACCTGAGGCGTGGATTACAACGATTAGGGAAAAAGCCGCTGCATGGTTAGCCGCTAAGGGATTCTTCTCGGATGCCAGGGCATTCAGGCATTTACCTGAACTTCTAGTTCGTCTCGACCGATATACTGAGCTCAAGGAACTGATCAAACCGGGTTTTGTCGCTAATGCAATTCAGATGCTGCAGCCACCAGAGGCGTTGAAGCATGTGGTTAGCACTTTAGCCAGAGAGAGCGCAACCCGCCTTGATTGGCCGTCCCTCACGGCATGCATCGAAACCTGGAAATCAATCGACACATACGAATCTGAGGCGCTATCCGACACCCTCATCGAGTATGCGGACGTGGTTGTGTCGATCCTTGGACCTGACGTCGTTGCAGAACGCCTTCTTTATGAGGGGCGCCCAACATTTTCAGCTCGCTGGGGACTTAGGTTATGTCGATCCGTAGATCGGGCAGGCGGATCAGCGCCTTGGGACGCCTACCTTCGAGCACACAAAAATGCCAAAGAACGTGAAAGCGTCACTTACTCGTCTGACAGCGATGACTCACTCCACCTTGCAATTCAACTCGGGTCGCTTCGTCTGACCGGTCAAAAAAATGGCATTAAACCTGGTCTAATAGACAAGATTGCAGCGAACTTGGACGGTAAGTCGGTCGGAGACCTTAAAGCACTTGTCGAGGTCTTTTCAGTGTGTTTACCTCCGGGGATGATGATCGATGTCGTCGCCAAGATGACTGATTCAGATAGGACTGCCCATGTTTATCTCGCACTAGCACAGCTGGCCACTGAGGGAACCATTGGCCTCCCCGATCCCTCGGAGCTTGCCGACAGCGCATGGCATTTGTCACCATCCGCCAACATCATTAGGTACCTATCCCACGGCATAACACCGCAGAAGGTGCTCTCAGGGCTCGGCCTTAGCAATCTAGAAGAGCATCTCCACGTCTCAACAAAGACGATATTGGATGCTCCTAGTGCACAATTCGAGGCGGTTCACAATTGGCTAGGACTGCTTACTCTCGCACGCGAGATCGATTCGTCAATACCAGTCCGGCTCATCGGTCAGCTAGGTGGCAGTGGCTTCTACCGGGCATGGCTGCGTTTTGCTGCCGCAACTGTGGGAATCGCTGATGACGTTAAAAAGGGGGTAATCAAGGCCCAAACTGCATCTGAGACCGTTCGAGTTGCTCTTGAGCAACTCGTGGTACATGCACAACCGTTTACGGGCACGCCTCGAGCGTGTGACCTTTATTTCGTTCACCCGCTAATTCACGACGTCGTAGAGCAGTCCTTGAAAGTCGTGGAGTCAGCGGATTTAGAGGCCGTGGTCGACAACCTCATTGCAATCGGCGATGGCACGACGACATCCCTAATGGGAATGGCAGAGAATGGCCCACTGGCGACTAATGATTTGCTTGCGATTCTCAGCCGTGTTGCCGATGACGTTGGTGTACAAGCCGTCCACCAAGTCCTTGGAGTGATTAGGCAACGGCGCAACGACGCAAACACGATGTACTCGGTGATGGCAGACTTCGAACTCGCAACTGCGCGTATATGCGTCGGTGCTGGTGCGACCAACGAGGCCATGGAATGTTGGCGGCGAGCGGCGAAACTACTGGCCAGTTACGGCGGGCATAAAGACCCCACCATCTACGAATTCATGGACAGTATCAAGGACCTCGCGGCCGTGGATGTAGAGTCAGCGAGGAAATCGCTGGCAAGAATCCTTGATGCTTCATACCTAGTCCGACAACACACCGACGGCCGCGGAACTTCAAACGTTCCAAACTCATGGTGGGAAACGCTCGCGAGCGTTGACCCAATCGCATCAGCCCGTGACGCTGCAAATGTTCTTGTTGCCGAGCCTGGCTTTGAAGACGCCAGGGCGCAGACTGTCTACGAAAAGCTACTCGAAACGCAGGTCAAAGCTGCCGACCCGATTGCTCTGGCCTCGCTACGACTTGCTGCCGGAACTACATGGCGTGACCCTAATACCGACCTTTTACTTCTGAAACGGCTGCAAACTGAAATCGGGACAAGTACTGCCAGTAGTTCCGTGATCACCAGTTACGCCAATAACGTGGCAGCATCTTACGACGATCAGCCGCTAATGTACGCTGGTGAAAGAACCCAGTCGGTTGCAACGTCAGAACTAATCTCAGAGGTCCTTGCGCTTGGCGGATCCGAGTTTGGGATACGCAAGGCACACAATAACCAGAGACGCAACAGTCTCGCTAAAGACGCTGTTCCTACGGCGGCGGACCTAAAACAGCGACTTCTTGACGCTCAGCGGCCAGACCTCCCGGAAGGAGCAGCAGGTGCCGTAGCTGCGGCCCGAGACTACGCAAGGAAGGACTACAGTCATAACGCGTACGCACCACGGTGGAACATTGACGCCCTCGTAAATGCCGTCGGCTGGCGCGTGTTCGAAGCTACGCAAACGGGAGGCCGTGAAAGCGGTATTGATCTTCTGGATGACGTGGCACGGGAACTATCTGTCTATACAGATAACGAAGTCTTCGCTCTCTTGGGTGAAGGCCTAGCGGCGCGCTGCGGAAGCGCAACAACTGATCTGAACTCAGTCGCCTCTTACTGTCTGGTACTCGCCTTCACGCGAATTAGAGGAGGGGGAGGGTGGCGCCGCTTTGCAGGCACCGAACGGGTCAACCTCTGGATAAAGGCTCATCTCCTCGATGCCGAAACTGCCGAGCGCACCCTAGCGCAGGCAGTTATAACGATAATGACCCTAGGAAAAGAGAGTACTTATGGGGTGACCCAATCTATTGTTGCAGCCTTAGCAGCCCAACCCAGTAGACAGCCAGATGGTACCGCTATTGATTGTTGGAATGCAGGCTGCGACGTCCTCCTGGATCGGATGCACGGCGAAGCAGAAAAGGCGCACCATATTTACAAGGCAACACCAATTCCTGATTCTGATGGGGAACTGGATGTTGCTCTTGCCACGTTGTCGTTAGCCGCCATCTCACAACCTAAACGATCGGACCTCAGGCGGGCTCTACTTGCTGCGGCTCTCCTCATCGCGGCTCGTCCCAAGGTGGCACAGCAGGCGCTTGTTCCCCTCCTCGGTCATCGGCTTGACGCCGGTCGTATGACCTGGTTGCTAGAAATAGTCGCTGATTTCCTGCCGTCTGGCGAACTATCTCGGAGTTTGTCAGAGGCACTGGACAGACTATCGCAATCTGAGAAGTTGTCTGTCAGGGTGCTTGCCTCAAAAATTCTGCGGTCCCAAAAGCAGAACGTCGCCCATCCCCCGGCTACTGTGCCGCGAGCCCAGTCTAAACGTCCGTCGAATGGACTTGATCGCGGTTCTCTCGAAGATGCGCAGCTGTTAGTAAATGAAATGCTCGCTGACCGACTTGACGAGATTGGGGAGTACCCCAGATTATTTGAGGACGTCGTTGCTGGCATAGCAAGAAGAGTCGATGTTGTAAGCGAACGTGTTAGGCAGCAGTTCGAACATCTCCGTTCAGGCCACAGTAAACGGATTCCGGACGCCTTCTTTGCTGATGAAGAAGCGGCAGAAGACGAGCTGCAAGTAGCCGCCGCAGGAGTCCGTGCGACATTAGCCGGCATGGGTCTGATTGGGGATCCGACCGCAATCGAGGAGGAAATCGCGCAGGACCTCAGCCTCACTGGCATGTGGTCGCTGCGTGACGAAGCCTCGCAAGTCGCACGCCCCGTTACTCGGGCCGAAGACATCCGGTGGTCCCTTGATCCGGTGCCGTGGCTCGGAAACGACATGCTGTGGCCCCCCAGTGAAGCCGTAGCTCTAGAAAAAACCCGCAACCTCACAGAGGTGCTTTCCAGAGGTGTACTCGTTGAAGAGAACCCCTACCGGGGCTGGGTGCAGCTTGCCCTAATCGAACGCATGCGAACGCTAGCTATCGACTACCCAGCAGCCCCAGCGCGGAATCTCTTTGTCGTTACGGGACTTGAAACAGACGCTTCAGTGTCAGCTGGCAGTTACCCTCTTTCCGCGTCTCCTCCTGATCTATGGGTTCGGCACTACGGTGACCTTATGCCCGGGCTCGACAGTCAACGGGCGCGAAAGACTCTGAGTTTAGCCCGTGGACCGATTGTCGCTTTAGCCGATCAGAACGAACGGCGGGTCGGACCTCAGCGTGGCGCGGGCTTGCATCCTTTCCTTTTGTCACCCCGAATCGAAGTTGTCGCTGCGCTTGCTCTTCGCCCTGCGTCCCCGGCGGACCGCTACCTCCTGGTTGACGATGCTGGCCCGGCCGCACTTTGTAGACAGTGGGGAAGCTTCCTTATCCACGACGGCAGTTACAGCGATCTGGTGCCCGCAGTACATGGCGCAGACTTGATCCTCCGCAGGGACCTCTTCGACAAAGTAGTCAATATGGTGGGCAGCGAACGGCTATCGTTAGGGCTCACAGGTCATCATTGGTCGGATGACAAGACTGATGAGGGATGAGCGCCTCGACCTGATTCTAATTGGAGCGCTGAACGCCAACCATTTATGGGTCCCGGCGGGTAACCGCCTGCACGGGCGGAACGCAGCGCGGCTGTGTCCGTGGCTACCATCGTATCGTCGTGGATAAGTGGGGAGTCTAACCTGCTCTTGGTGATCCAGCACTGCTATTGGTGATGGCGACCGGCCGTTAGCGTTTCGCGTTGTGCCCGTGTGGAAGACTCGTTGGCTCGGTCGTCGGGCGGCGCCATCCCTTCGTGCTTCATGATCCGCTCGGTGAGCCGCGTCACAGTTTCACATCTTCGCGATATACCCGTGCCGCTTTGTTCATGGGGAGAGAAGAGGGCGAGGTACGGGCTGTGGGCAAATCGCTTGTTCGCGCCACCGGCTTGTTCGCGCCACCGGTCTGAGGGCGAGTTCCGAAGAACCCCAGCCGAACGGGCTTTCTCTGAGTCAAGGATTACTGTTGGACAATTGGCCCTATGACGATAGTCTGTTATTGCCCAGCGCGGTGAGCGTGGGAAGTGAGCCCGAGACCCGGCCGGACGACCGAGGCGCTCGGGCTTTGCGTTTCTTCCTAGACAGTTCTTATCTGTGTGATGCCAGCACGGCGCCTCCAATCGCCTCCCTTTGCGTAGGCCCACGCAAGGGCGTCAGGGATGGCTAAGAGCGATTCAGCGGAAGCGGTTTCGTGGCCGTAGTGCATGGTGTAGCCGGCTGCACGAGTCGCCTCGATCAGATTCTGTTTGTCCCATTGCTCGAGAGTTTGATCGATCTCCAACGTGAGTCCAGTGTGGCCTCTGAGGGCGGCGTCCTTGACGATGGTTTGTAGGCATGCTGCTCGAGCCTCGCGCTGTGTGCGATAGCGTTTCCCAGCGTCATAAACCACAGCCTCAACTGCCATACGTCCAAGGGTGGAAAGGATCAGTTTCTTACGGGAATCGCTTTCGTTCTTCATGTGCAATCGGCGCTGCCCCGGCAGTACGAGGTCCCTCACAGTCCGGCGCGACTGATTTAGATCACAGGGCAGGATGGCGCTGACGACCATAAGGTAGCCGTTCTGTTTGGTTTCGTCGGCGAAAAGGTGACCGCTCATGGCGCGCTCCGCATGGTATGCCTATCCAGCCTCTCCTGAGCAGTCAGAAAGTTCTTCCCTGAGCACTTGGTCTGTCTAGCCTTCGGTGGTGTGCATTTTCTGACCGCGTGTTCGGTTGGAGATCACGAGCTGACCATCCACCTTTAGGTCGATGATCAACAGATCGTCTTCTAAGCGGGGCATCCATCGGTGCGCTTGGGAGGTATCGAGATTAATGAACTTAGTGAACGCAGTTCCAGTAACAATAATTGGTCCCTTATTGACATCCTTGGCTGACTTTGGACTTGCTTGACGACGTGTCGGGTGAGCGTTTGCAGCCTCCGGATGGACAGCCTTCAAGGCTATCAGGCGCTCATCCTCATCCCAGAGGAACTGTATGGCCTCGGGCTCGCCAAGGAGTTTTGCCGCCGCCTCATTCAAAGAGAACAGGCCCTTCTTCTGAATGGTTACGCTGGGGATCGAGGAAGCTGGTGAACTTCCCTTCTCGAAGATCTTGAATGCCATGGCGGTTCCTCTCGGTACGATGCGATCGAGTCTATCAACTTGATTGGAACTTTCAAACCCGCCTCGCCTGACGATCGAACCGTCTTAGACGTGCGGGGTGTTCTCATTGACGAGGTGCGAAGGTGGGTCAGATTGAAGTCTTACGACTAGACGGCGTGCGTGCCATGTTCGATCCCCTGGGGTGCTTTGGTTTTGTTCAAGTCATTAGATCCATCTGAAATTTGGGTAGGCTGCAATTGTTGATTACGGCTTGCGCTGATCAAGTGTAGGTATTCCCTGTGGATCAGGGTCGCGGTTCCAGCCAGCTAAGCTGAGAACGCCGGTGGGCGCCGCAGGACGTGGCGGCAACGACCATCTTGACTGCTCGCGGAAGGACGCACGAATGGCTCGGCCGACAGTTCAGGATGTCGCCAAGACGGCGGGTGTGTCCGTAGGGACGGTGTCGCGCGTCTTGAACGGAAGCCCGGCTGTCAGCGAGGCGGCCAAAGAGAAGGTCAATGCGGCTATCCGGCAGCTCAGCTACCGTCCTCTCGCCTCGGCGCGGGATCTCCGTCGCGACCGCACAATGCGCGTCCTGGCCCTCGCCAAGAACCTGGACTCGCTGGTGATCAGTGAAGTCTTCCGAGGTGTAGGCGACGCTGCAGCTGACTCCGGCTACGTCAGCCTCATCGCAGCTACCGACGGGGAGTTGGACCGCGAACAGCAGCTCGTGGATATGCTGCGCAACGGCTCCGTGGACGGGCTAGTGATCTTCTCACCCACCATGCCGGACGACGACGTCAACGCAGTCGCCGAACAACTCAGCGTCATTCAGGTCTGTGAAATCGTCGACGCCGAGGCGGCATTCGGGGTTTCCATCGACGACCGTCAGGCAGCCTACGACATCACCAAGCACCTGATCGACTCAGGTGCAAAGAAGCTGGCCATGCTCGCTCATAGGGGAGCCCGCTCAGGCCGGCTGCGCGAGGAAGGCTTCCGCCAGGCACTGACGGAGTCGGGCTTGGAAGAAGCTCAGATTCTGCTCGGCGAAGGCAACTTCGGGTTCCACGCCGGCCGCAGCCTGACGAGGAAACTCCTGGAAACAGAAGACCTCCCCGACGCAGTTTTCTGCGGCACCGACGTAGTTGCAGCCGGTTGCGTCCGTGAACTCACCGACGCCGGACTACGAGTTCCGGAGGACATCGCAGTCGCAGGTTTCGATGACTCGGCCCAGGCAGAAATGTGCGTCCCCGAGCTCACCACCGTAAGGCAGCCGGCCTACGAAATGGGCCGCGTAGCCTTCGCTGAGCTCCTGGAACGGATGACCGTCGAGGGCTCGCATCGCAAGGGAAGAACCTTCCTCCCGCACGAACTCGTCATCAGGGACTCCACCAAATAAGGAGGGTTGACAGCCCTCAGTGGCCCCTGTCACACTATTTTGGAATCGATTCCACGGGCCGCAAGGCCGATTCTTTTGAACACATTTGGAATCGATTCCATGGATCAACCGCACCACCGGCAAAGAAGTCACCCTCAGCACGCGGGACAGCCAAAACGCGCGCTGAACTCAACCGCCCACAGCCACCAAAGGAGCCACTTGTGGACTTGAACCGACCTGCTTCCCCGCTCCAGAGCCAGAACAGCGCCGCATCACCTCGAAACCGAAAAGCACTGGCAGTCACCGCAATAGCAGCAGCCCTCCTGCTCAGCGCGTGCGGCGGGGGAGCAGCGCCCCAAGGTACCGAGCAAGCGGCAGCTGCCGATCCGGCGTCGGGCGCTAACGCCAGCGGCGACGTCAACATCTGCGGCGTGAAGGACGCGAGCGGCATCTACAAGGGCACGGCTGAGGCGTTCACCAAGGCGAACGGCAAGGTCACGGCCAAGTACACGGAGATCGGCGCCACCACGGATGAAGCCCGCACGCAGATCGTGCAGCGGCTCGAGGGCAAGTCCACGGAGTGTGACCTCTTCATCACCGACGTCATCTGGACCTCCGAGTTCGCCTCCCAGGGCTGGCTGCTGGACCAGACCAAGCTGGTGGAGGCCAACAAAGACCGGCTCATTCCCTCCACTGTGGAAACCACCAAGTATGAGGACAAGTACTGGAGCTCGCCGTTCTTCACCAACGCCGGACTGATCTACTACCAGAAGGACAAGGTAGCCAAGCCCGAGACCTGGCAGCAGCTCTACGCAGAAGCCGCCAAAGCTCCCGGAAACGGCTTCGTCTACCAGGGCAAGCAGTACGAGGGCCTCACTGTGAACTTCCTCGAAATGCTTTACAGCGCAGGCGGCGAAATCCTCGATGACCAAGGCAACGTCAAGATCGACTCGCCAGAGACCCGCGAAGTGCTCGACTTCATGAGCAAGGGCCTCAAGGACGGCTCAGCCGACCGCGCCGTCCTCACCTACAACGAAGACCCTGCCCGCCTCGCCTACGAGTCCGGCGACTTCGGATACCAGCGCAACTGGCCGCACGTGTACCGTCTGCTCAACGCGACACCGCTGGCTTCCAGCTTCGGCGTCGCGCCCTTGCCGGCATGGGAAGGCGGCAAGGCCTCCGGCGTGCTGGGCGGCTGGAACCTGGCGATCTCGGCCCACTCCACCAACCAGGCCGGGGCTGTCGCGTTCATCGACTTCGCCACCACCCCGGACTGGCAGAAGCACGTGGCCATGGACTACTCGCAGGCACCTGTGAACGAGGCCGCCTACTCGGACCCGGCCGGGCTGCAGAAGATGCCGTTCGCCTCCGAACTCCTCGCCTCCGTGAAGGGTGCCAAGCCGCGCCCGATCTCCCCGGTCTACCCGCAGATCAGCCAGGCGATCTACAAGAACGTCTACGCCGTCCTCTCCGGCACCGCCTCCACCGAGGACGCCGTGAAGAGCATGGCCGAGGAAATCACCACCGCTAAGGCGAGCTTCTGATCATGGCCACCAAGACACTTCAACCGAGACGCGGCGCACTTGGCGGCAGGGCACCAAGCGGCCGCGACCGGGCGGAGCGGAAGCTCGCCCTCCGCATGACCGCTCCGTCGCTGGTCATCATGGCGCTGGTCGCGGCGGTCCCCATTGGCTACGCGATCTGGCTCTCACTGAACCAGTACAGCGTCCGCACTGCAGGCCTGTCCCGCTTTGTCGGCCTGGAAAACTACATCACTGCCCTGACCAGCTCTGAGTGGTGGGCGGCGTTCGGCCAGACCTTCCTCTTCGCGGGCCTGTCGGTCTCTTTAGAACTCATCCTCGGCACCGCCATGGCGTTGCTGCTCAACCTCGCGTTCAAGGGCCGCGCCTTCCTGCGCACCGTGGTTCTGCTGCCGTACGCGATCATCACCGTGGTCAGCGCGATCACGTGGCAAACGATGTTCCAGCCCAACATGGGCCTGGTCACCAACGTCCTTTCCACCTTGGGACTGCCCGGGGGTGACGTCGTCTGGCTCGGTGAGCACGGTTACGCCATGGCCGTGATCGTCATGGCCGACGTCTGGAAGACCACCCCGTTCGCGGCTCTGATCATCCTGGCCGGCCTGCAGGTCATCTCCGCCGAAACGTACGAGGCCGCGGAACTCGACGGCGCCAGCAAATGGCAAACCTTCGTGAACATCACCCTGCCGCTCCTGCGACCGGCAATCGTCCTCGCCGCGATCTTCCGCACCATGGATGCCCTCCGCGTCTTCGACCTGCCGTTCGCACCCGCGGCGCCAACGGTACCGAATCCATGTCCATGCTCGCCTACACCCAGCTGCGCGAAAACCGGCTTGTGGGCGAAGGATCGGCGCTCTCCATCCTGACCTTCCTCACCGTCATGGTGGTCTCGGTCATCTACGTCCGCTTCGCCGGCGGCAACATCCGCGACGTCGCGAAGGAGGAACAATGAGCACGTTGACTGCAGAACGCCCGACGCCGGAACTCGCCTCGCGCCCCAAGGCGCCGAAGCGTCGGTTGCGTGGGGAATCGAAACTGCATCCCATGGTGTGGGTGTTCGTGGTGGCCGTCATGGCTTTCTCGCTCATCCCGTTCTACTGGCTGGTGAACACTTCCCTTAAGAAGGGCGCGAGTCTTGCCCAGGGCGAGCTCTTCCCGAGCCAGCCGACCCTCGAGAACTATCTGGTGGTCTTCCAGAACCCCGAATTCCTCCTGGCCTTGCGCAACTCGGTGATTATCGCCGTCGTGACTACAACGGTGGCACTGGTGTTCGCGTCCTTCGCCGCCTATGCGCTGGCCAGGCTGAAGATGCGCCGCAAGGCGATGATCCTGACGCTGATCCTCTCGGTGACCACGTTCCCGGCCATCGCCATCGCGGCCCCGATGTTCTCCATCTGGCGCGAAATCGGCCTGTACGACACCTTGCTTGGCCTCATCATCCCGAAGCTGACGTTCGCGTTGCCTCTGGCGATCTATACGCTGACGTCGTTCTTCAAGGAGATCCCGCGTGAGCTGGAGGAATCCGCGTATATGGATGGCGCCACACCGTTTGTCGCCTTCCGGAAAGTCATCCTGCCCTTGGCCGTCCCCGGCCTGGCGACGACGGCGATCCTGGTGTTCATCTCGGTGTGGAACGAATTCCTCCTGGCCGTCACGCTGACCACCTCGCCGGAATCCCGCCCCGTCCCGGTGGCCATTGCGTTCTTCAGCGGCACCAGCGAGTTCGACCAACCCCTGGGCACCATCAGCGCCGCGTCGGTGATCATCACCGTGCCGCTCGTGATCCTGGTGCTCGTGTGCCAGAAGCGCATCGTTTCCGGAATGACGGCCGGCGCGGTCAAGGGCTAAGCCCGTCAGCAAACCAACAAAACCACAGAAAGAACAGGAACAACGTGAGCATTCAGCAGCAGGTCCCGTCCACAAACCTCAAGGTGGGAGTTGTGGGCATCGGTTGGGCCGGCCAGCAGCACCTCAAGGCGTACAGCAACATCGACGGCGTCGAAATTGTCGCCGTCGCGGGTATGGAAGAAGACCTTCTTGCCCAGCTGAAGGAGGAGTACAGCATTCCTCACGTGTTCGCCCGCTGGGAGGACATGATCGAGCTTGAGGCCCTCGACGCCGTCAGCATCGCCGTGCCCACCTTCCTGCACGCGCCCATCGCGATTGCGTCGCTTGGGCGGGGACTGCATGTGCTGAGCGAGAAGCCGATCGCACGCAACGCCGTCGAAGGCCAAGCGATGGTGGACGCCGCCCGGAAGGCGGGACGCGTCCTGGACGTTGCGTTCAACCACCGCCGCCGCGGCGATATCCAGGCGCTCAAGGAAGTGATCGACGCCGGCACGCTGGGACGTCCGTACTACGCCAAAGCGTCGTGGCTCCGTCGCCAGGGGATTCCGATGCTGGGCAGCTGGTTTACCAATCCTGAGCTCGCTGGCGGTGGTCCGCTGGCTGACATCGGCGTCCACGTGCTGGATTACTCCCTTCATCTGCTGGGGGAGCCGAAGGTCCTGGCGGTCTCGGCATCGACCCACTCCGAACTCGGGCCGCGAGGCCTCGGCGGCAACGCGCGCTATACGGCGTCGAACTCCAGTCATAAATTTGAAGTGGAAGACTTCGCATCCGCGTTCATCAGGCTGGAAAGCGGCGGTACTTTGATCCTGGAAGCTGGATGGGCAACCTACCGCGACGAGAAGGACCTGATGGACTTCACCGTTTACGGGACCGACGGCGGAGCGGACTTGCGCTCGGTCGGCGCCTCCGAGAACCCGGTAGCGGACGTCCACGTCTTCACAGAGAAGGACGGCGAAAACGCCGACTTCGAAGTGGTGGCTGAACCCGGGCGAGCCCACCAGGCCGTCGTCGACGATTTTATTGCCGCCGTGCGCGGTGGCGAGACGGTGTGGGGAAGCCATGACGGCTCGCTTGCCCTCAGCCGAGCCCTGGTGCTCGATGCTTGCTACAAATCCGCCCTCGAACAACGTGAAGTGGTGCTCTGAAATGTCTGATTCCAAACTCAAGATCGTTGTCTGGAACGAAGCGGTTCACGAGGCACGAAACGAGCCTGCAACCATCGGGGAGATGTACCCGGAAGGTATCCACGGCGCCATAGCCGCGGGACTCCGGGCCTACTACCCGGACTCCGAAATCTCGACAGCCACCCTGGCCGATCCCGAGCATGGACTCTCCGAAGAAGTCCTGGAACAGACCGACGTGCTGCTGTGGTGGGGGCATATCGCACACCAGGAAGTCAGCGACGAAGTAGTGGAACGCGTGCAGCGGCACGTACTCGGCGGCATGGGCTTGGTGGTCCTTCACTCCGGGCACTTCGCCAAGATCTTCACTCGATTGTTGGGGACCACCTGCTCCCTGAAATGGCGCAACGAGGGCGAACGCGAGCTCGTGTGGACGGTCAAGCCTTCGCACCCGATTGCTGCTGGCGTTGAAAGCCCTATCGTTATTCCCCAACAGGAAATGTACGGCGAGCTGTTCGACATCCCGGAACCCGATGACCTGATCTTTATCAGCTCCTTTGAGGGCGGCGAGGTGTTCCGCTCCGGCGTGACGTTCTCGCGTGGCAAGGGCCGGATCTTCTACTTCAGCCCTGGCGACCAGGAATACCCGGTGTACCACCAGCCGCAGATCCAGAAGGTCATCGCCAACGGTGTCGGCTGGGTGGCTCAGCCGGATCAGTTCCGGGAAGTGCCGGAGGTTTCGAACCCTGCCCGGGGCTGGTTCGAAAAAGACTAGGCCCTATCGCGCCACCCCCATCCAATACGCCGCAACTTCCAGGAGCACCATGACCACCCCCGCACACCCGTCCGGCACCCCTTCATCCGGTCCGCTGGGCGTGGCCGCCATCGGCTACGCCTTTATGGGGAAGGCCCATTCGAATGCGTGGCGGAACGTGGCCAGCTTCTTCGGCGTCCCGGCCTTCGAGCAGAAAGTCCTCGTTGGTCGGGACGCCTCCCTGGTAGCCGAGGCCGCCGCCAAGTACGGCTGGGCCGAGTCCGCCACGGATTGGCGTGCCGTGATCGAACGGGATGACATCCACATCGTCGATATTTGCGCGCCGGGCTGGATGCACGCCGAAATCGCCATCGCCGCGCTTGAGGCTGGCAAGCACGTGCTCGTGGAGAAGCCGTTAGCCAACACGTTGGCGGAGGCCGAGTTAATGGCGGAAGCGGCTGCTTCCGCGAAGGCCCGCGGTGTGCAGTCGATGATCGGTTTCAACTACCGTCGGGTTCCGGCTCTTGCACTGGCACGCGAATTGATCGCGGAAGGCCGCCTGGGCACCATCCGCCACATTAGGGCTGCTTATTTACAGGACTGGCTCTCGGATGCTGAGGCTCCGATGTCCTGGCGGCTCCGCAAGGAGACCGCAGGCTCCGGGGCTGTGGGTGATATTGCCACCCACGCCATCGACCAAATCCAGTTCCTGACCGGGCAGACGGTGCTTGAAGCCTCGGGTGTGTTGCGAACCTTCGTGACACAGCGTCCAGGTCCGAAAGGGTTGGAGGACGTCACGGTGGATGATGCCGCGTGGGCCACATTCTGGCTTACCGGGGACATGGGAGCCTCCGTCGAAGCGTCCCGAGTGGCCACTGGCCAGAAGAACAGCCTCCAGATCGAGGTCTACGGCACAGCAGGTGCACTGACGTTCAACCTGGAAGATCTCAATGAGCTGAACTTCCTTGATGCTACTGTCCCTGTGCGGGAGCAGGGCTTCCGCCGCATTCTGGTCAACGAGCCCGAACACCCGTACCTTGAAGCGTGGTGGCCACAGGGCCACATCATCGGCTGGGAGCACACGTTCACGCACCAGATTCGGGACTTCCTGGTGGCCATCAGCGCGGGCGAGGCGCCTTCGCCGTCGTTCGCTGACGGGCTCCAAATCCAACGGGTGCTGACCGCCGTCGAAGAGTCCGCCCGAAACAGGAGCACGGTGACGGCCGTTTCTACGTTCGATGGACGTGGCCAGACTCCCGAGGATCGAGTATTGGCCTAACTATTCCGCCCCGCGGCACGGCCTGCCAAAATAAAGGCCCGCCCGTCCAGCGCCCAGGGCGCCAGTTCTAGGCTTCTCGGCGGGTTTTTCGACGCGAAATTAGCACGGCGTCCAGGGCCATGGCTGCCCCCGCTACGACGACGCCGATACCAAATGCAGCAAGGGCGCCATAAATCGGCCAAAATACGGCGAACGGGACGAATCCCGCTAGGAAAACGATTAGAGTGCGACGCATTCGAGGAGTCACTTTCATGGAATGACGCTACCACGGCAAAAGTGCTGTGGTAGCGTCATATCGGTTGAATCTCAGCTAGTTGCAGCGCCCCAGACGCCGCTGACGAAGGCCCAAAATGCTCCGCCCACCATCATGCAGGAAAATGAGTTGCTGGTGCACCACTGGTTCAAGTCGATCTCGGTTCGCGGAGGTTGATCTGCGATCAGCTGCACTATATTAACGGAGCCTACGTTGTAGCCGTCCCGATATCCTGTCAGCGTGCCGCTGCACGCATACGGGTCATGCCCATTCCAAACAGTCGTACCCCAACTGCTTGCGCAGAAGTAATCAACACCGCCCGTAGAAGCTTGGGCCGGCGCCACGGCGAGTGGAGTCAGTACGGCTCCGACTGCGATGCTCGCAGCCAGTAGCGTACTCCTAAACCGCTTGTTCTTGGCGTTGCTTGTACCTGTACGTGGTTGGGTGGAAAGAGTTTTGCTCTGCATGGTTCCCCCTCTGCGAAGGAGGGCCTGATGGCCCAGCCTTGTCATTGGTTTCAAAGCCGAATTGCTCTGTGCGTTGAACCTAAGTGAGATCTCACTTTGCTCTACAACGCTGTAGGAGGTACCGTTCGTGGATGGTTAGCTGGGGGCAGGCCGGAGATCGAAGCAGCATTCGTCGTGCACTCGTTGTGTTCGCAGTGTTAGCGGTCCTCCGGAAAGGACCCGCTCACGCATACGAGATGACACGACAGTTGCGAGACGCGCATGAGCTACTGGCGTGCGAAAGTGATTTGTATACGCTGATGGGCAGACTGAGCAGGCAAGGGTTGGTGCAGCACCGGTGGGAATTGTCCCCAACAGGTCCGCCCAGAAAACGATATGAATTGACTAGGGCAGGGCGCGAGGCCTTAGAACAACGGCATGCAACCTGGAAAGAATTGCGTGCTGCCCTCCTTGACCTTTTGGAAGTGGAATCAATTACGAATTCACCTTCCAAGGTTCAACATCGAAAATAAGGCTAGCGATTCACCTTTGGTAAAGGTAACTGCCGATTTAGCCCTTTGAACAGGACGGCGTCGCGGCCCGGCCACGGGTGGAGCCCTTCAGTGCAATAGGCAACGGATGCTTGATTGATGGCAGCGTCACTCAGTGGACACGCGGGATATTCCTGCCACTCGCTGAGTTGTCGGATCTTTACATCTCTCATCGTCCAATCGGACCGCAAGACGACGTCGAACTTAGGATCGTTGAACTGTCATGACGCTAGAACCCTCTTGGATCACTCTGGTGGGGTTGCGGGCGGGTATCAGTAAAGCTCAACTGGCTGAACGCTACGCCACGCACAGTAATGAACTACGAGGCTTGCGGCGCATAGCTCATGCGGCGAGCTCCTTGCGCATACGGTTCCACTCAGCCGTAGTCAGCAGTCCCTCAGCGCGGGCCTTGACTGCCGCCTCTCGCAGTCGCGTGCTGGGGACCCGGCCCAGACATTCGAGGAGAGCCTCGCTGAGCTGCTGGGCGCGGATCCCGCGGTAGCGTGTTACCTTCGTTCCGACCCGCGCCTGGGTGACCTTCACATAGGCGGGCATTGCACGGCGGACACGACGACCGGTGCCCACGGTGATCTTCGTAGGATTCACGTCCCCCAGGCCGAGGAGGGCGAGGACGGATTCTCCGCGGAGGTAGGCATCGTCTCCTGCGCGCAAGGTCGCTTCGGCGAACTGATCATCGTCCGTCGGAGGAATGTCGGTCATACGGTAGAGGCCGTATCCGACGTGATCGAGGCCGCCGCGGGCTGTGAGCTTTGGCAATTCCACGGCGGGCACGCCGACGCTCACTGCATCTGCGGTGGTGACATAGCCATGGTTGTCGTAAGCGATCCCACGCAGTACGTCTCGATAGGTTGTTCTCATGTCAAGAATCTACCGCAGGCGGTATTGTTTTGCCATACCATTGCTTGGTTCCAAAGGTCAGAACTATACCGAAAGCGGTATTATTTTGACGTTGCATCACTGGGGTTGGTGCGCGTCACGAATTGCCTGCTCCGAAGGTCGATCCGTGCCCACAGAAGACGGACTGTAGAACCGGCCATACTTGGTCAGGACCAAATACATGACGACGGCCGTGACCAAGCCCAGGAGGGGTCCTGCCCAGACCGCTATGGACGTTCCGTGAATGAGGATCGCCGCAGCCGTGAATGCAGAGGCGAGAAGACTAATCGCTGGCGCATCTGAGGCCGGCTCCCGATGGACTGTGCGGCCGATCTGACCATAGTGGAGTCCCTGCAGGATGATGAACAGGATAAATACGCCCAGAACTACCAAGGGCCATGGCCAATCCGCCACAGTCGCAACTGTGAGGGCGAGTCCATAAGAGATGGCTAACCCTAGCCAGTAGCTCCGGATCCGCTTGGCTGAGTTCGCGTTCATCGTAGGTTCCCCCAAAGATTCTTCGATACGCGTGAAGGGCAAACGCAAGAATATCAAATCGATAGCCAAATTGCCTATGCCTGCCGTACCCCATCCAGTAGGGTCCTTGAATGGGGAAAACAAGATGGTCCGTCGGGCTCACTCTAACTGTGGTTTCAGCTCTCACCGTGGCGGGCTGCGGGGCGCCAGCAACAGTCCGAAGTGAGTCGACCTCTCCCCCTCCCACAGCAGCCTGCCCCAGCGCCGGCACTGAGCCCATGCCGGACGGGAACTGCGCGTTCTACGACGGTGACGCAGCGATGGCCGCGAACGAGACCTATCGCCAGCGAAAATCCTTATCCCCGGAGGTGAAGATGCTGCTGGAGGGATACATCGAGCCGGCGCGCGCGGCCCTTACGTCACTGGGGATGAAAGCGAATCCACCAAAGGTAAGTCAAGCCCTGGAATCCGTAGGCCTGAACAAGAACGAGATTCAAACAGACGACACGGGCAGCGGCGTCAGATTCGGAGCCGCAGCGCCAAGCGGTGGTTGCGTCTATGGATACGTTTCGCTCGACGGCGCGGTGGACATCGCCCCAGGTGGAAGCATCATGGACGGCGGTTGCCTCGAAATGATCGGGCATTGATTCCCACCACTTAGTACACCTCTCCCCACCACCTAGATAGCGCCACGCACCACCTATCTTTGGGGCATTCCACCACCTAGTTTCAATTTCCTCCACCATGGCACCCACTCCGGCCCATAGCTTCGTCTCAAGAACGAAGGAACTATTGGGGGTTGGGGAATTGACGCTAAGTCAGCAGCAGACCGTTGCCGCAGCAGTGGATCAGTGGATTACCGGCATGCCAGGGCGCATCGCAGGTCACGTCATTTTCGTCGAGAATCCCGAGCACATCGACTACGCGAAGACGCTGGTCACTGAGGGCTCGGTCATCCTTGCTCTCAACGGGGACAAGGACGACGAAGCCATCACAACAGTGTCCGGCTCGTTCGACGCCGCCGGGGAAGAACTCCTGGTAGACGGCACACTCAGCTTGGAAATCCAGGACTACGTGGCCATTCCTTTCGTCAATCTGGTGGGCGTAACAGTGGTCAGGATGACCACCAGCGAGGACTGGCATGCCTTCTTTGACGATGCTGAAGAAGCCCGGCGTTCGGGACATTTCGTCCGGCAGCTAACTGAAGTGAATGCTGTTCTGTCCGAGCGTGCCTTGCTCGCGGCGACAGAACAGAGCGTCTCCTCGGCAAGGCTTCACATCACGTCGGATGGAAGAATACTCAGCGGCCCCTATGGAGCAGAGATTGGCCGGGTCGGCTATGCGATTGGTGACCTGCACGCAAAGTCAGTGGGCCCCGGAACAGCCATGGCTAACTGCCAGGTGGACGTCGAGGCCCTCAAAGCCAACCCATGGATTCCGCGCTACCTTGCCGCCTTGGATGCATGGAAGTTCATCCCACGTGAAGCCCGCGAGACCACCAGGTTTGTGGGCTTCGGAGCCAGCCTCTTCACAGTAGCATCGGGGATCCCTTTGGCTTCCGCTCCTTTCATCGTCCAAAGGGCAGGGGAGTACACGCTGCTGGACACCACGTCGGGCCGAGTCTTCAAGATTGGGGTTGACGCCGCCACCATCATCGAAGCCATCTCCAACTTCCGGGACGTCAGCGCTGCTGCGGCAGTCATAGCACCAGCCCTCAACGTCTCAGAGGCCGTAGCCACAGGATCCGTGACGGCAGTCCTGAATCAATTCGAACAGCTCGGCATTGACCTTATCGGCACAAACCGATGACCGCACCCCTAAAACCCCGGACGCAGCTCCCCCTCTGGGTCCCTCTGGTAAGCCAACACGATTTCGAAGCAGCAAGCTACACAGCGGTCACTGCACAAGGTGTCCATGTCACGTTCGAAGACGGGCGACGACGGCTCTGCGCGAAGAGCGGCCTATGGAACGCGAACCTCGGCTACGGCAACGCACGGATTGCGGAGTCAATAGCCAAAGAACTCGAAACAGCGTCCTACCTCCCGCTCTTCCGGACTGCGCACAGCAGGGCAATCGGGGCCTCCAAAGCCCTCCTTGAATTGCCCCGTCATCAATTCGAGCGAGTCCTCTTCTCCACCTCCGGAGGCGCCGCCAACGACGCCGTTATGAAGCTCGCCCGTCACTACTTTGTTCTCGACAAACAACCCGAACGCAAGCTCGTCGTCGGGTTAAGCGGGAGCTACCACGGGCTCACGTACGGAAGCCAGGCACTCAGCGGCGACGAGCTCGGCCAAGCCGTCTATGGCGTCGACAGGCGCAACATCCGGCATGTCCGGTTCGACGACGGCGGCGCTGAGCTGGCCCATCTCATGCAAAGGGAGGGGCATCGCATTGCGGCGTTCATCATCGAGCCCGTCCTTGGTTCGGGTGCGGTCGCCGTACCGGACGGTTTCGTGACCGCGCTCCTCAAGCACCGGGAGGAGCATGGGTTCCTTGTTGTGGCTGATGAAGTCGCCACAGGATTCGGCCGTATTAAAGGGTGGTTCGCTTCAGATGAGTGGCGGGAAGCCCCGGACGTCATTGTTAGTTCCAAGGGACTGACCAACGGCACCAGCGCATGCGCCGCCCTTCTGATCGGCAAGGGCGTAACCCAGCTCTTCGATAAGAATGAAGCCGTCTTTGTCCACGGCGAAACCCAAGCCGGAACTCCAGCAACCTGCGCCTCCATTCTCAGCACGATCTCCGAGATGAAACGGCTGGATCACAACGCTCTGACTCAGCGGGTATCAGTAGGCCTCGACTCGCTCATTGCCAAGCTCCAGGGCGTTCCAAGGGTTGGCGAGTCCTCCGGACGCGGCTGTATGAGGGGCATCCTGCTGCGAGCCAAGAGCGGATTACCCCTGTCTCCGAACGGTGTCCTGACCGTCGTTAGGCGGATCCATCAAGCCGGAGCCATCGTGCAGCCTGGGCCAGGCCGGATCCAACTCTTGCCAGCACTTACCTATACACAGGAGAACTTCGAGGAACTGCACGCGGCCATCGTCCACGGGCTGGCAAAGGCAGAACGCGATGGAGTTTTCGCATGATCGCGGACCGCACGTGGAACACGCGTTGCGTCGTCCTCGATCCAGGGATGGCACCCAAATACATTGGCGGACTTACCCGCGGCCGGACCGGACTCGTGGTGGACAATGCACTCGCAGGACAGAGGGATGCCCTCTTGGCCGGCGACTTAAAGGGAGCGCCAACGTTAGACCTAAAAGCTGGCCCAGTCACAGTGGAGACCCTGAGGCTTGTAGGCGGCTTCATTCGCAAGCACGGACTTCAGAGCGTTGTGGGACTTGGCGGCGGTTCAATGATGGACGTCGTAAAACTGGCGGCATTGTTCACCGCCGACCCGAGCCTCACGGTCTTCGTCGAACGCCACGCCAAGCGCTCAGGTCTCATCGTTCTGCCTCCGGTCGCTTATCCAAATGAGCGTCCCCGAACCGTCCTCATGCCGTCAACCGTGGGGACCGGTGCCGAAGTCAGCGCTGTAGCCTGCCTGGACACCGCCGTCGGGCGCCGTTTGATCGCCTCACGTCACCTGTCAGGTGACGTGGCATTGCTCGACGCCGGGAATCTCGCCACCCTGCCTACGCAACTGCTTTTCGAAGGGCTGCTTGAGGCGTTCCTCCGGGTGGCCGGAACCATGCTCGGAAGCAGCTCCAACATTTTCGACGACGACGGTTACTCACTTTTGACGCGGATCGTCAGGCTCGGGAATCGAGTGACACGTGAGGACGGGCCCGAGCTGAGACTGAAGGCGGCCCATCTCAGCATGGAGACGCACACGGGTTGGGCCCTGGTAGCTCGGGACCCCTACGGAGCGAAGCACTGGTATGTCGCCAACGAACTTGCCTATGTCACTGGAGTCCGAAAGATGACCGCCACAGCCTCGGTGATCAGTCCCATCTGGGAGGAGATCGCCAACGGAACCGCAGCCTGGGGTGACCGTAACCGCCTTCTGAAGCTCTGGTCAGTGGTTACAGACACGGATCCTTCATTGGACCCCAACCCCGCCAAGGGCATCAACCAATTGATGTGGCGGTGGGGTATAGCGCGACTGGAGGCCATTAGCGAGCAGGCGTTGATGAAGACAACGGCCGCCGCTCTCCGGAACTGGGGCGGCGGGCTGCCGATGCTGCGGGGCCTTGACGGCGTGCAGGTCCAGTACGTCCTCTCCAAGGCAGCGCTGGAACAACAAATCTTGCCAGGCCCAGTGGGCGAGCTACGAACGGTAAGGGAAAGGGGGTGAGTACATGAGCAGCACTCTTGCACCCAGGACTTTGGACCTCAACATCCAGGAACTGGAGAGCATCGACGTCCCTGACGACTGGAGCGAACGCATCCACGGCATCACCGTTGGCCTCGCATTGATCGGGATCGCCGTCAGCATCACCTGACGGGCTCGCGCAGGCCTTCCAACTTGCAACGAAGGGAGGTGAACGCAAATGCAGAAACAGCTCAACATCTCCATCCAGGAGATCGAATCGCTGGACACCCCGGACTTCAACAACTGGTTCATCGGAGTGTCCCAGGGAGTTGCCATCGGCATTATCGCCGTCAGCATCACCTAACCCGTCCGGGAAACGGACAGGCCGAACAACAGCACGAACTACAAGAGAAAGGAGTACGCAATGATCGCAAACTCGAACCTTCAGCTGACCATCGAAGAACTGGAGAACCTCGACACCCCGGACGATACCCCGTGGTACATGCGCGTTGGTGACGTCATCATCATCGCCGGCATCGTCATCGGAATCGCCGCCACCTAGCTGGTGCACGCGGGTGGCGCGACGCTTCGCCGCCGCCCGCGTGGATCCCCGACTCCTACCAACTCCCGGAGAACACGAGCTGATGAATATCCCGCCCGACAAATCTGCTGATGCCATCCTGCGCGTCCTTGGCCACCTGGATCCTCCCGAGGATCTGTACAGCGTCGCCGGCTCCCGTCTTTACGATCAGATCACTGCGGACGATCTGACCGAACTTCCCGAGATCCTGGCTGCGACACGTAAAACCACCGGGCCCATTCTGGAATTGGCTGCGGGATCAGGCCGGATCACCCGGCCGCTCCTTGCCTTGGGACGTCCTCTAACCGCCGTCGACTCCTCGCCGGAAATGCTCGCGATGCTCGCGGAAAGGATCCGCACCAAAGCCTTTAATCCCCGCGAAGTGCCGGTGGAATTGCTCGAGGCGGACATGTCCCGATTTGAGATCGACGGCGGCTTCGGTTGCGTCGTTCTCGGCGCCAGTTCCATCACGCTCCTGGACCCCCAAGACAGGAGGGAGTTGTTCCGCCGCGTCCGTGATTGCTTGATGCCCGACGGACGCTTCCTGTTGACGGTACTGAACGCCGACAGCCACCAGGGATCGGAAGGACACGACGGCGGAACGACAGTTTCGGCGCTGGGGGAGGACGCATTCCTTATCACCGTGGAAAGCCGTGATCCGGTCAACGGGGCCCGGCACGTAACCATGATCCACGTTGGCTTCGATGAAGGCGGCACGTACCGATCGTCCGCGTATTCAAGCGATATCGCGTTCGTCAGTAACAGCCTCATCGAGGAAGAAGTGCTGGCAGAAGGCCTCACCATCCTCGAGCGTCGGCCCGTCCGCATCGCCACGCAGGTGCCCGGCTTGGATGATGTCGAGCTCTGGGTGTGTGGCAGATGAGCATCGATCCAGTACTTACCCTTGATCCTTCGCTGGGTCTGGTGTCCTCGGCGACGGTCTATCTGCCCAACGATGTAGGGCTCTGGCGAACGGTGGCCTCCCTCGCTAATGGGAGGCCTGACGGGGAAGGGTTCGCGACCGCTGTTGGAGCTTTTGACGTGAAGAAGCGATCCTCCATGACGCGGGGCGCAGGTGAGGCCGTAGAGCGTTTCGCCTTGGCGCCCATGGCAGCGGACGCTGAACACCTTCTTGCTGCGAGGGACGCAATCGACAAGCGCATCGATTTTGTTAGCGCGGGCTTGGGACGCGCCTCCGCCCTCGCCTTCGACTTCCCGTGGTACCGGGCAACGGACTTGCTGACAGGCCAGGAATCACACGTACCGGCTCCTGTGGTGGACTACGCCGCTGGTGGATCCACGCATCCGGATCCATGGAACGGGTTCTTTGATCCATCGCCGAATGGCGCAGCGTCCGGTCCGTCAGAACACTTCGCGCGAGCATCTGGCATCGGTGAAGTCATAGAACGGGATGCCTTCCTTTCTGCCTGGCGCCATAGGGTTCCACTCCGCGAGTTCGTGGCTGGGTCGATGCCGGCAGATGTGCTCCACGCCCCAGGCACCAGGGGTTTACTTCTGCTTCTGGAAGCTGCACGCAAAGCTGACATCGCCCCAACACTGGCCTTCATCCCTCAGGGTGGAAGTCCCTTGCATGTTGCGGTCTGCATCATCACTGGTCCCACTGACCACGGGCACTTCGGCGCCGTTGGGCTCAAGGCGGCAGCTGACCCCGTCGCCGCTCTGAAGGGAGCCCTGCAGGAAGGCTTGCAGATTCGCGAACTCTTCTTGTCACGGACGCCATCAGCAGCTCCGTCAGCGGAAGTGATCGACGACGAATCCCGCGCCGAGTTCTGGACCACCGGGCAAGCTCTGGCTGAATTACTTTTGTGGGTTCGAACCTTCAGGCCTGCCCACTTTCCGCTTGTCAAACCCATTCCGAACGTCGACGTCCTGGTGAAGTTTTTGGCGGGCCGAGACATTCGATCACACTGGGTCAGCCTCACCCACCGCCTCCCAGCGGCAATTCAGGAGCTCGGATGGGTAACGGGCAAGGCGATTTGTCCCGGTGCTGTTCCGCTGACGATGGATGAAACCAAAGGACTGGTCCGGATGCCGTCCGGTTCGGTCTGTGACCCCTCCGGTATGTCCTTAACACCGCACCCGCTGATATGAGAAAGCTCGCCATGCTCGGATCGCCCAAGACCCGGACACCCGTTCAGTGGCCGGTTCAGTTGGCGCCATCGGCCTCCATTGATCAACCGTTAGTGGACGGCGGCCCCTGGATTGTTGCCACAAACAGTGTTCCAAAAGCCCGGGTTTCAGCAGATGTGGCCGCCGTCCTCAGAGCGGTTGATGGTGAGCGAAACCCCGCCCAGGTAGCCCAGCTTTTGGGGTTGCCGTGGACGGCTGCCGACGTGATGGGGATCGTTCGGCAGCTGGCGCACACAGGCATCTTCGACGGCGGCGCACCCCCGCCGAGGGACCGGCGCGTTCAGTTCCGGGCACCCCTGACGGTGCAGTTCACCTTATTCAATCCGGCGCCGCTCCTGCTGCGATTTCGCCCTGTGGTCGCTGCCTTTGCGCGGCCAATCGCTGCGCTGCCACTTGCCTTGCTTCTCATTGGCGGCATGCTGGGCGCCTTGACGGCTGGCCCGAACATTTGGCGGGTCTTGGCGACGCCGCTGCCACTTGGGGTGTATCTCTACATCGCTGGCGCGATGTTTGCCTCCACGTTGCTGCATGAACTCGGCCACGGAATGGCCCTCAGCTACTTTGGCGGCACGCCGCGGCGGATTGGCATCATGCTGTTCTACCTATCTCCGGCCTTCTTCTGCGACATAACCGATGGCTGGCGGTTGAGCTCACGTAAGCAGCGAGTGGTGATCGCGCTCGCTGGACCGCTGGTGCACCTTGGCCTAGGGGCCAGCGCGTTGGCGGTGCAGACTTTCCTTCCGGCATCCTCGGTGAAGGATGCGGCTCTGCTCTATGGCGTTATTTGTTGGGGCGTCGCCATTTTGAATCTCTTCCCATTCATCAAGTTGGATGGCTACGTTGCGTTGATGTCGGCTGTGGACATTCCCCACCTTCGCCAGAAGTCCCTCAACGCGCTGGCCGACGCTGTTGGCTCCCGGATTCTAGGAGCGCGGGCCACCTTTCGCGGCAATGGTTTGCTTCCATGGTTTGGATTGACGAGCTTCATTGCGGGCGTCGGGTTCATGATTATTGGCTTTCAACGCATCGTGCCGATCTTCCTGCAGCTCGGATACATAGGGCACATCGTGGTGTTTGCCATCCTCTGCTTGCTCGTGGTGATGGCTTTCAGGAGTGTGGTTCAGTTCTTCCGCGGGGCTGCGGAGAACGGAAGCCCGCTGTGGAGGCGTGCCCTGGTCATGCTCGCGGGCTCTCTTGCCATCGGAGTTCTTCTGGCCGTGATCCCTCTGAATCGGGTGACCGTAGCGGGCTACACCTACACGAATGGGCAGCTGCTCATCGTGACGCCCAACGGAGCTGACGATCACGCGCTGGAACCGGGCGACAGCGTCACGTTGCAGTCGCAGGGAATGGTCCTCCACCAACACCTGGGGCGGGCCACTATCGGTGACCACCCGCCGTCGTCATCCACTGCACCTGTGGACACCATCGTTCCCTTAGCGCTCGTAGGCACCACCCTGCCCGTGTTGGCCTACGTAGGTCAGGTGGAGGAAAGCACATCCCTCGCTGCTTCGGGGCGGGCGGAAGTAACCAGCCGAGGCCAAACAACTTTGGGGGAGTGGCTCTGGCAAGCCGTCTCACATTCCCCGTTATGGCCCGGACAACCCGAACGCGACGACTCGACGAGAGGGCACTCATGACAATCCACGCCAGCTTCGAGGGATTCACCAAGAGAAGGGGCAAACGATTGACCGTCGAGGATCTGACGTTCGATGTGCCTGCCGGGCGGGTTGTGGGGCTCATTGGACCCAACGGTGCCGGAAAGAGTACGGCACTCGGAGGGCTGACAGGTTTGGTGGAGGCGACGTCAGGCCGGGCAACCGTGTTCGGTACCACCTACCGCTCGCTAAGGAGGCCTGCCGCTCATGTTGGAGTGAACTTGGACGGGATGGAGGTGGAGCCCGGATTGACAGGGCGGCGTCACCTTCAGATCTGTCAGTTGGCAGCTGGCGTGAGCCGGGGAAATGTTGAGCGAGTCTTGGAAATCGTCGATCTTGCGGCTCATGCGGACAGAAAAGTCCGGGACTACTCGCTGGGGATGAAACAACGGCTGGGGATTGCGTCCGCCATTATCGGAAACCCTCGGCTGCTTGTCCTGGACGAGCCCGCGAACGGCCTGGATCCGGAAGGCATCCAGTGGCTGCGCGGCTTTCTATGCGGGTTCGCCGAGTCTGGCGGGAGTGCCTTGGTCTCAAGCCACCAGCTGATGGAACTCGAACAAATTGCCCATGACGTCGTCATTCTCAAACAGCGGACATTGTTCCAAGGGACCCTCAAGGAGGCGAAGGCTCTCGGCGGCGGCAGCCTCGAATCGGCCTATTTCAAGATCCTGGGGGGTGCCCGGTGAGGGCCCATTCGAACTCCCATTGGGCCGGTGGACTACGGGCAGAACTACTGAGGTACTTCAGCGGATATTCCATTCTGGGCATCATCGCTTTCAGCGCCTTGGTGCCCTGGTTCGTGGCCAACTTCGTGGGCTGGCCGGATAGTGCGGATCAGTTTTCCGCGGCGGACAACATTCAAGCATTTTGGGCTTTGGCCACCACTATTGCGATCGTGAGCACCTTTGCCGGGAGCTACCTGGTCACACGGGAGTCCTATTACGGGACGCTCCGACGCAGCGTAGTCATGACCGGGCTAACGCACCTTGTGACAGTCAAGTACGCGGCGGCGCTCGTGGCCGGCCTGATCACTCTGGCGGCGGGGATCGTTACATGGGGAGCCAGCGCAGCCTTCACCCTGCCATTGGAAATGCGCGCCGACATCCTCACCCCCGAATCTTGGCGAGCCCTGCCCGGCGTCGTGGTTGCGTCCGCTGTTGGTTCCCTGTGGGGTTGCTCGCTCGGCTGGATCATTCGGCACTACTACGCGACGACGATCGCCACCATGCTTATTCCGCTCGCCGTCGAGCTGCCCATCTTGGCAAACGATCCGGAAATAGGGCGTTGGCTGCCCTCCGGCGCCCTGGCAGGGATTGCCTCCCTTCCTTTTGAGGGCCTTCTTCGACCAGGTCCCGCGTTCTTGGTCTCGCTGGCGTGGCTTCTCGCAGCGAGTGCCGGCGCGGTTGCCGTGCTCAAGAGAAAGGAGTTCTAAATGGTGTCCGCACTTCTTGCAGATCTTCGCCGCCCGTGGCTGTGGAAGGGTTCAGCGGTTGCCTCCCTGCTGGTGATCGGACTACTGGCTACGCTCCTGGTGACCGCCAGCGTCGAATCCACCATGGCCCCTCCGGGCTTTGACGAAGTTCTTCAAGGGGCAGGCTTATCGCTCATGCTCACAGGTGCGGGCGTGATGGGCTCTTGTTCCTTCACCGCCGATTTCCGGGCTGGGTGCCTCACGCGCAGGGTACTGCTGTTCCAAAGGAGCCCCGTATTTATTGCCCGAGCACTGACAACCGCTCTCGCAGCAAGCCTGGGCGGCGCGATGGTTGGCATGTGCTTAGGTCTTGCCGGGGGAATAGTCGCTGAAGGATGGCAGCTCAGCCCACACCTAGTGCTGGCCTTCGCTGGAATGGCAGCGATGGGATCGGCCTGGGGATTCGCGATCGGTTCCCTCGTTCGCAACCACCTTGTGAGCCTCTTCGCGGTTCCCCTCAGTTTGGTTGTGCCGCAGATCCTGTCCCTGGGCAATGCCGAGACGTACCTCTTCCCATTCCAAGCTGCCAACTGGGCGAATCAAGCGGCAGTCCACATACCGGCGTCGGAGTCTTTCTTCGGGGCCGCTGCTTGGCTGTTAATCATCTTGGGGGCAGCCTGCGCCGTGTTCTCCAAGCGTGACTTGGCCTGACAACTACCACTCAATCAAGGAACTCATTGTGAATCGTAAACCGATGGTTTGGCTGCTTCTCGCCCTCGTCATGGCCTGTTACGCCACCTACATTTTCCTCTCAAGCGGCAGCGAATCTGTGTGGTCCCTCATTTCCGGAATCATCATCGCGGCAGCTTCGTTGGTGATGTTGTGGAGATTCTGTCGGGAACTCAAGACCAACCGCCAAGAGTGAACAATTCGGACGAATTGTGGCGAAAACTCTGGACTACGCGTGCGTACAAAGGCTTTGTCACCATCAATCAGGACACCTACTTGGAGGCTGACGGCTCAGTTTCAACCTGGGACGTCATCGCCGGCCCCGACTCCGCAGCGGTTCTCGCCTTCACGGAGGGCGGAACAGATGTGGTGCTGTTTGAGCAGTTCCGCGTTGGCCCAGGAAAGACTTTGCTGGAACTGCCCGGGGGATACCTGAATGAGAACGAAGCTCCCGTAGATGGCGGCCAGCGCGAGTTGGCCGAGGAAACAGGTTATGAATCGTCGGCCGTGTACTACGCAGGATCCGAATGGTGGTCCGCCAACTCGTCCCGGCGGAAGCACTTGATCATTGCAGCAGAAGCCCGCCTCGGAAGCGACCCATCGTGGGACCCTTCCGAGACGGGCTTCGTACGGCTATTGCCAAGCGATGAACTGATGGACTTCCTGCTGAGCGGTGAGCTGACGGACGCGGGACTCGCCTGCCGCGGACTCATGAAGTTCGCTGCCAGCACCCAAGAGAGCCCGGCGTTGGAAAAACTGCAGGCAACAGTCCGAAGCCTGTTTCCGGGCTAATACATCAATCACGGCCCGCTGCTTGGTTTCAAAACCATCGCCGATCCACCTCCACGACGTTTCGGCTCAGCCGCTGCCGTGAGCTTTCCGCCTTCGCCGAACTCAATCGCCGTAGCCGCACCTATTTCGGCTAATGAGGTGAAGGCATCACCGGCCGGGACTAGATTGTGCCCCAAGGACTTCAACGCGGGACCGTAGGCATCGATGAACGCCTGCTCGGAACTTACGGTGGGCCCGTTTCGAGGAGCAGCACGTGGAGCGGCGATGGCTTGGGAGATATCCATTCCCAGATCAACGCGGTTCAGGATGGTCTGCAACACGGTGGTGATGATGGTGGATCCGCCCGGGGAGCCGAGGGCCAGGAACGGATTACCGTCTTCCAAGATGATGGTCGGGGACATCGAAGAACGGGGACGCTTGCCTGGCTGGATCCTGTTTGGATCAGTCGCCTTGTATTCGGCGCTGAAGTCAGTCAACTCATTGTTCAACAGGAATCCGCGGCCTGGGACGACAATTCCAGATCCACCTGTTTGCTCAATCGTCAGGGTGTACTCCACCACGTTGCCCCATTTGTCGGCGACCGTCAGGTTGGTGGTGGAAATGTTCTCGGTGTCCGTCTCATCGGCGAGCGGTGCGGCCCCTGCCGGGCACGCGCCGTCGTACGTTGTGATGTCACCCGGGTCGACCGGCTTCTCAGCTGCCGCCGTCGGATTGATCTCGCAAGCGCGTTCCTTTCCGAAAACCTCGTCGGTGAGGACATCGGTGGGAACGTCAACGAATTTCGGATCTCCCACATAGGCGCCGCGGTCGGCGAACGCCAGCGAGCTGGCCTCGAAGTAGTGGTGCAGCGCGTCCACCGGCTGCACGTCCTTCAGATCGAAGTTTTCAAGAATGTTCAGCGACTCGCCAACCGTGGTGCCGCCGCTGCTGGATGGCGCCATTCCATAGACGTCATAGCCGCGGTAGTTCACGTGTGTCGGATCCTGGTTGATGGCTTCGTACGCAGCTAAATCGTCAGTGGTCATGAACCCGGTTGGAACGGGCAGATCAGTTTCGCCCGATTTCGGCGGTGCTTTTACTGCGGAGACAATCTCTTCTGCGAGCGGACCCTTGTAGAAGGCGCTGGTGCCTTGCTTCGCCAGCAGCCGGTACGTCTCGGCAAGCTCGGGGTTCTTGAAGATACTCCCGACGGCGGGAGCGTCACCACCGGGAAGGAACAGGTCCTGCGTGGAGGTGAACGTGTTGAAACGGAACTTGTTGTCCAGGGTCTGGTTTCGGAATGTCTCGTCCACCACGAAGCCGCGGTTGGCTACCTTGATGGCGGGCTTGAGGACCTCGCCCAGGCTTACTGAGCCCCATCGTTCAAGGGCACGCTCCCAGGTGGCCGGCGTGCCGGGGACGCCGACGGAGACGCCGCTGGTTGGCAGCTCGGGCCTCTTGGTCGTAAAGAGATAGGGGTTGCCCGTGGCGGGATCGATGAACGCATCGTTTGGCATGGCTGCCGGCGCCGTTTCGCGGCCATCAATGGTGCTGACTTTCTTGGTCTTGGCGTCGTAGAACACGAAGTAGCCGCCGCCTCCAATGCCGGCGCTGTACGGTTCTGTTACGCCAAGAGTGGCGGCCGCAGCGACGGCGGCGTCGGCTGCGTTGCCACCTTTGCGAAGGACTTCGATAGCGGCTGCTGAAGCTTCCGGATCCACGGTGCTCACGGCGCCGCCGTACCCCGTGGCAGTAGGGTTTTTATCGGTTTCGCGAGGATCGGCGAAGGCAGGACTAGCCACCGCTCCGCTTGTCACGCTTAGGGCCAGGGCTGCAGTGACCGCAGCCAATTGGCGTCTCACATGTGTCATGGTTCTCCCAGATTTTTCCCAGACGATGATGTGGTTGGACGGTCCGGCCACCCTACTCCGGGGCTTTGGGGAGTTTCAACGGTTGTATTCGCCGCCAAAAGCTGCCATGGGGCTCAGCCTCTGAACGGTCCGGTTTGTCAGGCGCGGGACGATTTGCGAACGATCAGCTCGAAGTCAAAGAGTTCGTTGACGATTGTCTTGTCCCCGTCGGCGTCGACGTTCCCGTCGACCAGGATCTCAACGGCGCGGTTCGCAATGGACTGCGTTGGCTGCCGAATGGAGGACAGAGGAGGCACGGAGAATTCCGAGGCGGCAGTGCCATCGACGCCGATCACCGCAAGTTCGTCCGGAACACTGAGGCCAAGTGTGTAGGCGGCGAACAGGACGCCGTGCGCCTGTTCGTCCGTTGTTGCATAAATGGACCTGGGTGCGTCGCCAGCGCGGAGCCATTCCAAGGCAACTTGGGCCGCTCCGGCCCTGGATATCGGCGATGCCCGTCTGGAGATTGTCACGGATGTTCCGGAAACGGCTCGCTCGAAACCGGTGGCATGCTGCCTGGTGCCCACGGAGTCGACCGGCCCGTTCAGCAGACCGATGCTCTGGTAGCCCTCTTCCAACAAATGACGGGTGGCCACGTACGCGGCCTCCTCGTAATCGATGGTCAGGGATGACGCGTGCTGCCCGGCCGAGAGCGGGTGGAGGGCCACGACCGGAAGGCCGGCCACATTGATCGGTTTGAGATCGGGCTCGTCCAGGAGTGAGACGAGGATGATGGAGTCCACCTTCCTTTCGATGAACGACTCCATCAGGCGCCGTTCCTGCTCCTCCACCGTTGCGGAGTCGCCGATCAACAGCAGATGGCCACGTTCGGCGGCCGCAATCTCGACGGCCCTGGCAAGTTCGGCGAAGAATGGGTTGGCGATGTCCGGAACTATCAGGCCGATGGACCTCGTCTTACCTGCGCTCAGTGCGCGCGCCAATGCGTTTGGCTTGTAGTCCAGTTCCTTGGCGGCCTTGAGCACGCGTTCGCGGGCAGCTGCGGAAACTGCGCGGGGGCCGTTGTTGAACACGTAACTGACAACAGCGTTGGACGTTCCGGCCAGTTTTGCCACGTCTCTGGCTGTCGGCATGGGCTTCTCCTGATGTGCTAGCGGTCTAACCGGGTAGATCTGTTGATCATATCTGTTGGGCCCGGTGATTCAACTGTTCAGAAATCTCTTGTCAAAGCTATTTCCTCCGCGTAGTCTAACCGGTTAGATGCTCGTTTCGCATCCGACTCAATCTCCAGAAAGGCTTCCCGTGAAGCACAATCTCCTTGCAGCCACCTCGCTGCTTGCGGCCGGAGCAATCTTCCTGGCCGGCTGCTCTACGAGCTCCCAGAACTCCCCATCTGAACTAGGAAGTGATGGCTCCGGAACTGGCACAGTAAATCTTCTTGGTCCTGAAGATCCCGCCACTTTCGCCCCAGTCATTGCCGCTTTCAAGGCCAAAAACCCGGACATCACTGTGAAGTATTCACAAGTGCCCTTTGACCAACTCAACCCAACGCTTCAGCAGCGCCTTGGGGCCAAGGACGACACGATCGATGTCTACACCGTGGATCAGCCCCGGCTGTCCCAGCTGGCTGCCCAAGGATTCCTTGAGGACCTGAGCAGTCTGAAGGAGCCGGCCAAAGCCGCTGTTCCGGACGCGCAGTTCAGTGTGAACCTTTACGATGACAAGCTTTGGGCGCTGCCCATCTGGAACTCCACCCAAATGCTGTTCTTCAACAAGACAGCCCTGGATGCGGCCGGCGTGAAGCATCCATCGGTTGACCCCTCCCAGCGCATGACGTGGGAACAGATCGCCACGGATGCCAAGAAGGTCCAGGCGGCGGGAACGCAGTACGGCCTGCTCCTGGAACAAGTCGAGGCTTACTACCAACTACAGCCACTGGCTGAGTCTGCAGGTGGTGGATCCGGCATCACGGGCGACAAGATGTTGACCACCGACATCAACAACGCAGGCTGGGAAAAGGCCATGCAGTGGTATGCGGATACGTTCACGTCGGGGCTCTCTCCCCGCGGCGTTGGCGGTTTCCAGACCAGCCCGGTCTTCACGTCCGGCAATGTCGCGTACTTCGTTGGGGGCCCCTGGGATGTTGGCGGCTTCGCCAAGACGAACATCGATTGGGGCGTGGCACCCATGCCGTACTTCGACGGCGGAAGCCAGGTAACGCCAACAGGCTCGTGGTCGTGGGGCATCAATCCCGCATCCAAGAACAAGGCAGCCGCAAAGAAGTTCTTGGAGTTTGCGTCCTTGGACACAGCGGGAAACCTCGCCACCACTGAGGCGACCACCATCATCCCTGCCAACAGCGCGGCAACGGCCCAGTATCTGCCCAAGCTCGAAGCGCTGGGCGGTGACCACAGCAAGGGGCTGGCCGAGTTGATCTCCCACGAAAATACTCAGACGGCAAAACCCCGCCCGGTCAGCGTTGGCTATATCCAGTTCGAAGAAATCATGGGCAAGGCCTTCGCTGATATCCGCAACGGAACTCCGGTCAACGAGCGACTGAAGCAGGCATCCCAACAGATCAACGATGCTTGGAAGCAGCTCTAGCCATGTCCCCCTCGCAAACAACCAATCGTCCACCTGCAACGGAGCATCGAGCTGTGGCGGTGCCTCCGGTCCGTCGCAGAAGGCGTGCATCGTTGGCGGCAGTGGCGGCCGCGTTCCTGGCTCCCGCTTTGATCAGCCTGATAGTGCTTCGTCTGGCACCCGCGGCTGTGGCCCTGTGGGAGAGCCTGTTCCGTGAAAGCTTCCTGCGTGGTGGAACAGTGTTTGTGGGCTTTGAGAACTATGCCGACCTCTTTAGCAATGCAGACTTCAACAACGCCCTGCTGGTGACGCTGGTCTTTTCAGCAATCGTGAACCCTCTCCAGATTGCTGTGTCGTTCCTGCTTGCTGTTCTCTATACCCGCAAGGCTGCCGGCGCGAAGGTTTGGCGCTCCCTGGTTGTCCTTCCCATAGCAGTCCCGCCTGCAGTTTCGGCGGTCGTGTGGAGCGTCATCTACCGGCCCGACGGCCTGGGTAATTCATTCCTTGACCTTCTGGGACTTCCGGCGCAGCCGTTCCTGACCTCGCCGCAGCAGTCGCTCGCTTCCATCATGGTGCTCCTGAGCTGGATCGGCGTCGGCTATTGGATGCTGTTCCTGATCGCCGGTATCAACGATGTTCCCAACGAGCTCTACGAGGCCGCATCCATCGATGGAGCCTCGGCCTGGCGGAAGCTCTGGTCGGTCACGTTCCCCTTGGTCCGTCGACCTCTTGCCTTCGTCCTGGTTGCCGACACCGTTTCCAACTTCCTGATCTTCGCGCCCGTCCAGATACTCACCAAAGGCGGTCCGTCAGGTTCCAGCAACCTGCTCATGTATGACATCTACACCCGGGCTTACACCCTCGGGGACCTAAGTAAAGCCCAAGCGGAAGTGATCATTCTCGTGTTACTGACCCTCGCCGTCGTCGCCTTGCAATTCCGGCTGCTTCGGAGCTCTGATGCGGCATGAGTGCGGTCGCCGCGGCCAAAGCATCAGGGCGCCGGAGCCTTGGCTACATGGCACTAAGTGTCCTGGGCGCCTGTGTTGGACTGTTGTTCCTGCTCCCGCTCTGGTGGACGTTCGTTAATTCGCTTAGGCCCGGTGGCGATACCTTCAGGTACCTGAACCCGTTGCAATGGGAAACGTTCTTCACCATGACTCCAAGCCTGGACAACTATGCCGAGCTGCTGCGCAGCAATTTGGGGCTGGCCATGCTGAACTCGATATTCGTCAGCGCGGCCACCGTGGTGATCGGCCTCGTGATTTGTTCCATGGCAGCTTTCGCCCTGGCCGCCATCCCGTTTCGCGGAAGCGGCGCCGTCTTCGTGGTGGTTGTGGTGAGCTTCCTGATCCCGTTCGACGCGATCGCCATCCCCTTGGCGGACCTCTTCCGTGACTGGAACCTGCAAAATACGTATGCCGGGCTGATCCTTCCGGGTTTGGGAAACGGCATGGCGATATTCCTGTTACGCACGTTCTTCCTGGCCATCCCCAAGGACCTCGTGGAGGCAGGCCGCCTGGACGGTTTGGGCTGGTGGGGCATCTTCCGGCGGATCTATCTGCCGCTGTCCGTTCCGTCCCTCATTGGCGCTGGACTGACGCTCTTCCTGTTCCAATGGCAGTCCTACGTTTGGCCGTTGCTCAATGGCACGGACGAGCAGCACATTCTCGGCCCCATCGCCCTATCCAATCTCCAAGGCCAATTCAACGTGGACTACGGCGTGATGTTCGCTGGATCGATAGTCCTTACGGTGATTCCGCTCGCCATCATCATTGGCTTCCAGCACTACTTCATCCAGTCCGTGACCACCACCGGGCTCAAGTAACTCCCCATCAACCACCTCGGCATGGCGCAGCCCTGCCCGAAGCAAACTACAGAAGGAACAACCATGGGTGCTCAGCACCGCATCATTCTTGACACTGACATTGGATCCGACGTCGACGACGCACTGGCTTTGGCCCTGATCTTTGGCTCACCCGAGGCTGAACTCCTTGGCGTCACCACGGTGTACGGCGACACTCTGCTGCGGGCGCGGCTCGCAAAGCGGTTCGGCAAACTGTCGGGACGAGACATCACCGTGCATCAGGGAATTGCCAGCCCGAAGTCAGGCCGTGAAGTGTGGTGGCCCGGCCACGAAGGTTCCTTGCATGACGGACTCCCGCAGGAAACCATCGAGTCCGAGGACGCCGTGGCGTATTTGGTGCGGGAAGTCGCCAACAATCCCGGACAGATCGACCTCATAGCGATTGGACCCCTGACGAACATCGCAGCGGCCCTTGAAACTGATCCAACGTTCGAGCGCAATGTGCGGCACCTTTGGATCATGGGCGGAGCGTTCGGCACAGGCGAAACCGAGCACAACTTCCGCAGTGATGACCAAGCAGCGCGGACCGTTTTCGCTTCCGCCCTCAAAATCACCGTCACCGGCCTTGAAGTAACGCGCCAAGTGGAGATGCGCCGGGACCAGCTCGAACTGATCGCTGCGGCCGGCCCGCTAGGGGAAGCGCTCGACGCCGATATCCGGCAATGGTGGGCGTTCTGGAACGAGGAATGGAATGTTCCCCACGACCCCATCACTGTCCTGACGCTGCTTCGCCCCGAGCTTTTCGAAGTGTCCGGACCCGGTACGGTCTCGATCACGTGCGACGGCGACTCGGCTGGCTTGAGCAAGTTCACCCCGGATTCCGAGGGCCGGGTCCGCCGCGTCACCACCATCAACGCCCAAGCAGTCGCGAACGAAATCAGCACGAGGATCGTCAAAGCAGGCAGGCTGCTGCATAACGTCGAAACTCCCTGAGCCTGACCATGCCGTCATTGCTGGGCGAAGCGCGTGCTTCGTTCAGCAGTGACAGCATCCAGCAGGCTCTTCCCGATCTCCCGCCCGATCTGTTGAAGCAACTCCGCTGAAAGCAAAGGGTCTTTCGAGGAGTCCATCGATGTGTAGTCAGCCAGCGCATATACGCGGGACAAGGACATCTCGGCCCACCTCTCTCGCGGCAGCAGCGAGCGGCCGGCGACGGCGATGATGGGCCGGGTGCCGGAACGGCGGGCGACGGCGGCGGGCAGCTTCCCGGCGAGGGTCTGCTCGTCGATGCTGCCCTCGCCGGTGATCACAAGATCGCAGTTCTCCTTGCGGGCATCGAAGTCCAAGAGGTCCAGGAAATAGTCGGCGCCTGAAACCTGGCGGGCACCCAGCAGGAGGCAAGCGAACCCGATCCCACCTGCACTGCCAGCTCCCGGCTGCTCTGCCAAGGATGCCGTCTCAGCCTGCGACTTGCGGCCAATCAAGGAACCGACTGCCGCAGCCCCAGGGCCGGCGAGCACCGAGACGAAGTGCGTCAGACCGGCGTCCAGCGTTGAAACATCGGCGGGGGAGCAGCCCTTCTGCGGCCCGAAAACCGCGGGCGCACCGTTTGGTCCGCAGAGTGGGTTGTGGACGTCGGTGGCGAGGATAAGTTCCACATCCGCCAGTTCCGGCACCAACGAGCCGGACACCGAATGCACCAGCGAGAGCGAGCGCCCGCTGCCTGGCAGCGAGAGACCGGACGCATCCAGGAACTGAAGGCCCAGCGCGGCGAGCATTCCCATGCCGCCATCGGTACTGGAACTGCCGCCGAGCGCCAGCACCAAACGCACCGGCCGGAGGCCCAAAGCAAACAGCACAGCTTCGCCGAAACCGCGGCTGGAGGACTCCATCGGCGCCAAGTCACCTTGAGGAAGGACGGCCAAACCGCACGTGTTCGCGACCTCCACAACTGCCGTGACGCCGTCGAACGCTATGTCTGCCTGGACGGGCTGGCCCGTGGGACCGGCGACGGTGCAGTTGTAGCGGCCGAAGCCGGAGGCGACGGCGGCATCGACGCTGCCGTCACCTCCGTCCGCGAGTGGAAGGAGCTCGCAGCCAATGATCCCGAACGGAGTAGCGGCACCGAGTCCCGCGGCCAGGGCTTCCGCAACCTCGCCGGCGGTGAGGCTGCCTTTGAACTTGTCGGGGGCGATGAGCACGGTCTTCGGGGCGATGGAGTTGTTCATGTCAGAGGGATTCCGAGTAGGCGGGACGGGGGTCAGCGGAGGCAGCGGGCCCAGAAGGTACGACGGCGGCTGAGTGCTTGGGTGCCTCGGCCGGCTCTGTCTCCTCCTCCACAGGGACCACGACGGCGTCATCCACGGGCATCGGCTCAAGGATCTCGCCGGCGAAGACGCGCCGGGCACGGTCGGTGTCCAGCGTGCGGTCCCAGCGGGCGACCACCAAGGTGGCCACGGCGTTGCCGGTGAAGTTCACCAGGGCGCGGCACTCCGACATGAACTTGTCGATGCCGAAGATCAGCATGATGCCAGCCGCAGGGATGGTGCCGAGGGTGGTCAGCGTGGCGGTGAGTGCGATGAATCCGCCACCGGCAACGCCTGCTGCACCCTTTGACGTCAGGAGCATCACCGCGAGCAGGCCGAGCTGCTGGCCAATGGTCAGATCCGTGTTGGTTGCCTGTGCGATGTATAGGGCAGCGAGCGAAAGGTAGATCGCGGCGCCGTCCAGGTTAAAGCTGTAACCGGTGGGAACAACCAGCCCAACCGTTTCCTTCTTCACGCCGGCATGCTCGAGCTTGCGCATCAGGCCGGGCAGGGCAGGCTCAGCAGTGGAGGTGCCCAGGATGAGCATGTACTCCTCTTTGAGATGCCGGATCATGGTGAAGATGTTCAGCCGCAGCATCGCCATGATGGAGCCGAGTACGACCACCACGAACAGGATCGATGTCGCATAGAACAGGGCAATCAATCCGCCCATACTGGTCAGCGACGAGACACCGTACTTGCCAACGGCGAAGGCCATGGCGCCGAACGCACCCAGCGGGGCGGCCTTCATGATGAAGCCCAGGATCTTGAACATCACGCCGGTGAGCCGTTGGACGCCGTCCAGTACAGGTGCGCCAACCTTGCCCATGGCGTTCAGGGCGATACCAAAGACAACGGCGATGAAGATGATCTGAAGGATGTCGCCCTCAACAAACGGTCCCACAATGCTGTTGGGAATGATGTGCGTCAGGAACTGCCACCATTCCTGGTGCTGCCCGGCGTCGATCAGTTTCGCGGCGGACTCGGAGGTCTTGATGCTGCTGGCATCCGCATTGACGCCGTCTCCTAGCCTGAAGACATTGATGGCAACCAAGCCGAACACCATGGCGCAGATGGTGCCGATCTGGAAGTAGGTGAGGGCCTTCAGGCCAGTCATTCCCACCTTCTTGAGATCGGCCACGCTGGCGATACCACCCACGATGGTTAGGAACACGATAGGGCCGATGAGCATCTTCATCGCGTTCACGAACGTGGTGCCAATGGGTTCCATGGCGATGCCCGCAGTCGGAGCGAGCCAGCCCAGGAGGATGCCGACCACAATCGCGGTGAGCACCCAGAAGTACAACTGCCGGTACCAGCGGGTCTTGTTTGGCGCTTTCCTGCTTGTGGCCGCTGCGCCGGCGGTGGTGATGTGTTCCATGATTCCTACCTCATTGTGGAATGTCTCTGGAGAAGCTGAAGGGGAGGTTCGACGGCGGCCGGCTGACCGCCGTCGAACGTTTACTCTGTCGGGTTAGACAGCCGCGAGAGTGTGGGTGAGGGCAGAGATGATGGCCTCGGTGACGTCGTCCGTGGTGGCATCGCCGCCAACGTCCCGGGTCAGGTGGCCGGAACCGGTGGCCTGCTCGATCGCTGCTTCGACGCGGCGGGCTTCCTCGTGGAGGCCGAAGTGGTCCAACATGAGTGCCGCGCTGGCGATCGCACCAATCGGGTTGCTGATCCCCTGGCCGGCGATATCCGGTGCAGAACCGTGAACCGGCTCGAACATGGACGGGAACCGGCGCTCCGGGTTCAGGTTTGCGCTCGCGGCAAGCCCCAAGCTGCCGGCCAGGGCTGAGCCGAGGTCCGAGAGGATGTCGGCGTTCAGGTTGGATGCAACCACCACGGACAGGTCCTCGGGCTTGAGGATGAACTTGGCGCTCATGGCGTCAACCAACACGCTTTCGGTCTGCACATCCGGGTAGTCGAGTGCCACGCGCTGGAAGGTTTCGTCCCAGAGGACCATGCCGTATTGCTGTGCGTTGGACTTGGTGACGGAGGAAACCTTCTTGACCGTGCGGGTCCGGGCGAGTTCGAACGCGAAGCGCATGATGCGCTCGCAGCCCTTTTCCGTGAAGAGCGCGGTCTGCAAAGCGACTTCGTTGCCGGGACCGCGGCCGCTCAGGTTGCGTCCGCCGAGGCCGGCGTATTCGCCTTCACTGTTTTCGCGGACAACGATCCAGTCCAGCTCAGTGTCGTCAGCCTTGCGGAGCGGGGACTGGATGCCGGGGAGGAACTTGACCGGGCGGATGTTGGCCCATTGGTCGAAGTTCTGGGTGATGTTCAGACGCAGGCCCCAGAGGCTGATGTGGTCCGGGACGTTCTCCCAGCCGACGGCCCCGAAGTAGATGGCGTCGAAGTCCTTGAGGGCTTCCAGGCCTTTGGGGTCCATCATCTGGCCCGTCTTCTCGTAGTAGCCGCAACCCCACGGGAACTCGGTCCATTCGAAGGCGAACTTGCCGTTGGAGTTCTCTGCGAGTGCGTCCAGCACGCGGCGGCCAGCGGAGACAACTTCCTTGCCCACGCCGTCTGCGGGAATGGATGCGATGCTGAATTTCTGGGTGGCGCTCATGCCTACCTCCTCGTTGAGTTTGTTAGCAGTGAGCCTGTTATCGGGGTCACACTGTTCTTCCTCTTCAAGTAGACGGTTCAGCGTCTGTTGGCGTCCAAGACTTAGTTTCGATACGGCTGATAGGTAGCGCCTATCAGTTGCTTTCGTCGCCGTGGCTGCGGGCAACGTCCAAGAACGCCCTGGCAGCAGGCGTGAGATTTTCCTTCCGGCTCAGCACTGCGACATCCAGATAATTGACTGGCTCGATCAACAGCGTCCTCAGCCCCGCTTTGTGTGCGGTGGGTGCCCACGACGATGGCATCACCGCGTGACCAACGCCTGCCAGAACCAGCGGAAGGATGGACGTCCTGTGGGCGACTTCCACCACGATCTCCACCTCCACGCCGTGCGCCAAAGCGTCGTCCACCATCCAACGCATGAGTGACCCGCGCTGGCTGACGATGAGACGATGGCTGCCGAGGTCCTCGCGTTGGATAGCTGTGTCCTTGGGCGCAAACGTGTCCGCTTGTGGGTTGACTATGAGAATCAGCGGCTGGCGTTCGAGTTCCAGAACTTCCACCCCTGGCACCCTGATGGGCGTAGGCGAGCCCGCCAAACCGATCTCGCTGCTGCCGCTGCGGACGGATTCGATCACTTCTTCGGGAGTGAAGGCAGCGCCCACGTTGAGTCGGACCCACGGATGGAGCTTGGTAAAAGCGGCGATCATGGAGGTCAACGGTTCGATGCCGGGAGAGGGCATAGTAATGATGTCCAGTCGGCCGCTGCGCATTCCCCTCAAGGACTGGACGGCAGATTGGGCGGCGTCGAGATCCCGCATCACCAGGCGAGCCGGGCCCACGAGTTCCTTGCCGGCTTCGCTCAGGACTGCGCGCCTGCCGATCCGATGGAAGAGCGGAACGCCGAGCTCTTTCTCAAGGCTCGCAATGGTTTGGGACAGTGATGGTTGGGCGATCAGAAGATGCTCGGCCGCGCGGTTGAACCCGTCGTGATCCACGACGGCGAGGAAGTACTTGAGCTTTCGCGTGTCCACGGTGTGGGGTCCTATGAAAGCCGCTGCCAATGGGACCTGTACGAGTAGGACTCCGGAAGGAAATAGCTGGACTGAAGTTCGACCATGGCGTGCTGATCGTCGTAATAGGCAAGGTCGATGCGCAGCGAAATTTCTCCCTCTTCGCGTTGAAGGTTCATGGCTGCCTCTGGTGACAAGCCCGATGCGGTGATGCTCTGCTCTGCGCTTGCGATGCCTCCAGGGATGCGCTCATCCAGGATTTCGGCCACAGTCCTATACGATGCGGTCCCGGGCTCCTTTAGTTCGCTTACATCCTGGAGCAGTTCGCCGATGTGAGGGGGCATGAACACCGAGGTGTAGCAAAAGGCACCTTGGTCGTTAAGGCGCCGGAAGGATGCGCAGGCAACGTCGTCGGTTGGCAGACGGAGCCTGCCTGCCGCGGCCAGTTCGATGCGCTTATGAAGGGGACTGACGAGTTCGTAGCGCGAATCATGAACCGATGAGAGTAAGTCCCTCGCCGAGCTGAATTGCCGTCCAGTCTCCCCTGGCGGTGCCAGGAACGTACCTTTGCCCGCGATTCGTACGATTAGTCGTTCCCTGGCGAGTTCTTCCAAGGCCTTACGGACGGTTTGGCGGCTTAGCCCGAACTGTTTCACTAGCTGGGCTTCTGTGGGCAGCATGGCGGTCTCAGGCAAAACGTTCATCTTGATGGCTTCACGCAATGCCCTGCCAAGCCATTCGTGTCGCTTTTCCCCTGGCAACGGCCCGGCATCGCGGATGTCGGTGAGGAGTGTTTCGGCGTCGAGGGTTTCGATCGATGATGTCACGCTGCAGCCTTCGCTCGATTGTACGTACAAATACAACCATAGCTAATACTGCCAGCTTCAGCCAGTGCGCTCTGCAGTCGATCCAGTGGACAGTCCTCCCGATCCCCGCCCGCTACAAGAGAACCTTTTAGATCTCTAGACAAGATGGCGAGAATACATGTACCGTAAATGAACGTACAAATAAGCGGTTTGTCAGGACTGCGCGAGGAGGCATTGTCAGATGACTGAAAACCCGAACTTGACTGTCGGTGGGCTCGAAGTGGAGCCAGGAGAGAAAAAGAAGGGCTGGCTCAAGCTGGGTACCAGGCCGGACGGGACGCCCTTGGGCATCCCACTGGTAGTGATTAACGGTGCCAAGCCAGGCCCGAGACTGGCCCTGATCGCTGGGGTGCACGGAGACGAGTACGACTGCTGCGAAGGTCTTCGACGGTTTCTGTCCGATGTTGATCCATCCACGCTTTCCGGGGCTATAGTCGCCACCACACAGGCCAACCCCGCGGCATTTGAAAGCTTCTCCCGGCACAGCCCGGTAGACCACCTGGATCTAAACCGGTGTTTTCCCGGTAACCCTGATGGCTTCCTGACTGAACGCGTTGCAGATGCGCTGGTCACACACATCATGGCCGGAGCGGACTACCTGCTTGACATGCACAGCGGCGGAATGACTCTTGGCCTCATGCCCTTTGTCGGTTTCGATGACAGCCCAGGGGAAATCGGTGAGAAGTCCTTCAAGCTGGCTCAATCAACCGGTATTGAAACTTTGTATGCGGCCGTGCCGTTCAAGAACGTTCTGCGGTTGGTCGCTGCCGAGAGCGGAGTGCCGTCCATTCTGGTCGAAATCGGGTCGGAAGGGCGCATGCGGGAGGACCTGGCGGAACAGGCCAGAATGACACTTGCCGGTGTTGCCCAGCGACTCGGCATGGTTCCGGAATCGGAAAAATGGACGATCCCTTACACAGAGAATCACACCATCGTCCGCGCAGCGAAGACAGGGGAGTTCCTGCAGGCACCAACCGGCGGGTTCCTTCTGCACCGCGTGGCACTGGGACAGACCGTAGAGGCGGGAGAGATCCTGGGCGAGATTGTGGATCCCTTCGGCGAGCAACTTCACGAAATTCGCGCCCCGCATGGCGGTCTTATCGGTGAAATGCGAACAGTTCCCGCCACAAGGATCGGTGACTGGACGCACGCCGTGCTGCCGGTTGCAGGAAGAGTGCCCACCGGATCCGATCTGCAGACCCTTAGGACCTTGCCATGAACATGAAAACAGTTGAGACATCCATGGAGTCACCCCTCTTTTACGGCGGTGACGGCCTACAGGAAACCAAAGTCCGGCGCATGCGAACCCTTATGGACGAGAGGGGGCTTGATGCAATCCTGTTCATTAAGCACGACGCCGTGCGGTGGATAACCGGGTTCTATGCAAAGGGGTACCGCCCCTTTATCGAGATCGAGTACCTGGCTCTACTCATCAACAATGGCCCGGTAATTCTCGGAACCGCACTCAGCGGCGAACGCGCCCGGGCAATGTCACGCTCAAGGGCTGACGAGGTTGTGCAACTTGGCAGCCGGAGCACATGGGCCGGAACCGTCGAAGACATTCTCACCCTGCACGGCCTGACAAAGGGCAGGATTGGCTTTGACTTCCTAACCCATGACCTGGACCGAGACCTCCAAAACCGGCTCCCCAAGGCCGAGTTCGTGGACGCATCGGCGCTGTGGACCGACGCAACCAAAATCAAGGAGCCCGAAGAAATCGCCCTCCTAAGGCAGGCGCTGGCCATCACCCAGGACGGAATGAGGGTCGCCTTGGACACAATTCGTCGGCCGGATGCGCCACGTGAAATTGATGTTGCTGCCGCGGCGGAGTACGAAATGCGCCTCGCGGGATCGGAAATGACGCCATTCATTACCAACGTGGCGTCCGGACCAAACGCAGCCATCTTCGAACGGCTTGCAACCGAACGACGGATCAACGACGGGGATATGGTCATCGTGGACCTTGGGTGCGTCTACCGCGGTTACACAGGAGATTTCGCACGGGGGACTGTTCGCGGAAAAGCGTCCCGAGCTCAAAAGCGGCTTTACCGGGCCGCCTGGCTCGCCCAGCAGGAAGCCATCCACGCTATCCGGCCCGGAGTCACCTGTGCCTCCATCGACAAGATCGCACGCGATGTCCTCATCCAGGAAGGATACGGCGACTACACCATGCCCTGGGCCTCCGGCCACCAGCTCGGCTATGGCCTTCATGGTGCTCCGGTCATCGCACCTGGAGTGCACGACGTGTTGATGCCCGGAATGGTCATCAACATCGAGCCTGCCGCCTGCACACCTGACCAGCCGGAAGTAGGCGGCGTCGAGATTGAAGACACCGTACTTGTCACGGAAAACGGCTACGAAATGCTTACAAACTTCCCCTACGACGAAGACCTCTTGTCCTGACCCGGCTGCCCAGAAAGGTAGGAAAATAAAATGAATGAAACAACGAAAGCAACTCCCGTGGTGAGCGAAACCGTCACCAACTCCATCAGGCGACGGGCAGTGCTCGCCGGCGCCATCGGCAACATGGTGGAATGGTATGACTTCGCTGTCTACGGACTGTTCGCCGTAATCATCGCAGCGAACTTCTTCCCAAATCAGGACCCAACGGCGGGCCTCCTGTCGACCTTTGCCGTCTTCGCGGCCTCGTTCTTTATCCGCCCCCTCGGCGCCGTTTTCTTCGGTCATTTTGGAGACAAGCACGGGCGAAAGAACGTACTCCTGGCCACCGTTGCACTCATGGGCGCAGCCACCGTCGCCATCGGCCTGACACCCAGCTATGCGTCAATTGGCATTGCAGCACCCGCTTTGCTCGTCCTGTTTCGTTTTGTCCAGGCCTTCTCGGCCGGCGGGGAGTGGAGCGGCTCCTCCGTCTACACAGTCGAATATGCGCCGCGCAACCGTCGTTTCCTTTACGGCAGCTGGGTTCAAGTCAGCGCGTCCGCGGGAACGCTGGTGGGCTCGCTGACTGCAGCACTCTGCGGCCTGTTGTCTTCGGACGCGGCCCTCCGTGACTGGGTTTGGAGGATTCCTTTCATCCTCGGCGGCATCATCGGTGTGCTGGGGCTTATTCTTCGGGCAAAACTGGAAGACACTCCGGAATTCAGGAAAGCCCAATCAGAACCGAAACCGCACAAGACCCCACTTGGTTCGGTGTTCAGGAACTACCGCTCCGAAGGGCTCATCGCCATCGGAATTACTATCGGCTACTCGGTAAGCATCTATATGTTCTCTACTTACCTGCCGAACTATATCAAGACCACAACGCAGGTACGCCTGACGGACGCCCTGCTCGGGAACTCCTTGCAGCTATTGGTCCTGATGATCTTGATTCCATTCGCCGCGATTCTTGCCGACAAGGTGGGCAGCAGGAAGTTGCTCATCGCCTTCGCAGCACTCATGATCGTCTGCGTCGTGCCCCTGTTCCAGCTCATCGCGGTCGGGACGGTGGGCTCCGTGATACTTGGACAGGTCCTGTTTGCCGCTATTGTCTCGCTCATTGGAGGAACCGCGGTCACCACCACCACCCGGCTTTTCCCCATAGACGTCCGATACACAGGACTTGGCGTCAGCTACAACATCGCTGTGGCCGGCTTCGGAGGAACCGCACCATTCATCTCAACCTGGCTCATCGGATCCACCGGCAGCCCAATCTCACCGGCGTACTATGTCATCTTTGCCGCGCTGATTGTCGGACTGGTCGCCGTATTTGCCCTGAAAGGCAGGGACGCGGCTGCAGCATCGAAATAGCCGCAAGGCAAAATAGCGTGGCGCTTGAGGGGAGGGAACGGAAGTGTCCCTCCCCTCAAGTTGCATCTGAAGGGAAGGGATAATTCAAATCCGCGCTTGATCCCGCAATTGAGCCGATGCGATCTGATAGGAAAGACAGTGTGAAATCACTGGATGACTACCTCTTCGACGTTGACAACCGGCCGTCGAACGGTGAGCTTCGGTTTTGGGTCGGGTTTCAGGTGGTGGTCTTGGGCGCCCTTGGTTATGCGGTCCCTTTGTTCATCCTGCACTGGGCTGGTGTGCGGCAATGGGCGCTGGTCATTATTCCGTTGCTCTGCGCGGCCGCGTCAGTGTGGTGGCTCTTGCGATTCCTCAAGCGACGTGGCGTGGAGAGCAAGGCGAAATACCGGGCTCACGGCGGCAACCCTGCGGGCACCAGTGACCTTCTGTTCGGCCAAGTGTCCTACGAGATCACAGAAGATGGCCGTTGGAAGTGGCCAACGCCAAGCTCAGGCGAATAAAGCGCTGAAAACGACGTCATCTGCGAGCCAGTTGGGTTCAAACCCGGACGCACTCCTTCGCGGCGATGACCTGGTTCAACTCGGCGAACACGTCGTCGGGGGTTCCGTTGGCGTCAACCCCGAGGAAGTCGGCGAACTCGGGGAGGGAGCGGTAGGCGGCCCGGAAAGCTTCCAGCTCAGCCAGCTCTTCCTGGTCCGTGCCCCGCGCCATGACCCGTTCATGAGCACGCCGCGGGTCAACGTCCAAGTGCACGGTGAGGTCCGGATCGGGGAGCTTTTCCAGCAGCCAGGGGAGCAACCGGCCCCGGCTCAATCCGGCAGTGCGGCGCAGCGCAAGTTGGCAGTACAGATGCCTGTCCATGACCACCAGGCCGCTGAAATTCCGGGCTCGCGCATGTGAAACAAGGACGTTGCCCACGCGGATGAACGTCTCTACAAAATCGGCACCGCGTGGCGGCAACTTCCATCCGAATCGCTCCGAAATGAGCGACATCCGTCGGCGTGCAGCGTGGTTGCTGAGGAGCAGCGCATTACGCCCCTCAGCGCGGGTCGAATCCACCAAGGCGCGGGCCGCCGTCGTCTTTCCTGAACCGTCTATTCCTGTCAGAACAATGAGCATGGGGCCTCCCGTCGTCTCTGGTTCAACGGAGGAAAGGCTGGCCTTGTCCCTGATTGAGGCATAGATCACGTCTCGGGCGGGCCCTGTTCACCCAAGAGGCCGCCACGTAAACCGGGGTTGTTCGCGGTTCAGGAACGCGCTGATGCCGATCTCCATGTCAGGACTCTCGGGCATCGCGGACCAGGCGGCGGCCCACTCCTGATCGATGTCAGGCTGCCCGGCGTCCGAAGCATCCGCAGCTTCCAGGTCCACCAACCGCTTCATGGAATGCACCGAGAAACGCGAGCGGCTCCGCAGGGAACCAAGTAGCGCCTCGCACTGTTGCTCAAAGGAAGCGGAAGGAACGACGTCGGCCACCAAACCCAGCGCTTGGGCTTGGGTTGCGCTAAATGTTTGCCCGGTAAGGAGGATGTATTTGGCGTTGGCGTGCCCCACCAGCCGGACCAGCCGTTCAATGCCCGGGCGTGGGTAGATGATGCCGATTTTGGCCGGGGTCAGCCCGAAGACGGCGCGCTCGTTGGCGATGATGAAGTCGCAGGCCGAGGCGATTTGCCACCCTCCGCCCATGCACGCGCCGTCCACCAGGGCCACTGTGGGTTTGGAAAGAGATGCAATGGCGTGATCGGCCAAGCTGAGCTGGTCAAGAACTGAACCGTCCGGCTGGGGATCCAACAGCACGGACGAAAGCTCGCTGATGGAAGCCCCTGCGCAGAAAGTGTCGCCCGCACCGCGTAGAGCCACCACGGCAATATCGGGATCGGCGTCGAGCCTGGGCATCAGCTCCTGGATTTCCAGGCACATGGCCTTGGTCAGGGCATTGCGCTGCGCGGGGTTGCAGATTTCCACGGTTGCAATGCCATCAGCCACCGAAACGGCTATACGGCCCACAAGGCCTTCATGCGAAATATGCGAAATGTGGGAAACACGCGAAGCCTGGGAAACTGTGCTCATCGCAGGACGCCAATCTGTGCCGAAACCGAAACCGAAGCCTGCCCGCACAGAACGCGACCCTCGCGCTCAAGCCGGGTGACGTCGTCGTGAGTCATTCCCAGTTCCATGAGAACTTCGGTGGTGTGTTCGCCGAGCACAGGCGGGGCCGACAGGATTTCGCTGGCCTCCCCGTCCAAGCTCAGTGGCCCGCGAAGGAGTGGAAGTTCAGAGCCATCCCGGCGCTGCGTGCGCTGGACAAGACCCAGAGCGGCAACCTGCTCGGAGGCCAGGGCCTGTGTGTAGTTGTAGATGGGGCCGCAGGGGATCCCAGCCTGGCTGATCAACGGCACCCATTCGGCCGCCGGTTTGGCCGCCAAAGCAGCTTCGATGAGTTCGGTAAGCAGTTGCCTGTTGGCCGAGCGGTCCGCCCCAGTGACGAAGCGGGGATCCTCTATTGCCAAGGGAATGCCTAACAGGCCACAGAATGCCTTCCATTGTTTGTCGCTGCCCACGGCGATATTGATGGGTTCGGTGGCAGTGGCGAACGTGCCGTAGGGGGCGATGACGGGATGGTTGTTTCCCTGCGGTGTGGGTGCTTCGCCGAGGCTGAGGGCCTTCTGCCCCTGAAAAGCGGACAGGTTCAGCGCGGTTTCCAAAAGCGAAGTGGACACCCTGCTGGCGTTCTCACCGTTGCGGGCTCCGAGCAGCGCTGCGAGGATCCCAAACGCGCACACCATTCCCGAGGTGATATCCACGATCGGTATCCCCACGCGGTACGTTTCACCGGGGCCTGATCCCGTGACCGACATCAACCCGGACATTCCTTGGATGACCTGATCCAGTCCGGCGTCGTCCTTAAGGGGTCCAGTGTTGCCGAACCCGGTGACGGATCCGACGACGAGTTCGGGATTGAGTTCTTCCAAACGTGACGAGGCGAACCCCATTTTCTCAAGTGTGCCGGGTTTGAAGTTCTCCACCAAGACGTCGGCTTCGGCGATCAGCGTGGAGAGGATGTCGCGCCCCTCGGCCGAGTAGAAATCGACACATACAGAGGATTTGTTCCGGTTCACAGAATCGAAGTAGAGGCTGTGGCCATCCTGGAACGGCGGCCATTGGCGGGCGGTATCGCCCCCGTTGATGCTTTCTACCTTGATGATCCGGGCACCCATATCGGCCAGGAGTGCAGTGCAGTAGGGTCCCGCGAGGGCTCGGCTGAGATCGACCACGGTGATTCCGCGGAGTGGTTTGAGCATGGTGGCACCTTTCGTGCATAGGAGACTTGAGTGCGTATAAGAGTGTGAAAAGGAAGCTAGAGGCTGGACGGAACCACCAGTGCACCGACCAGCAGAAGGGGTCCGACCACCACCATGGACAAGCCCCAACGGGTGAGGAGCCTGGTGATGCGGGGCCGCTCGTCTGCATCGACCGTGGCTACGAAGGTGGCGCCGACGGTCGAGAACGGTGAGACGTCAACGATCGACGAACACACGCCCAACGCTGCGATGACAGCCCACCCGGCGATGTCCCCGGAGGCCACGAGTGGCAGTGCCAGCGGCACCAGCGCCGCGAGCATTCCGGTGGTGGAGGCGAACGCGGAGATGAGTCCGCCGATCCCGCAGATCACCAGCGCGGCCAGCAGGGGAGTCCCGACGGCGCCCGCCGCTTCGCCGAGCAACGCGACGGCTCCCATGGTCTGAAGCACTCCGACGAACGTGATGATCCCGCCCACCAGCAACACGGTGGACCAGTCGATCTTCGCGACAGCCGATTTTCCGGATTGCGGATCGCAGAGGGTGAGGACTGAGGCGAAGGCGAAGCAGAGAACGCCGATGTCCGGATTTGAGCCCAGGACAGACATGAGGATGACGGTAAGAACCAGCCCGGCCATGCACAGCACCGTGATGATTTGGTTGCGGTTGAGCTTTGAGGCCGACGCCGGTACCTCCGACGCCGGTACGTCCGGCGCCGATGCCGGGTCAAGGACCTGGACGGCTGCTTGCTTGCCGCGCGCAATGTTGCCTTCGCGTTCAAAGGGGTGCGACGGCGTCGGGCGGTTAGCGCTGAAGGATGGCAACTGGGTGCCGAAACCGTCAGCGGTACGCGTGTTGAGTAGCTTGAATCCACCAAACATGACATAGGCGGCGGCCAGCAGCAGGAGATTGGTTCCCAGGGCGACGCTGAAGAGGACCAGGGGATCAAGGTCAATCCCTGCCGCTCGGGCTGTGCCGTACGTGACAATGCCGAACAGGCTGGTTGGCGCGAAGCCACCCGCGCTCAGGCCGGACCCAATGGCGATGCCCATCAGCATGCGGTCGATGCCATAGCGTTTGGCAAGTGGCATGCCGATGGGGGCCATGACCAAGCCTGCCAAGGGGGAGCCCATGGCTGAGATGCCGATGGTAAGCGCGAAAAATGCGATGGGCAGAAAGAAGGCGCGGTCACCTACCTTGGTGATGGCCATCTCGATGATGCGGTCGATCGTTCCGTTGGCTTGGGCGATCGAGAAGAAGTACGTGACACCTACAAGCAGGACGAGGATCCCGATGGGGAAGCCCGCCACCACTTTGTCGATGGTCATCCCTGCCATCCAAACGCCAACGCCGGCAGCCGCTGCGAACATGAGCACGCCAATGTGCACCTTGCGCAGGGTTGCCAGGACAAAGACGCCCACAAAGATGGCGAGGGCAGCTATTTGTTGTTCCAAGACCCGTTCTCCAATCAAACATCGTCGGTTCACTGGATGAACCAATGGTTCATTCTGGGAAATCGCCTGTACCGTAGGTCATAAGAAAGCGAGCGGTCAAGGGGGAGTGTGAATGAGTACGCAGAGTGTGGTCACGGCCATCCGGGTTCTTGAAGCCGTGTCGGACAACCAGCCGGCGGGCCTATCGGAGCTGAGCCGTGAGGTGGACGTCCCCAAGGCTACGGTCCTTCGCATGCTAAGGACCCTGGCGGAATTGGGATGGGTGGCGCAGTCTGAAGCGCAGGCGGGAAAGTGGGTCCTGACCAACCATGCTTTTGCCGTGGCCAGCCGGGGAAGCAGCGGCTCGGTCATCCGCGACGCCGCCATGGGCCCCCTGAACGCATTGCAGCTGGACACCACGGAGACTGTCCACCTCGCGGTCCCGGACCGCGGGTACATGCTCATCATCGAACGCCTCGACACGCCCCATGTCCTCAGGGCTTTCCTACCCCTGGGGTCCCGACTGCCGATGCACGCGTCTTCCACCGGGATTGCCTATTTGTCCGCTGCTGACGACGCCATCGTGGATGACTATCTGGCCACACCCCTTGAAGCCCTCACGCCGCAAACCGTCGTTGACCCGGCGCAACTACGGGCCATGATCGGGGAAACCCGCGCCCGCGGATACTCCATCAATGAACAGGGCCTCAGTACGGGAATTACCTCAATCGGGGTTCCTTTGTTGGGGCCGGGGGGTGTGGCGGCAGGATCAATCTCCATCTCCGGGCCGTCGAGCAGGATCGTGCCTGCCAAGTATGAGGAATACGGAGAGGCCGCTGCGGGTACTGCGCGGGAGATCAGCCAGGCACTCGGAGCCTTTTCGGCGAAGAGGTACTAAGTTTCCTGTCGAAATACTTCGCCGGAACAGAATGCGCGCCTATCATGATGCTGTGCACGTGCTTCGGAGGGCAGCGGTTCTGTTTGAACTGTTGTCATTTGGGGTAAGTACGGAATAAGGAGATCATTTCTCCGTTCGGTGCCCGTTGCTTTGGGGTGGAGCTCCAATTGGAGTCCCAGCGGACGCCTTCCTAACTGGACAAATTTGTTTGAAGGGATGCGTAGCTTAGATGAACACACTATTGGTGATTGCCGGCGTCATTGCGATCGTGCTGCTGCTTGTTGGCGGTTTTAACCAAGCCCTGAGTTTCCTGCTGTGGGTAGGAATTATCCTGCTGGTCCTGGCGCTCATCGGCTGGGTTCTCGGCCGGGGCCGGTCACGCGTATGACAACTGATCCAACCGAAGTTGCCGGCTTCAGCCAGGTGCACGATGGGATCACGACACCAGGTCATCCGATCCCACGTGATCTTGGGGCACACGCCTCCAATGATCAGGTACCTGTTGGCGACGCATCCGGGGAAGGTTCGGAAGATGCCGCCGATGCCGGGGGGAATGAATCAGCGAATCCACCCGGGCCGGCAGAAGAAAAGGATGAGCGGACCGCAGATGATCGCGGTTTGACTACCGAAACCAATCCTTCGGATTGACATGGGTTTTGCGGTCGAGGGCAGGACAGGAATCCCTGCCCCGACCGCGCCCTTGGCCGCCCAGTAAGTAGTAATAGCTGGGTTTCCGTTTTATTGATTGGGGAAGAAATGCGAATCGGTTCAATTATTGGGCTGTTCGTAGTTGTGTGGCTCGTCATTGGAGCAATAGCGGCTGGCCAACGCGGCTATTACAACGCCCCACCCGCGCAGTGTTCGCAGTTTGCGACCATCGCCCTGAATATTCTGGCCGGGCCCCTTAATTACACAGGGATGGATCCACAAGCCGGTTGCCAGATTCCGCAGCCATCGTGAGCCAGTACGGCAGGCGCCTGGCGACGATTCTTCTGGCTCTGGCGGTACTCGCCGGAGCATTGACCGCATGCTCACAGCGTCCTTCCCCCGAGGCGCTTAAGGGACCGGCGAAAGACGTCTTCTCCGCCGTCCAAGCTGCCACCTTGGCTGTAGACCTCAGGATCAAAAACAGCACGACGGCGGCTGCCGGGTCCACTGCGGCAGATGACATGTTGGGGGAGGTCGAGTCCGCTACCGATGAAGTTGAAGGTTTCACCGCTCCCACCGAGGAGGAAAAGTCGCTGCGGGATGACATGCTGACCTCCTTCGCCACCATCTCGCGCGCGATGCTCCATGCCCGTGATGCGTTGACTGCCCCGAGCGGCGGCCCTGAACAGGGGCAACCGGGATCAGGCGCACACGGCCTGCCCGAAGTCCTGGGTGAGTTGCGCAATGCCACCGATCAGCTCAAAGCCCTCATGACCAAGGCCGGCATCCAGTGAAGCGGCTCCTCGGTGTTGCACTGGGCATCCTGACGGCGATCGGGGGCTTTGTTGACATCGGGGATTTGGTGACCAACGCCGTAGTAGGTTCACGCTTTGGGCTTTCTCTGGCGTGGGTAGTGGTGGTCGGCGTCGTCGGAATCTGCCTCTTTGCCAATATGTCAGGACGGGTGGCGGCCGTCTCAGGCCGGGCAACCTTCGAGGTGATTCGTGAGCGCATGGGGCCGCGTGCCGGGCTAGCCAATCTCGCTGCTTCCTTCCTGATCAACCTGATGACGGTCACCGCCGAGATCGGCGGCATCGCCCTGGCCCTGCAGTTGGCCAGCGGCGTGGCTTACTTGCTCTGGGTCCCCGTTGCGCTGCTGGCCGTGTGGCTTGTGATTTGGCGGGTGAAGTTCAAGATCATGGAAAACGTCACCGGGCTCCTGGGACTTTCCTTGATCGTTTTTGCCGTGGCGCTTTTCCTGCTCAAGCCCGATTGGGGTGTCCTGGCCAGCCAGGCATTCGCGCCGTCCGTGTCGCAGGAGGAAGGCCCCGGCGTGTATTGGTACTTTGCCATCGCACTGTTCGGAGCTGCCATGACCCCCTACGAGGTGTTCTTCTTCTCCTCGGGCGCTGTGGAGGAAAGGTGGAAGGTCAAGGATCTGATGCAGGCCCGAATGAACGTTCTGCTCGGTTTCCCACTGGGTGGGTTCCTTTCCGTGGCGATCGCCGCCTGCGCCGCCGTCGTCCTCCTGCCTGCGGGGATCAGCGTCACCACGCTGTCGCAAGTGGCGTTGCCCGTTGCCCAGGCGGGAGGACAGCTGGCCTTGGCCGTGCTGATTCTGGGCGTTGTGGCCGCTACATTCGGGGCAGCTCTGGAGACGACGCTTTCAAGCGGCTACACGTTGGCGCAGTTCTTTGGATGGTCGTGGGGAAAGTTCCGGCGGCCGGCCCAGGCGGCCAGGTTCCACATGTCCATGATCGTGGTCCTTCTGGCGGGTGCCGCTGTCCTCGCCACTGGTGTGGATCCCATCCTTGTGACCGAGTATTCGGTGGTGTTCTCCGCGATCGCTCTGCCCCTCACCTATCTGCCAATCCTGATTGTCGCGAACGATCCCCAATATATGGGCGAGCACGTCAATAACAGGGCCGTGAATATTGCCGGGCTGGTGTATTTGGTGATCATCCTGGCCGCATCCTTGGCTGCCATTCCACTCATGATTGTTACCGGAGCAGGCGCATGAGTGCTGAAAAGCGCAGGAAGATCGAGCCAAGTGAGATCAGGCCTGCGCCACGCCCGGCAGGCTTGGTCCTGGACGCCCAGCTCCACTTGTTGGATCGGCAGGTGTTGGACGTCGACGGCGTGCCCGTCACCACCGTCGACGACCTCGAGTTGAGTGGTCCCGCGCCTGATGAGCCCATCCCGGAAGGTGCTGCACCGCCGAGCATAACGGCCTTGCTGACAGGTCCGGTACTGGGCACGCGGATCTTCGGCGGCAGGCCGCCGTCGAACAGGTTGATCCGTATTCCTTGGGACGTCGTATCGGGCGTGGACACCGTTATCACTGTAGGTGTGCGCTCGGACTCGCTCGAAGCATCGTGGGTGGAGCGGTGGCTTCGGAACCACGTCATCGGCCGGATCCCGGGAGGTAGCCATGATCCTGACTGACCTGCTCGGTAGTGACGTTGTGGATAGCAAGGGTGAACGGCTGGGGGAGGTTTCGGATGCCCGCTTCGCCCTGGACTCGGCACCAACCCAGCTCCTGAGCCAAGCCCGCTTGGTGGGCATCATTGTGAGTCCGCGGACGGCGTCGTCTTTCCTGGGGTATGAGAGGCAAGGGATGACGCAGCCATGGCCGGTGGCGCAGTTGTTGCGTTGGTGGCATCGGGGATCGTTCCTGGTGCTGTGGGAGGACATCGCGATGATGGGTTCACAGGAGGTGGTGCTTCGTCCGGACTACGTGGCCTATGAATCGGGGCTGCCACGATAGTGCCTCAAGCATGAAATTGCTAAGTTTGCTGACTAATTTCTTCAAAGCATGGACACGTCGCCAACCGTCCTTATAGGTTCGAAGTGTTCCATTAACACGTTCCACCGCATGGAAAGGACAGGTCACATGGACAAGCAGAACGCCACGCCTGAAGAGGAAGCGGGGGGCTACGGCACCCCCACCGCAGAGCAGGAAGCGGGCGGATCGCAGGCGCAGCCCCGCGTGGAAGAGGACCTCAGCGAAGCCGGTCTGAGCGAGGACAGCCCTGATGGCGAAACATATGCAACCGGCGCACCCAATCTCAGCCACCTGGATCCCGAGGACTCGGACAGCGCAGGCGAACCCGGGGCAGGCCGCTTTGGCGGTATCGACGAACAGTCCCAGGCCGAGCAGAATCTGAACCAGCCTGCTGACTCCCTGGCCGATGGCAGCGGCACTGATCTGCCCCGGGACGAGTCACCCAAGGACGACGACGAAGAGGATTTCGACGCAGGTTAGGCCGTAACCCGGGCGCGCCCATAAGACAGGCGCGCCAGACGGTTATGCAGCCAGCCGGCTGGCGCGCCGCCGGCATTACCGGACTCAAAAGAGTCCGGCACATTAAAGCGCAGGACATATAAATCGCAGTACATATAAACGCACTACAAGACGAGAACATTGAAGGAGCGATACCTTTGGCTACCGTCAATAAATCAATTGAAGTAGATGTCCCCGTGTCCGTTGCCTACAACCAGTGGACGCAGTTCGAGACTTTTCCCGAGTTTATGAACGGGGTGGAGTCCGTGCAGCAGATCGATGATACGGCCCTCCACTTCGCGACGAACGTGGGCGGCGTGAAGCGCGAATACAACGCCCAGATCATCGAGCAGGTGCCTGATTCCCTGGTCAGCTGGGCGAGCGTGGACGGCCCGCGCAATGCAGGAACAGTGACCTTTGAACCGTTGGACGCCGTGCACACCCGCGTCAATGTAGAGATCGACTGGGAGCCGGACACCCTCGCCGAAAAGGCCGGCTCGGCAGTCGGAGCCGACAGTTTGCGCGTGGGCGCAGACCTGGACAAGTTCAAGAAGTTCATCGAGGCCCAGGGACATGAGACCGGCGCCTGGCGTGGCACCGTATCCGGTGGCGATGTTGACGAAGGCGGAGGAGCATTGGTTTAAAGGTTTTCGTGTAAGCCTCTTACCCCCGGAGGTCGGCCAGCGAACGGGCCGGCCTCCCCGGGTGCCACGAAGAATAAGCTCCAGTAAGGAGAAGTGATGGCAACGTCCAGCAACGTAGAGGCAGAACGGAAGTTCGACGTCGATCCTTCCACGCCGCTTCCCACGCTTGAAAAGATCGACGGCGTTGCCCGCGTGGGCGAGCCAGTCACCCATAGCCTCGAAGCGGTCTATTTTGACACCAGCGATCTCGCGCTTGCCGCCCGCGGAATAACTCTGCGACGGCGGACAGGTGGTCCCGACGCCGGATGGCACCTCAAGCTTCCCCACAGCCCAGGACGTCGCACCGAAATCCACGCGCCCCTGGGCCAGGCCGATACCGTGCCGGTGGAACTGATGGATCGGATCCTTGCCTACACGCGCGGACACGCGGTCATTGCAGTCGCCACACTCAACACCGAACGCACCAGCTACCCGCTCTACCAGGACGACGGCGGGCGTGTGGCGGAGTTCGTGGATGACCACGTGCGGGCCCTTGTTTCGGTGGCGGATTCCAGTGAACAGCAGTGGCGCGAATGGGAAGTGGAACTCAACGGTAGCGGGCACGCGGACAAGGGCGATGACATCCTGGACGCCGTCGCAGCCCAGCTCACACAGGCAGGGGCGAGCCCCAGCGAGCGCACCTCCAAATTGGCAACAGCTCTGGGAGGTTCCTGGCCGCGTGCAAAGGGGACCGGCCGCGAGGTCCCCAGCCGCAAGGGTCCGGCAGTGGTACCCGTACTGAACTACCTCGACGCCCAGGTGGCCAAGTTGCTCCTGCAGGACGCGCATGTGCGAATGAACCGCGACGATTCCGTCCATAAGATGCGGTCACTGACCCGGCGGATCCGCTCGGTGCTCCACAGTTACCGCAAGCTTTTCAAGGGTTCCCCGGTCCAGGAACTTGAGCTCGAACTGAAATCGTTGGCCACGACTCTTGGACGCTACCGGGATGTAGAGGTCCTTCATGAGCGGCTCCGAAAGGATGTGGACGAACTGCCAATGAAGCTGGTTTTGGGTCCGCTTCACGCTGAGCTGGATGAGCGGATGAAGGTTCGGGCGGACACGGCGATGGCAGCAATCAGGACCCGGCTCAACAGCCCCCGCTATTTCCGGCTTCTGGATGGGCTCGAAGCCTTCCTGGACTCTCCTGGAATTGCGCCGCAAGGAACCGGGCCCGCACGCAAGACCACAGCGAAACTCGTCAACAAAGCTTCCAAACGCCTCACCAAACGCCACGACGCCGCGGTGGGTGCCGCCGTCGGGCCTTCACGTGACACGGCGTTTCACAATGTCCGCAAGACTGCCAAGAAGCTGCGCTTCGCCGCGGCCACCGCTGAAAGTGTCCACGGGAAGCGCGCCGCAAAGCTCGCTGACGCTGTCCATGATGTCCAGACCATTTTGGGTGAACATCAGGACAGCGCCATGGCCCGCGCCGAGCTTTTGAAGCTGGGGTCTGCGTCCGGTGCCGGTAACAGTGCCTTCACGTACGGCCTGCTTCATGCCGCCGAACGCGCAAAGGCCGACGCCGCGCAACAGGAGTATCTGCGCAGCGGCAAGAAAGCCCGGAAGCTCCGGCTCAAAAAGTAGGAGGTACTACTTCTTGAGGAACGTCAGCAACGCTTCATTGATCTCGGCCGCGTGCGTCCACAACAGACCGTGGGGTGCGCCCTCGATCTCCTGGTACTCGGCGCTGGGCAGTGCATTCTTGAAGCGCCGCCCCGTGACGTCGATGGGGAGGATGTTGTCCGCGGTGCCGTGAACGATCAAAGCGGGAACATCGATCTTGGGGATGTCCGCGCGGAAGTCCGTCAGCCATGTGGGCTGTGCGGCCACGGACGCGAAGGCGCCCGCTTGGCTTGCAAGGTTCCAGCTGGCGTCCACGGATTCCTGGCTGAGGCGTTCTGTCCCCAGGAAGGTGTCGCTGTTGTAGAAGTTCTTGAAGAAATCGGTAAAGAAGGCGTAGCGGTCTGCCGTGGCAGCCTCATACAGCCCATCGAAGACATCCTGCGGGACGCCGTCCGGGTTGTCGTCGGTCTTCAGCATGAAAGGCTCCAAGGAACCAAGGAAGACGGCCTTCGCCACGCGGGCGGAACCGTAAGTGCTGATGTAGCGTGCAACCTCGCCGGTGCCCATGGAGAAGCCCACCAGCACGGCATCGTTGAGGTCCAGGGTTTCCAGAAGCGTCTTGAGATCTGCGGCGAAGGTGTCGTAGTCAAAGCCCACTGTAGGCTTGCTGGATTTGCCGAAGCCACGGCGGTCGTAGGTAATGACGCGGTAGCCGGCATCCAGGAGGGCAGCAGTTTGCTTCTCCCACGATGAACCGTCCAGCGGATACCCATGGATAAGGACTACTGGCTGGCCCGTCCCGTGGTCCTCGTAATAGAGCTCAATCTCGGTGCTGTTTTCGTTTCCGACAGTGATGTAAGCCAAAACTCAAGTCCCTTCGTAGCGGTTCTGGGTGGAACAGCTCCAGCCTACTGTCCAGTCGCCCAGAGACGCGGCCGTCAGCGCAGAGGGTGGTGTTCCCACCACCACCATCCACGGACACTGGTTGCTGGCGCCTGCGCGATGGATTCTAGGATCACCGCCGATGACGATCCTAGGAATACCCATGCCACCTGCCCTACGCTCCAGCACCCGGAGTTACGCCTCCATCGACGAACTCCTGGGCGACGGTCGCCGTCGGTTCTTCAGCCACGGCTACAAGACCACCAACCCCAGGCTGCGGGAACTCCGCGTGAACCATACCGTCTCCGAATCCACGCTCACGGCCCGCGCCGCCCTTGGCGTTGAAGGTATCTGGTCCATCAAGGGGAACTCCGAGCAAACACCGCACCTTGGCACCACGGACGTCCTCGTTTTGGCTGCCAGGATGGCAGAGGCTTTGCTGGCCAGCCGGTATTCTCCCGAACTGTTGCCTGCTGCCTATCTGGCGTCGGTGACCATCTCGGGTGGCAGTGAACCTGTGGAAGGTACGCTGGGCGATCTCGAATGCCGGGCGACGCTGCAGGACCTGGGACACGCTTCGGTCCTTCGCTGCTCTGTTGCGTCCATGACCGCTGTACTGGAAGTAGCCCATGAGCACGCCGAACGCGGGCTCGCATCAGTCCAATCCCCGTCTGAGGAAGCTTTGGTGGGTGACGCCAGCACGCGACTCTACGGTGGGCTGTGGGCAGAACGGCAGGTTTCGCTGCTGGACGTCGTCCTGGATCCGAGTGAAGGAGACGCCGGCGAGGGAATGGCCCGCGCGCAGCTCTCATTCCGCCAGCAGCCCTCACTGTCCCGACGCTTGGATGACCGCCGCGGGCTGGAGGCCGCCTACCCACAGGCGCTATCCGCCGTCGAGTACTTTGTTGCCTCGCTGCAGCTGGGACAGGTTCTCCTGTACCGGCTCGATTCCATGAACCGCGCGGACAGCAACACATTATGGATGCGCAAAACCCGCGTCACACTCAACGGCTCCTGCCCGAAGAATGGGGGCGGGCAGGGGACCGGCCTTGCAGTGTCGCTGCAGAAGAGCCGGTTGATCCAAAAGGACGGTGGTTGGTGGCGCTGCGCTGACGTCGTGGGAACGTTCGACGGCGGCGAAGTAGTTTGCAGCGTTGCCCACCAGCTGCCGTCCCATGTTGTGGCCGCAAGCGCTTCCGTGGGGGATAAGAAATGAGTGCCGCATCCGCCGTTGTCCGGGGATTGGGCGGCGCCTTGCCCAGAAAGGTGGTCACCAACGAGCACCTGTCTGCTGTCATGGACACCTCGGACGAATGGATCAGGCGCAGGACAGGCATCGCCGAACGCCGCCACTCTGACGAAACGGAAAGCACCAGCGTCCTGGCAACCACGGCCGGGCGGCGCGCCTTGGCCAGTGCCGGCGTCGATTCTGCTGGGCTCTTGATTGTGGCGACCTCGACGCCGGACAAGGTCTGCCCGGCCACGGCACCCAAGGTGGCAGCGAACCTGGGGCTGAAGGGCATTCCTGCATTCGATGTGTCCGCGGTTTGCTCCGGATTTGTCTATGCACTGACTACCGCCACGTGGGCCATCCGCTCGGGATCCGTGGACTCGGCACTGGTAATCGGCGCGGACACCTTTACCCGTCTGCTCGATCCGGCGGACCGGACCACTTCGGTGATTTTCGGGGACGGAGCGGGCGCGGCTTACCTGTCGGCCGGAACAGCAGACGAACCAGGGGCCATCAAGGCGTCAACGCTGCACTCCGATGGCGAGGGCGAAACGCTCATCCACGTGCCGGAAGGTCCTGGTTCATTTTTTGAGATGCAGGGCAAGGAGGTGTTCACGCAGGCAGTCGCGGCGATGTCCGGTTCCGTGGAAACAGTGCTCGCCAGCGCTGGCTGGGCTGCCGACGACGTGGATTCCTTGATTGCACACCAGGCGAACCTCCGGATCCTGAACACCGTTGCTTCCGTGACCGGCATCCCAGGATCCAGGGCCGAGGTCCACCTGGACAGGGTGGGCAATACCTCAGCCGCATCCATCCCGTTGGCCATGACCGACGCCGGAACCAAAGGCCACAGGAGCCCCGGGGACAAGGTGGTCCTGACTGCCTTTGGCGGAGGAACCACCTGGGGAGCCGTTGCCATGACCTGGCCATCGATCTCGGTTGTCGACCCGCACTAGGGCCGGACACCGATTCCTGCAGGCCGGGGTGCCGTGCAGGACCACTGTGGCGCCGGCTAACCCGGGCCACCTGTAAAAGGGGGAAGCAAATGGAAATTACAGCTATGGACGTCGTAGGGGCGATCGGGTCCACCATGGACGAGCTCGGCCACATGGGACCGGACGACTCGTTCGCTGACCTTGACATCGATTCACTGTCACTTGTTGAAGCCGCCGTGATCCTTAGCAACAAATTCGGTGTTCGCGTGGATGAATTCGAGCTTACCGAGGCAGGCAGCGCCCGCGCCGCAGCCACGATGGTCACGGAAAAGCTGGCCCTGCAGCCCGCCATCTAGTCACACCATCACAAGAAGACCACGCAGTACAACAGGACCAGACAGTACAAACAGTAAGGACACCCATGGCCACTCCGGCGATTGCAGTTGTTTATTATTCAGGTTCGGGCCACACCAAGGTCCTGGCAGACGCAGTGGTTTCCGCTGCCGCCGCCACCGGAGCCACAACGGCTCTCCTGCGCGTGGATGAGCTCACCCAGGAATCCTGGGATTTCATCGACCAAGCGGATGCCATCATTTTCGGCGCCCCCACCTACATGGGCACTGCGCCTGCGGCCTTCCATGCGTTCGCCGAGAAGACCGCAGGCCGCTGGGCCGTGCAGAAATGGCACAACAAGCTGGGTGCCGGCTTTACCAATGCCGCCTGCAAGGCCGGTGACAAGAATTCCACCCTGGACTACTTCTCCACTTTCGCAGCCCAGCACGGCATGAACTGGATCAACCTGGGCCTGCTCCCGGGATGGAAGAGCACCAAAGGCAGCGAAAACGATCTCAACCGCTTTGGCTACTTCAACGGTGCCGCCGCCCAGACATTCTCGGACGTCGGTGTGGAAGGCGTACACCCCGCAGACATCGCTACTGCGGGGCACTTGGGGCGGCGCGTTGCGGAAATGGCCGCAATCTTCGCCGCCGGCAAGACCGCTCTTGACCGCGAACTCGTGAGCGCGGGAGCTTAGGTCCTTCTCGTTTCAGGGCCACGGAAAAAGCCTGGCGACGCCCATATCCGCGCGTCGCCAGGCTTTTTCCGTGGCGCCGAACAGTTTGCGTGTCACAACCAGTTTGCGTGTCACAACGGGGCATGCGCGTCGTGAGTCGCCTCGGCGGACAGGGTGGCTGCTACGATCGCCTGGACCTTCGGGTTGCCGACATGGAACAGATGGCCCCCGCCCGCGACATCGATCAATCGTGGCTTCTGCGCGCACCAGTCCGCCCAGCGCAGTGACTCTGAAGCCGTAACCACAGGATCATCAGAGCTGTAGAGGACTGTGGCCGGCACCTCCAACTGGCGGGCGGGCAGCCTGCCGGGGTAGCTCTCCAACAATGCCAGATCCTCAAGCAGTACTTCCCGGGCCCGCTCGGACAGGGCGGTCGTGCTGAGCACGTGCTCGGACAAGGCGGCCACGGACAGCGAAGTCCCGGACAGGGCTGCCACGGACTGTGCCGTCCCGGACCGGGCGCTGGAAGCGGCTGCCGCGGCAGCACCGGCGTCGTACATCCCCGACGGCGGCCGCGCGGCTGCGAGGAACACGTGCACCACCCGCCCGGTTTCCTGAAGCCGAAGGGCGGCCTCGAAGGCGAGCACGGCGCCCAGGCTGTGGCCATAGAGCGCCACCTGCCCGGACTGCGAGCTTGCGATTCGTTCGGCCATAGCGGCTGCGGCACCGCCAACGGAACGGAAATTCCTGCCGCGGTATGCGAGCTTGGTGACGTGCACGCCGTCGAAACGCCAGCCCGCAAAACTGGCTGTGGTTCCGCCGGCGTGGTGCAGGCAAAACAGGTGCATGCCGGCGTCCCTGGGGCTAGTTGAAAGCGAGTCGGTGACGGTCGTGTTCCATGCGGGACGCGGCGACGTCATCCATGTGTTCCTCGGCCCACTCCTTCATCTCGAAGATGATCCGCAGGAGCGAGTGTCCGCGCGGAGTGAGCTCGTAGTCAGTTCGCACGGGGACGGAGACGGTCACATGCCTTAGGACCAGCCCGTCCCGTTCAAGCGAGCGGAGCGTGGACGTCAACATTTTCTGGCTTGCGCCGGGTATCCGTTTGCGGAGGTCGCTGTGCCGCTGCTGCCCGTCCTCCAGTGCCAGCATCACCAAGGTGACCCACTTGCTGCTGATGGCCTCGAGCAGTTGGCGTGCCGGGCAAAGATCCAGGGAAGCGTTGTAGTGCTTCTGGGCGTTCATGCGTTTCTGTTCAGCCGTGAGAGTCATTTCCCCAATACTTTCCTCATCAAATGGACTGCTCGCCACAGTTTACTTGGGGGTTGTTACAGGTGGGGAACGGCGACTCAACCCTAAACTGCCGCCGGGGTGACCAGCAGCGATTCTCCGGCCAATGCCATGAAAGGAAGATCCGAGCTGTGGTCCCCGTAGGCGAAGCTGCCTGACAGGTCCACCGAGAACTCGGCGGCGTGCGCTGCCACGGCCCGGGCCTTGGCGTCGGCCACCAGAGCTTCCTCGATGTCGCCGGTATAGATGCCATTCGCAGCAGCAGGGAACGTGCACAGCAGTTCAAGGTGGGGCCACCGCCGTCGAACACGTACCAAAGCGGGCTCGAACGACGCCGTGACGGCCACAATGCGCCGTCCCTCCGCGGTGTGTTTGTCCAGGAGGGAGGCCACGGGTTCCAGGAAGGACCAGCCGTCCGGTGACGCGGCTTGGAAATCTGCCCAGCGCTCGCCGAGTTCCTGGACTTCGCTCACGCTGCGGCCCCGCCACCAGCTGAAGTACCGGGCGTTCGTCACGGATCTTGGCACGCCGTTCCTGGCTGCCGCCCGCAGGCCCTCAAGGAAGTCCTCCGCCTCGGCTTTGCGGGACTTGCCGGCGTCGAAGCGGAGGAACTCAAAGATGGTGTTGTAGGCGGTGACGGTGCCGTCGATGTCGGTGTAGGCGGCCTGCAAGGGGATTCCGGATTCTTCCACAGGAAGAATCCTAGGGACCGCTCCGGCACATGGAAGCCTTCCAGGGGAGGGCACTTTGAGGTGCCCTAGGCACAAAAAAGTGCGTTCTTACGCGCTGATGCGATGTCCGTGAGGATCGAATTCGGGGCACAAAACGTCCCCGCAGCAAAGCCTCGAAAGGAAGCCAATGCCTACCATCCTCCACATCAACGCCTCTCCGCGCTACGCCAACAGCGACTCCCTGCGGTTGGCCCGGCACTTCATCGACTCCGTCCAGGCTGCCGGTCCGGAGAGCTTTGAGCTGGAGACCCTGAACTTGTTCGACGACGGTGCGTTGCCTGTTTTCGGTCGGATCGCGGCTGCCGCCAAGATGGCTGTCTTCACCGGACAGGACCAGACACCGGAGCAGGTTGCCGCTTGGGAATCCGCCCGCGCTGTGTTCGATCAGTTCGCTGCAGCCGACGCGTATGTCTTCAACATCCCCATGTGGAACTCGGGAGTCCCCTACGTGCTGAAGCAGTGGATCGACATCATCACCCAGCCCGGCTGGAGCTTCGGCTTCGACCCGGAGCAGGGCTACCGCGGCCTCATGGAAGGCAAGCAGGCCCTTGCGATCCACACCAGCGGTGTCTACGCCCCGGGTGTTCCGGCCGCTTTCGGCTCCGACTTCAGCAGCACCTTCTTCGCTGACTGGCTGAACTTTGTGGGCATCGAGGACGCAACCCACGTCCGTTTCGCTCCCACCGTCCTGAACGGCGACGTCGATGGCACCCGCAAGGTTGCAGAAGCGGACCTGAGCGACGCCGCAATCGAGTTCGCCGGCAAGCTCAGCGCCGCGGGTACCCTCCAGCTCGTCAACGACTAGGAGCTCCCTGTGCGCATCGGCATTTCGGGTACCTATTCCTCGGGCAAGACGTTTACGTCCATGGCCTTGTCCCACTACACGGGGTTGCCCCGCACCAAGGCCAGGACCATGCGGGAAATCCTGCCCGAGGCCGCCCCTGGCAAGACCCTCGAGGAATGCACTGCAGCGGAGCTCATCCAGATGATCGTGACCCGTCATGTGGAGCGTGCCGTGTACGAGGACAAGCTCTCGGCCGGTTTCATCTCCGACGGTTCATCGCTGCAGGAATGGATCTACGGGTCCGTGCGGGTTTCCCTCGGGCTGAACCCCAGTGCCTCAGCACACCTCGCGGCGGGGGAGAGCGTGAAGAAGACTCCGGAACTCGCATTCTTCGAAGAGGTGATGACCAGCCTGGGCAACAGCTTCAAGAGGCACGTCAAGAACTCCTTCGATGTGTTCGTGCACCTGAAGAACGAGCTTCCGCTCTCTGCTGATGGACACCGCCCGGTCAACGATCAGTTCCGGAACATGTCCGATGAGATCCTGCAGCACACCATGGACGAGTTGGGCATCCCCTTCCATGTTGTGTCCGGTTCTGTGGAGGAGCGTCTTGTCCGGATTGCTTCCCTGTTCAACCTTGAGGCGCGCATGAGTCCCCAGGACGCCACCCGCCTTGCAGCCGAGGAATACGCACAGTTGGATGTGCGCTCCGAACGGGAGAGGGTCCTGCAGTAACAGCGGGTCCTGCAGTAACAAGGAAACATCCGTTTGGATCCTGCTCACCGGTTCGTCCGGCCATCCGCTGTGCCGTAGCTGCCCAGCGGGTGGCCGGACGCTCGTCTTTTACTGGAGACCCCATTGCCAACCGACCAGCCTATTTCCCACCAAGCCCGCTCAAACCACGCCCGCCTTGGCGAGTTCTTCCGCACGCGCCGCGAGCAGACCCGTCCGCAGGATGTCGGGTTACCAGTCAGCCCACGACGCCGGACTCCCGGACTCAGGCGCGAAGAGGTGGCCGTCCTGGCGAATGTTGGTGTCTCCTGGTACACGTGGCTGGAGCAGGGGCGGGCCATTGGCGCCTCGGAGGAAATCCTCGATGCCATTTCGAACGCACTGCGGCTTAGCCCTGAGGACCGAACCTATGTCCGGCGGCTTGCGTCCGGGCGCCGCTCGGGCCTATCCGGCAACAAGGACAGCGCGGCCGGCGGTCCGGCTTTGGGACAGGCCACCGGTCACAATTTCGACGTAGACGACGCCCAGCTCGCTCTGCTGCAGCAGTTGGTGGATGCCATGGCGAATCCCAGTTACATTGCTGACCCTTTCTGGACGGTGGTGGCCATGAATTCCGCGGCTGCAGAAACCTTCGATACCCGTGTGGGTGAAAGCTGCCTTCAACGCTTTTTCACGGATCCGGAGCTCGCCCGGCCCCACGTGCACAAGGAGATGATGGCCCGCTCCATGGTGGCGCAGTTCCGTGCGCAATCAGCCAACTTCCCGGACGATCACCGTTTCGATGCCATGGCACGCGGCCTATGCCAGGTCTCGGAAGCCTTCCGGGAATTATGGCAGCGGCAAGTGGTTGGCGATTCGTACCACGTGGATGTTGTGTACGACCACCCAGCGGTGGGCCGCCTCAGCTTCGCTCCCATGGTGCTGGGTGTCCCGCAGTTTCCTGCCCTCCGTCTTTTCACTTACCTACCCAAAAGCGGTACCGGAACGCAGGCTGCCCTGCAGGGTTTGAACAGGAAAGCAGTGGGCTGAGATTCCCTCTAGTTGCCCACAGCAACCAGACGTAAACTAGCCTTCGGTTCACTACGTTGGTTCGGAGTCCCCATGCTTTGGAAGGTTCTCGTTCGGTTCCTGAAACCGCACCAGCGGTTGCTGATTGCCGTCGTCGTTTTTCAATTGGCGCAATCCATCGCGTCCCTTTACCTGCCTACGCTCAACGCCGACATCATCGATAACGGCGTCGCTACCGGCGATACTGATTACATCCTGCGCATGGGTGGCCTCATGCTGCTGATCACGCTGTTGCAGATCGCGTGTGCCGTAGTGGCCGTGTACTTCGGCGCGAAGGCAGCCATGGGAATGGGCCGTGACCTACGGGACGCCGTCTTTGCAAGGGTGGGGGAGTTCTCCGAGCAGGAGGTCACCAAGTTCGGGGCTCCATCCTTGATCACACGGTCCACCAACGACGTCCAGCAGGTGCAGCAACTCGTCCTCATGTCCTGCACGCTCATGGTTGCGGCGCCCATGCTCAGTATTGGCGGCGTGATCATGGCCGTGCGGCAGGACGCCCAGCTGTCCTGGCTGATCGCGGTATGTGTTCCGGTACTGCTTGTGGCGGTCGGGTTGATCGTGACCCGGATGGTGCCGCTGTTCCGCAAAATGCAGGTCCGGATCGACGCCGTCAACCGTGTCCTGCGCGAGCAACTCACTGGCATCCGCGTAGTCCGGGCGTTCGTGCGTGAGGACATGGAGACCTCCCGGTTTGGCAAGGCGAACGACGACGTCACGGACGTCGCGCTCCGGGCCGGCCGTTTGATGGCGCTCATGTTCCCTGTGGTCATGTTGGTGATGAACATTTCCAGCGTGGCGGTCATCTGGTTCGGCTCGTTCCGGATTGAGGACGGTTCCATGCAGGTAGGCACGCTGATTGCTTTCCTCAGCTACCTCATGCAGATCCTCATGTCCGTCATGATGGCCACGTTTATGGCCGTGATGATCCCGCGCGCGTCCGTTTCCGCGGACAGGATCGGGCAGGTGCTGGAGACCGCCTCAAGTGTCCAGCCGCCGTCGAATCCTGTTACCGGCGGTATCCGCCGCGGCGAACTGGAAATGCGCGACGTCGGTTTCGCCTACCCGGGCGCCGAGCAGCCCGTACTCAGCGGCGTCAGCTTCACAGCATTGGCCGGCCAGACCACAGCAATCATTGGCAGCACGGGCGCAGGGAAGACCACGTTGGTGAACCTGATGCCGCGGCTGTTCGACGCCACTGCGGGAGCGGTCCGGATGGACGGCGTGGACATCCGCGATCTGCATCCGGACCTGCTGTGGGGGCACATCGGCTTGGTGCCACAACGGCCATATCTCTTCTCAGGCACCGTCCGCAGCAACCTTCAATACGGCAAACCCGACGCCAACGACGACGAACTGTGGCAGGCCCTTTCAGTGGCGCAGGCTCGGGACTTCGTTGAAGAAATGGAAGGTGGACTGGATGCGCCCATCTCACAGGGCGGCACCAACGTTTCCGGCGGGCAACGGCAACGCCTGGCCATTGCCCGGGCATTGGTGAAACAACCGGAGCTCTACATTTTCGACGATTCGTTCTCCTCCCTGGATACCGCTACCGACGCCCGCCTGCGGCAGGCCCTCAAGCATCACACCAACGGCGCCACGCTGGTGATCATCGCCCAGCGCGTCTCCAGCATCGCGGACGCGGACCAGATATTAGTGCTCGACGACGGCAGGATCGTTGGGCAGGGAACGCATGATGAGCTGTTGGAGATTTCCGAAACGTACAGGGAAATCGTGTCCTCCCAGCTGGCGGCGGAGGAGGCGGCATGAGCGCCATAACAGCTGGTCAACGCGGGCCACAGCGGCCACCCATGGGCCCCGGACGTGGCGGTCCGTTCGCTGGAATGAGCATTCCGGCGGAGAAAGCCTCCAACTTTGGTGCCTCGGCCCGGCGGCTACTGGGCACCTTGCGGCCTGAGCGGTTCTGGCTGACGCTTGTCCTGGTTTTCGCGGTGGTCAGCGTTACTTTGTCCGTGATTGGGCCCAGGCTGCTCGGCGAAGGAACAAACCTCATCTTTGCCGGCGTCGTGTCCAAACAGCTACCCGCAGGGGTTACCAAAGCCCAAGTCATCGCCGGCCTGCGCGCCTCCGGCGAGAACAACAAGGCCGACATGCTGAGCGCCATGAACCTGACACCCGGCGTCGGAATCGACTTCGGTGCACTGTCCTCCGTGCTGCTCTGGGTGCTGGCGCTGTATGTCCTGGCCTCAGCGTTCGGTTGGATGCAGGCGTACGTGCTCAACGGCGTCGTCCAGCGGACTGTATACCGGCTCCGCGAGCGGATCGAAGCGAAAATCCATCGGCTTCCGCTTCGCTATTTTGACTCCATCCAGCGTGGTGAGCTGCTCAGCCGGGTGACGAACGACGTCGACAATATCTCCCAAAGCCTGCAGCAATCCATCAGCCAGGTGGTGTCCTCACTGCTGACCGTGCTGGGCGTGCTGGTGATGATGTTCCTGCTCTCGCCGCTGCTGGCCGTCATCGCGTTGGTGACCATCCCGCTCACCTTGGGGACCACGGTGGTGATTGCCAAACGTTCACAGAAACTGTTCGTCGCACAATGGAAAAACACCGGCGAGCTCAACGGGCAGATTGAGGAAACGTACACCGGTCACGCACTGGTGAAGGTCTTCGGCCGGCAAAACGAAGTCCAGGAGAAATTCCGGGCCAAGAACGGCGAGCTGTACCAGGCAAGTTTCGGAGCGCAATTCGTGAGTGGCCTGATCATGCCGGCCATGACGTTCATCGGAAACCTGGTGTACGTGGGTATTGCCGTGGTGGGCGGTCTGCAAGTGGCCTCTGGTGCGATGCAGTTGGGTGACGTGCAGGCCTTCATCCAATACTCGCGGCAGTTCACCATGCCCTTGGCGCAATTGGGATCCATGGCCAACATGCTGCAGTCCGGCGTTGCCTCGGCCGAGCGGGTGTTCGACCTGCTGGACGAGGAAGAAGAATCCCCGGAACCTGCTCCCATTCCGCAGTCCGGTCCGTCGCGTGGGCGGCTCGTGTTCGAGAATGTGTCCTTCCGCTACCTGCCCGACAAGCCACTCATCACGGACCTCAGCCTGGTGGCCGAGCCCGGCCAAAGCATTGCCATCGTTGGACCAACCGGTGCCGGCAAGACCACCCTGGTGAACCTCATGATGCGCTTCTACGAACTGGACGCAGGGCGCATAACGCTCGACGGCGTGGACATCGCCTCCATGTCACGGCAGGAACTGCGCTCGCGGATGGGCATGGTCCTGCAGGATACGTGGCTCTTCGGCGGGACTATCCGCGACAACATCGCCTATGGACGGCCCACAGCGTCCGAACCCGAGATTCTGGAAGCTGCCCAGGCCACCTACGTGGACCGGTTCGTCCGTTCCCTTCCCGAGGGCTATGACACAGTGCTCGACGACGAAGGCGGCAACGTCTCCGCTGGCGAGAAGCAGCTGCTCACCATCGCCCGCGCCTTCTTGTCCCGTCCATCTGTGCTGATCCTCGATGAAGCCACCAGCTCGGTGGATACCCGTACCGAGGTTCTGGTGCAGAAAGCCATGAACGCACTGCGCTCGGACCGGACAAGCTTTGTCATCGCGCATCGGCTCTCCACCATCCGCGACGCCGATCTCATCCTGGTGATGGAATCCGGGCAGATCGTGGAACAGGGGACCCACGCTGAGCTGCTTGCTGCGGGCGGGGCGTACTCACGGCTCTATGAGGCGCAGTTTGCGGCGCCGGCGGCTGAAGAGGTGTGAGCCTTCGGTTTTGGGAAGCCGTGGAAATTAGGGCAGCCGGGAGGGCCGGAGCACCGTTGCCTCTCCTGCCCGGGAAGGGTCCAACGGCACAGGACTCACCAACACAGCCGGACCTCTGTGGAGTAATCCTCCGGAGATCACCTGACAGCGAACCCCACCCCTGCCGCGCATCGCCTTGTGTGCCCCCGGTGCCAGCATCTGGTCCATCCAAGCGCAAGGGTGTGCTGGCCTCCCTGCCTTCAGCCGCACGGAATCGCCTCCGGATTCCAGAGTGAATTCATGCCCCAGCAAGGGAGCCAGTTCGGCCCCTCGAAGCACCACGTTTCGCCGGGTCATCAACGGATCCAAAGGCCCGGCGTCCAGCTCGGAGGCAATCGATTCGAGTGCCTCCACCGCGAACAAGGTCACAGCCGCATCCATGTGCGCGGCTTTGCCGAAGAACCTGTCACCCACGATGCCCTTGCCGGCCACCAACTCGGCCTGTTCGGCGTCCGTCGTCGGAACATCCGCGGCGCCTTCTCGGGCGCGGCCAAAATAGGCGTGCGCCGGCGATACCAAGAGATGCAGCACCTCGACGTCGTACCTGAATTCAGCAGTCATCATTCAACGCTAATGCCTCGGCGCTCGGAACGGCAGCGCCCTATGCCGTACGCCACAGCGCCGGCGCCGCCCCTGAAGATACAGTGGCACGGTGAACTTTGCCGTGGCCCCTGATGGCGCTGAACTCGCCTGGACGTCCGAAGGCGACGGCGAACCAATGCTGTTGATTGCCGGCCAAGCGACCGCCATGGACGGTTGGGGCCCGACGGCGGAGCTCCTGTCCCGCTCTTACCGCGTCATCCGCTTCGATCACCGGGGCATAGGCCGCAGCAGCAAGGGTGACGCCGGCCGTTACACCACGAGGCTGATGGCCGCAGATGCAGCCGAGGTCCTCAAAGCTGCAGGCGTTGATTTAGCACACGTGTACGGTCACTCCATGGGCGGACGGGTAGCGCAGTGGTTGGCCATCGACTACCCGGAGAAAGTCCGGACGCTGGTCTTGGCCGCCACGAGTGGAGGAAGGTGGCCAGGCGAGGGCACTGACCCCGACAAGGTTGCCATGCAGGCACTGGTCAGCGGGGATATGAGCCGCCTGATACCGCTCTTCTTCGCTGAGGACTGGGCGCGCAACAATCCGGAGGCCGTTCACACCTTCTTCTCCTCCCACGCTTCAGCATGGGCCAAGGCACGTCATTTCAAGGCCAGTCGTGAGCACGATGCATGGAGCCGGCTGGGTGATATCAAAGCCCCGACTCTGATAATTCACGGCACCGAGGATGCGCTTACGCCATTACCCAACGCTGCGCTCCTGCGCGAGCACATCCGCCGTTCGGTGCTTGTAAGGGTTCCCGGGGCGGGACATGGCCTACACCTGGACCACCCGGAGACCATTGACTGGATCCGGCAATTCATCACCAAAAAGGGGGAGTAGCTCCTGCTGGCTGGCTCTAAAGGGCTTTCCCGCCAAGGTGCCGGACCAAAGCGTCCACAATGGGCAGTTGCCCTTTGACGAGCTTGCTCCGGGCTGTGGCTTGTTCAAACCAACGGGCGTCGTCTATCTCCGGAAATTCCTTGATGGAGCCGGAACCCTTGGGCCATTCCATGGGAAAGGTGTTGCTGACGATCTCATCGGGCTGGAAGGAATCCGCTTCTGCTGCGAAGGCAGTGATGAGTTTGCCGGAGGGCTGTTTGAAAACCCCCAGTGGCTCGTAGTCGCATGGTGGCGGTGGAGTTCCAATTTCCTCGGTGAATTCGCGGCGGGCAGCAACCAGCGGGTCTTCGTCCTCAAGGAATTCACCCTTGGGAATTGACCACGCGTGTTCGTCCTTATGTGCCCAAAAAGGTCCACCCATGTGGGCAATCCAAAGTTCCAACTCTCCAGAGGAACCTTGCCGGTAAAGCAGGATTCCAGCGCTGCGAATCGTGATGTGGCCTCCCGACGTGATGATTTGAACGCGAAATGAACGGACAAAGCCAAGATTACTCCCGGGCACCCTGCCGTTATCCAATTGATGGCATATCGCCCATTTTGGTTCTTCAATTCCCTTCCTAAGGACCCACGCCTACTTGATAATCGAGGAACTGCACGTTCCTCGTGGGGGTGGAACGTCTTTGCGGTCGCCGGTTTTTGCCGGCGACGAGTCTGGGCGCATCAATGGAGGACACGGCTATGGCATGGTCAGTAGGGCTCATTCCGCATGGGCGAATAAAAGCAGCAGGTTTGGCCGTTGTGCTGGCGGTGGGCTTATCAATGCTCACTGGAACAGGCCCATCACACGCGGCCGATACAACCCCCATGGCTGAGGACCCTGGCCCTGTGGGCAGCTTCGCCTGGAAGGGTTTGAACTGGCAGAAGCGTTTCTGGGGTGGGGCCCCGATGTACAACGCGAGTTGGGACGCCAACAACGTGAGCAACCCGGACGCCAACGGATACGTCAAACTGTCCATCACCAACCCAACCGGCTCGGCTCCCAAGGGCGCGGAGTTCCAGTCCACACGGGAGGGGTTCGGCTACGGAACGTACAGCACCACTGTGGAAAAGGACGTGAGCGCGCTCCAGAAGGAGGTGGTCTGGGGTTGCCTCTTCACCTATGACCCCGCGGCCGAACCTGGTTACACGGAGATCGACCTCTGTGAGGCGTCCGCTTGGGGAGGCGGAGCTGCCTATGGTCAGAGCTGGCCTGTCACCCAAGGCCATGGCTATTGGTTTGATGCCACACTGCCCCCTGGGCAGGGCAACAACACGGTCACGTTCGATGTCACCAATGCCCCGATCCTCACCCACAGGATGGTCTGGGAACCAGGCAAGCTCACCTTCGAGACGTTTGCCGGCGAAGGCTACGGAGGAACGCTGTTGAAGCGGACGGTCCTGCAAGGCTCTACAGTTCCACTTCCGGCCAACGAACAGATCCACTTCAACCTGTGGGTTACCGGAGGTGGTGGCGGTGACGCTGCCCATGTGGCACCTGAATCCGTGACCATTCGTGATTTCTCGTTTGTTCCAGGGATCCCGTTGACGGCCCCAACACCCACTATCTCCGGAACGGCGGCAGTTGGGTCAACGTTGACTGCCAATCCAGGTGCGTGGACCACCGGAACTGCGTTGACGTATCAGTGGTACAAGAACGGTACGGCCATCGCTGGTGCAACAGCGCCCACCCGTGTCCTTGCAGCCGCGGATCAAGGTGGCACGTTGACCGTCCGGGTTACAGGCACGAAGGCCGGCTACGCAACTACCACCAAGGAATCGGCGCCAACGGCTACCGTGGTGGCCGGTACGCTGCTGGCACCCACTCCCACCGTCACAGGAACGCTCACCGTTGGCTCCACACTGACGGCCAACCCGGGAACGTGGACCTCGGGAACCACACTGGCGTACCAGTGGTACCGCTCCGGTGTAGCGATCACAGGGGCAACAGCCAAGACCTACGTTCTTGTTGGGGCCGACCAAGGAGACACCATGCGGGTGCGGGTCACAGGAACGAAGGCCGGATACACCTCGGTATCCAAGTATTCCGCCAATACGGCACTCGTGAGTTAGGGCTCCTAAGTTAAGCAACGGCCGGGGTAAAACAACAAACCCGCGGTTGTGTCGCGCTGGGGGCGTGATCCGACACAACTGCGGGTTTGCTGGGCTTGCTGGTTTCTCTTTACGAGCTAGTTTCTCTGCGCGCGGACCGGGACGATCCTCTTGATGGCCAGGCCAAGGGCCAGCATGGCGAAAGCGGCCAGTGCGAACCAGAAGAGGTCCCCGGCGCCGGTCATGGCAAGAGTGCCGGAACCGGCTCCTCCTGCAATTGCTGCGCCTGCGGATCCTGCTGGGTTGTTGTACATGAGTCGTTTACCAAACTTTCTTTCTGTTGAGTGCGGCGTCCAGGTAGGCCTTGGCATGGACTGCCTGGAGGAAAACGTCGATGACGGTTTCGTACATGGTTGCGGCAAGCAACATGTACCTCCAGCCCCGGAAACGCAGGGTTACTATGCGTTCCAGGACGAAGATGCAGGTGACGGCGAGCCAGAATGGGTGGAGATTCAATCCCATTCCAGTGGTCAGGGCAAAGACGATGGATCCGAGATATGCCAGGGTCACCAGGACGCCGAGCATGGAGAGGAACTGCCGTCCCCAGTAGGCCCTGGTCACTTTGGTCCACCCGTACTGCACGCAGTTCTCCACGGCTCCGCGCTTCCAGCGGAGCCGCTGCGACCATAGTTCCCGCCACGTCGGCATGACTTCGGTGACCAGCGTGCAGTTTGACGGTGAAGCTATGCGGTATCCGAGGGTGAGGAGTGCGAAGGACAATTCGTTGTCTTCGGTCAGCACGGAGGTATCGTAGACGCCGCCCTCGCCGTTTCCGGGAGGAAGCGTACCGTTCAACCGCGCTGCGACGACGTCCCCAAGGGTTTTAATGCGGAATAGCGCCGCAGTCCCGGTGACTACCAGGCATCTGCCGTGGAGGCGCTTTACATCCCTGGCGTAGCGGGCGTATTCATTTCGCTGCAGGTGTCCTACGAATCCGCCTCCGGGGCCACCGCTGAACACTCCGCCCACGGCGCCCAGCAGTTCGTCCTTGAGGAGGTTGTTGGTGGCATTCTCGATGAAGTCCGGGGCGAGCTGCGAATCGGCGTCCTGCACCAGAACCAGGTCTTCGGGATCCGCCCCGGGAAGAAACTGCCCCAGGGCGAAGTTCAGGGCACCGGCCTTCTTATCCTTGTTGCCGACCGTGTGGAAGACTTCGACACCTTGGGCCAAGGCGAGTTCTTCAGTATCGTCAGTGCAGTTATCGGCCACCACGATCACGCGGTCAGGGCGGCGGGTCTGGTTGTTCAGCGAGATAAGGGTTTCGGTAATCCCAGCGGATTCGTTGTGTGCCGGGACCAGGACCGTGACCACACCACCAGGGGCACGGTGGGATCCTCGCGGTGCAGGAGTTGTCTCTGAATTGACGCCCCGATGCATGCTGGGATCCCTCCGTTCGAACCTTGAAGTGGTGTTTCACTTAGAGTTCCAACGCAAACGCAAGAAACCTGCCCGCAAAGCATCAAGGAAGTCTCAAGGTTTGATCAGGAGTTTCGTGATGGCGCGTCACCCCTGGCGTCGAGCGTGCACTACTGCAGTAGCAAAGGGAGGGTTGTGGTAGCCCAGTCAAGTGAACAGCCGTCGTGCCTGCATGTTCAGGCTGACAAGAACCTGAACCCCTCAACGCGTGACTATGCCGGCAGTTTTGCGGAGCTGCTTCGAAAAGAGGACTACGAATTCTCGCTCAAACAGTTGTCGGAGTACGTCACTGCGTCGCTCGTGGTTGGCCGGCCGCTGCTGGACCGAAAACCAGCTTTATCGAGCGCGGAATGGACTGCTGCCTTGGCCGGTTCGACGGCCTACATCTGCCGGAAACTGGACCACACCAGTCCGGCATGGACCAGAATCCCGCAGTTGCCATTTCCGTGGTTCCCTTCGGAGGCTTACCGCTGGTCGCCGTGTCGACGGACATTTCCGGCGTCGTCCGGAGACTGGAGCTTGGTCACCGGGCAGGGTGTTCAGAAAACGCAAGAGGACGACGCCGGGAGGTCCCGGCGTCGTCCTCTTGTGGTGAGTTTGAGCTGCTTAGCGGCTCAGGCTAACGGTGAAGGTTTTCGGTCCGCTGAGCGTTACTGCAATGCCGCAGTTTTCTGCAGCGGCGCGGGGGGAAAGATCCCGGATGGCGGCGTCGATGGTGTGGTCGATTGCCGACTTGTCCCAGATTTTCAGCGTGATGGAGTCAGTATGTGTCGTCATTGTCAGTACTTTCACTCAGGCCGTTAACAGCCCCAAGCTTCTTCGCAGGGGCCGCATCCTCGTCGGTGAGGATTGCTGATTCAGCTTGTATGGGAACGAATTCCCTCATTCATGGTTCATGCTGCCTACCGCGATTGACAAGCTGATCCGGCCAAGTGTGACCGATTACACGTTGGACGTTACTCCGTGTAACCCGTGTTGATGCTCTGCTCGCGCCAACGATCCACCTCGGCGCGCTGGGCTTCCTCTACCGCACCGTATGCGTAAACGGCATCGGCGCCCAGCAGCAGGAAGGCGGGCGTCTCAGCTGCTTCGACGGCGGCGATGATCACCTCTGCTGCTTTGTCCGGGTCGCCGGGCTGGGTGCCATGAACGGTGTCATTTTCCTTGCGACGCTTACCGGCCGTCTCGGCGTAGTCCTCAATTGCCTGCGCCGACTGGGTGAGCGAACGCCCCGCAAAGTCGGTCCGGAACGCACCGGGCTCCACCACTGTCACCGAGATCCCCAGAGGCTTCAGTTCCTTCTGCAACGAGCCGGACAGGCCCTCCAGTGCAGCCTTCGACGCTGAGTAATAGCCGGAACCGGGCGGGCAGATCCGGGCGCCGATGGAGGAAATATTCACGATCGCACCCGATCGGCGGGAGCGCATGCCTGGCAGGACAGCTTTGATCATGGCGACCGGACCAAAAACGTTGGTGTCGAATAGCGCCCGGACGTCGCCGTCGTCGCCTTCTTCAATGGCTGCGCGGTAACCGTAACCTGCATTGTTGACCAGGACGTCTACCGCGCCAAACCGGTCCTCGGCCTGCTTCACGGCGGCCTCCACCTCCGACTGCTCGGTGACATCGAGCGCTACGGCCAGGGCCGTCGTCGGAAATTCAGCGGTCAACTCCTGCAGCTTGGAGACGTCGCGGGCGGTGACGACGGCGTTATCGCCCCGTGCGAGTACGGCTTGGGCCAGCGCGCGGCCGAGTCCGGTGGAGCAGCCAGTGATGAGCCAGGTAGTCATGATGTTCCTTTCATGGGTGGACCACTCCACTGAAACGCTACCCCTGAGGGGAGGCGGCGTGGGCTCCCGACCATCTTTGAAGCTTTGCGGGCCTCAAAACAACCCCAATCAGTTGCATTTGGTGCGAATGGTGACCAAGGAAGGTCAGGAAGCAACAGGTCCTTGGGACCGCCGTCGTCTATGCCGGCCAGAAGTAACGGCGCCTATTAACACGAGCGCCTATTAACAGGAGCGCCGCCGAAACAGCAGTGCCGCCCGGATCGCGGTGATCCGGGCGGCACGGGTTGTTTGTTTCGTGCGGGCGGCCGCTACCGCTGGCCGGGCAGCCCACCCATCGGTGGGATGTAGCCTGGGCCGAAGCCGTCGTCGTCCTTCCGTTCCGCGGCACTGCGCGTATCGCTGTCCGCTGTCTCGTCGGAATCGCCGTCCAGATCTGCCAGGCCGTTGGTCTGATCGAAGGCGTGCGTGATGGGATCTACGATGGGGACGTCGCCGGGCGTATCAGTGCCGGCGCCAGTTGCGGTTCCTGTTGCCGCGCTGGTGCTGGCCGCTGTGCCTGTGGCCCCCGTTGTCGTCGTAGTCCCCGTGGTGCCCATATCAGCATCCCGTTCGGGTGCTTTCTTCTCGATGTACTCCTTGAACTTTTTCAAGTCCGACTCCGCCTGCCTTTCAACCACATGCAGTTTGTCGCCGAGGAATTCAAGGACGCCGTGAGGCTCGTATTCGAGTGACAGGTGCAGGGATGTCTGGCTCGGTCCGGCTTCCTTGAAGTCCACCCAGCCGGCATTCTTGGCACCTTCGACGGCAGCCCATGCCACAGCACGGTCCACGTCCTGCTGAACGATCTTTGCTTCCCAGCGGCGGTGGACGCCAGCGATTTCGGCTACCCATTCCAGGCGGTCGTCGCTCAGCCGCGTCACGCGTTCCACTCCGCCCATGAAGCGGGGGAATTCCTCGAACTGCGTCCACTGTCTGTATGCCGTACTCACCGGAACGTTGACCATGATGGTTTTGTTGACTTTCGTGGTCACGATGTCCTCCTCTGACTCGCTACCTATATTGTCAGCATACTTACAATATCGAGCTTTGAGCGTAGTAACCAGAGGTTCCCGATACCTGCCGGAGTGTTAGAAGATCACCCGACCGTTCTGGATCAGGAACTCCAAATGTTCCGAGATGTCTGCCAGTACCGCTATGTCCGCCACGGGGTCGGCGCCCAACACCAACATGTCCGCGTCCGCGCCAGGCGCGATCACGCCTAGTTCACCTTGGCGGTTAAGCAGAAGGGCCGCCGTCGTGGTTGCTGAGCGGATGGCATCGATGGCTGGTTGGACCTTGCCGAGCAACCTGAACTGCTCGTTCTGATGGCGGTGCATGCCGCCTAGGAGGTCCGAGCCGAATGCCATTTTCACGCCGGCTTCATGTGCTCGGGAGATGGCTTCCAGTCCGCTGGTTAATACTGAATCCACCTTGGCCCACATCTCCTCGGTGAGCCCGAATTCCTTTCCCTCTTCCTTCAGCGCCCAGTAGGTGACGAGCGTGGGAACCAGGAAGGCGTCCTTCTCGATGAAGAGCTTGAGGCTCTCGTCGTCGAGGAGGTTTCCGTGTTCGATCGAGCGGACGCCGGCTTCGAGTGCGCGGTTGATGGCGCGGGCGGTGTAGGCGTGGGCGGCGACGTAGCGGTTGGCGGCTTCGGCTTCTTCTACCGCGGCACGCATTTCTTCCATGGAGTACTGGGTTGAATCGATGCGGTCCGTGGGGGAGGAGACTCCACCGGACGCCATGATCTTGATGTGGTGGGCGCCCTTGCGGATCTCGTCGCGAGCGGCTGCCCGGACCGCGTCAACGCCGTCGGCCACGCGACCGATTCCGCAGCACCCGCGGCCATTGGGATCGTGGTCTTCACCCGGAAGCCGCATGTCGCCGTGTCCGCCGGTCTGGCTCAGGGCGTGGCCGCAGAAGTGGATCTTCGGACCCTCGAGCAGCCCTTCCTGCTGAGCCATCGCCAGGCCAAAATCGGCGCCGGAAAGGTCCCGGACGGTGGTAAAACCGCGGCGAAGCATCTGTCCCATGATCCGGGCCGTCTGTGCGTACACATACGATGCCGGTGTCCAGGTCAGTGAGCGGAAGTCAGCGCTGGACGCGACCACGTGGACGTGCGCGTCAATGAGCCCCGGGATGACAAACTTTCCAGTTCCATCAATCACGCGGGCTCCGGAGGGCGTCTCGGCGTCGGGGCCGACGCTGCTGATCTTCCCCGCGACACTCACGACGTCGGCTGTGGAGTACGTGCCTGCCTCGACATCAAGGACGCTTGCGTTGCGAATGAGAAGGGCGGGCGCCTGCTGGTCGGTGGCTTGGGTTTCTGGGGTGGTGCTCATTTAGACGGTGTCCTTCCCGGGGACTTCGGTGGCTACAGGGACTTCGGTGGGGTGGGCTGCAAAGGCCGCAACGAGGTCAGCAAGGTTACGGTTGACGACCTCGACGGCGGTTTCCACACTTTGCGGGGTATAGCGGCCTTCTGCGTCCAGCATGGCGAGGACACCCACCACGTTGCCGTCGGGATCCAGGACGGGAACGTTGATGACCGCGCCACAGCCGAGTTGTTGGATGAGTCCGGAGTCCGTGAAAACTTCCCGGAGGCCTTTAAGGTCCGGGGCGAGGAAGGGCTTCTTGTCGTCGATGACCGTTCCCAGCCACCCTGGCGAGATCTCTACGGTTTTCTCAGCGCCCACTGGATACTCGTCGGGATGGCTTGTGAAAAGGCGCCGGAGGCCGGATCGCTGCGGGATCCATTGGAGGGCGGTGAAGAGAATGACGCCCGGATCCTGGCGCATGGCGTCGAATGTTTGCCGAAACACTGCGTCCGTTGCCAGGAAACTCATTGCTGTCCCTTTCCTGCCGGAGCCGGATCATGTTCAGCGCGCGCATTGATGTCCTCCAAAGACTTGCCCGCGGTCGAGGCTCCAAAGATCACCACGCCCAGCACTCCGATGGTCAACACCACCGTGGTCATGGTGAACACCCCGCCGAAACCGAGGGCCACTGAGAAGATACCGATGATGGACGGTGCGAGGATGCTGCCGATGCGACCAACGGCGCTGGCCAGGCCAACACCAGTGGCACGCATCCAGGTGGGGAAGAGCTCCGGAGTGTAGGCGTAGACACCGGCATAGGTACCGTTCAGGAAGAAGGACAACGTTGCGGCGGCCACGAGGATCATGCCGGAATCATTGGACTGGCTCAGCCAGAACGCGCTGATGGCTGATCCTGCCAAATACAGGGCGATCGTGTTCTTGCGGTCGATCCGGTCGCACAGCCATGCTGCCGAGAAGTAGCCCGGTATCTGTGCCAGGTAAATGATGATCGAGTATTCAAAGCTCTTGGTTACAGTGATGCCGCGGCCCACCAGCAGCGTGGGAATCCACGAGAAGAAGCCGTAATAGGAGAAGGTGATCACGAACCAGATCAGCCAGATGACGGCCGTCCGCCGACGCATGGCCTTTGACCACATGAACTTCAGGGCGTTCCAGATGCTGATCTTCTGTTCGTGCTTGGCGATCTCCTCCTGGGCCGGAGGCAAGGAAGCGAGGTCTTTGCCGGTGGCCTTGACGACGCTCTGTTCAAAGCGCTCCACCACCTCTGTTGCTTCGGCTACGCGGCCACGGCTGATAAGGAAGCGCGGCGATTCAGGCAGGCTGCGGCGCCACCAGAGCAGAAGAAGGATAGGTATGGCCGTGACAACCTGGGCCCAGCGCCAGCCGTCCTCACCCATTGGCACGATGAACCGGCCAATCAACGCAGCGCCCACGAAGCCGAAGGAGAAGAAGCCGGCAAGGGTTCCAATGAACCAACCGCGACGCTTCGGGGGAATGAACTCTGACAGGAACGGAGCGATGATGACGCTTTCTGCTCCTGCCCCCAATCCTGCAAAGATCCGTGCAATCAGGAAGACTTCGAAGCTGGGAGCCATGGCTGCAACCACTGACATGAGGCAGTAGAAGGCGAGTGCCCAGAGCATGACCTTTTTGCGGCCGAATCGATCGCCCATCCATCCGGAGAGGATGGCGCCGAAGAAGAAGCCCAACGGGGCGGCCGAACCTACCAGGCCGAGGCTGGCATTGCTGAGGCCCCACAATTCCTGGATTCGAGGGAGCAGGAACGCGACCACGGCGCCGTCCATGCCGTCGAATGAGTAGCCGAGGCCTCCGATGAGGAGAAGCTTGTAGTGTGGTCGACTGAGAGCCAGACGATCCAAGCGTGCTGTGAGAGACATGGTGATTCCTGCCAAAGTGGGCCAAGTTGTACATTTTTAGGAATATGCACAAGTCTGTGCAGATGCGATGTATCGAAGGTACGGCGAAAGTGTGAGGTAGGTCAATAGGTGGAAGAAGATTTCGACTCGTCAACGTTGACCGAGTGGCTCGACAGTCGTGTCCAAGGCCGGAAGCTTGCAGCACGCCAGATGCAGGTGGTTGGAATCCTGCGCTCGCAGCCGCGCCTTGCCTCCTACGGGTCTGTGAGTGACATTGCTGCAGCAGCCGCTTCGAACGCCTCCACGGTGACAAGAACCGCTCAAACACTGGGATTCAAGGGCTGGGCAGACTTCCAATTTGAGCTCAGGTCACGCTTCCTGGCATCGCTGAGCGCAGTGGAAGTTGCCGCTGAGCACAACGGGCACATCAGTAGTCCTGCACAGGCTGCGGTCTCCACGGATCGCGCGAATTTGGTCCATTTTGAACGGACTTTGGACGCAGATGCAATCCACCAGATTGCGAAGGCCATCGCCAGCGCCCGGCAAACCTTCATTGTGGCGGCAGGAAGCTACGCCATCCCGGGCAAGGCCTTGGAGCACAACGCAATCATCGCCGGCTATAACGTCCGACTCCTCGATGCCGACGTCGCGGCCCTGACAAATGCCATCGCGCGGTTGGGCGCCGAGGACCTCGTCATCGCCATTAGCCTTTGGAGGGTTTACGACAGCACCATTCGCGCCGTCGATATTGCCCACAACATAGGTGCGCCGATCGTTTCCATCACCGACAGCGCGGGCTCACCTGTGGCCGTGCACGCCCAGCACCGGATCGTCGTGCCCACCGAAGGTGCCGGCTTCTTCCCGTCGCTGACAGGTGCGGTGGCCGCGGTCCAGGCGATCGCCGTCGAACTTGCCTCCCTGGACCGCGAACGCTCCAACCAGAACATCGCTGCTTCAGAGCGCACATGGGACCAGATGCGGATCATGCATCCGCGGTCGAGCTCCTAAAAGCGGGGCTTCCTGACCGGCTTTGCGGGGTGATCATCGCCCGCTTGCGGCGGTAACGCGGGTTATAAACCACTGGACTTACGACGCCGGGCCCTCCTCCCCGGGCAATGAACTTCCGATGAGGGCCAGGTTTTGGATGACGGCCAAGCCGAACTGGGCGGTGTCGTTGGTGGAAACAGTAGAGGCTTCGTCCACTGGTTGAAGGACATGCGGCGGGAGGATCTTTTTCAAGGTGAAGGCCTCGGCATGGTTCAGGTTCTCCCCGCCCTGGGCAAAGCTCTCCCATGCCAGCTCCGCCAAATCAGGAGACCCGAGTCGAGCCGCGGCGTAGGCAGTGAGTCGGCTGTGCGCCTGAGTCAGGTAGATGCCTGCAAGGGGCTGCCCCACTTCGGCGGCTTGCTCCTCCGGCGAAGCCAGGAACAGCCTGCAGTATTGCAGCCACGCCTTCTCAAAGGACGCGTCCAGCACCAGGCTGATCAGTTCGCTGCAGATTTCCACCAAACCGAACACGGCACTCAGGTGCGAAACGCTGATGGCTTCCCTGCGGGCGTCGAACCTTCCCTGGTCGAGGTCGTAGAGCGCCTCGCCGGTGAGGAAGCCGTACTTCAGGGCGCCTATATCGGCCATGGTTCCCAAGAGGCGGTCGCGTGAGCGGGGGTTTCCGGTGCGTTCCCAATCCGTGAGCCAGGTGGCTGCGAGCGAACCCCAGTCTGTCCCAAGCCCGACGCCCAAGGCGCCGCGGTCCGGACGGTAGGTATCGGCGTCGGGACGTACTTTCCGGACCGGATCAAGGCCAAGGAAGTTTTGGTCGCTGTCCACGAGTTCGGTGAGGAGATCGCCGGTGCGCTCATCCGCGGTCAGGTAATAGTAGAAGCGTCGGTAGGCCGGGGTGCTGATTCGGAGTTGCTTGGCGCTGCAACCCCAGTGCTGCACGTTGTGCCGCGAGCCCAGGCCGCGCCAAGGGCCAAGGTGGTACACGTCCACTTCACCGGTGTGCCGGGTCATGGCCTCGGCGAAGCGGAAAACATCGGCGCGACCGGAGCGGAGGTACATGTACCAAAGCCAGAGATCGGGCGAAAGTTCCGAGTTGTCCCAGGCGTAACCGCCGACGTCGTACCGCCAGACGTGCCGGTCCGAGTCGTAGGTGTGCATGACGTCGCCGTAGTTCCAGAACCCGTACCAGCGGCGCTGTTCCGTTTGGGCCCGATAGAAGTCGAACAAGAAATCCAGCTTGTCTTCCAGCTCTGCACGGGCAGGAGTTCTGCGGTCCACGGGGGACCAGTCGCCGAAGACTCCGGCGGCGTGCAGGTACTCCGGGGACGGCTGCAGAAGCGGGGGAGTGGACGCTGATTGGGCGTCGGCGGCGAGGCTTTCAGTAGGGGGTGTTGCGTCGTAGGCGAACAACGTCAACTCATGCGTGCGGGCGATTCCGGAGGGATTGCCAAAGCCGGGCTCGTAATCCTCGTACGTGATCTCCAAGCCCTCGAGTTGTTCCTCAAAAGTGTCCTGGCCGAGGCCATCGTGGTAGAAGCGGAGGTCCATGGGCTGGGCTTCAGGGGAGTAGAGCCAAGCCGTCATCGTGGCCTCGGACGTTGCGGCGCCGCGGATGTCCAGCTGGCCCGGATGCGACTGCCAGAAATCCCTGACGCCAATCCCGAATCCACCCCTCAGGTCACTGAGCGAACAGAAACCGGACGAGCGCGTGCCGCCGGAAATGCCCACCCAGCCGCGGCCGGGAGCGGTACGTTTCCGCAGCTCAAAGCCGTCGGCGCTCAACTGAGTCAGCGTGTAGTCGTTCCACGACGGGATGAGATGCAGCCGTTCGGAAACCAGCGGGCTCCATTCGTTGAGTGGCGGTGTGGGTTCTCCGGCAATTTGGGCTTGGCGGACGGGCTCGCCCGGATCCCGTCGCAGGCCCGTCAACCCGCGGACCGCTTCCACGAGGAATCCGCCGTCCGCGCCGGCGATCCGGACGTGACGATCGTGCAATTCGCTTTCGAGCGGGACGCTGAACTGGACGCCCAGCCCGGCGAGGAAGTCCTTGTCAGCCTCGCCGTCCCAAATGAACGAATGCATCATCCGGATGCTCCGCGCGCCGGCATAGAAGTAGAAGCGGACGGTGAACGGAAGCCATTCCCTTTCGCTCCGGTCCGCCTGATGACGGCCTTCCAGTCGCACGACTGCCCGAACCGGCCCACGCTGTTCCACTGTCACGGAGGTGATCTGGCCCGTGAAACCCTGACGTGTTGTGCTGCCGGCTCCCTCGCTCAGCCCGGTCTGGAGAAGGCTCACGAGTCTGCCGTCCTTCGCCACCACCGAACCGTCGCGGGTCAGGGTGCTGAACAAAGTGGATCCTGACCGGGGGAGCACTATTTCCAAGGTCCCGGTGGAGACCGTTACGGACTCTTCCGTTTCGGTGACGGTCACGTCAGGTGAGCGCTCGACGGCGGCTGCCGGACCGCCGTCGGGCTCTTCCGGTGGGTGCGCGCCACTGTCGGTGCTGACGTTATAGGCGGCCGAGGGCTTTTCGCTCGCGCCGACCGCTACGCCCGCCCACTTGAGCGATCCGTCTGGCCAGGTAGCGAGCGGCCAGGTTTGGGCTTTGACGGCCTCGCCGGTGGCATCGAAAACGGCCAGCTCTTCCGCGCCGCGTACGGTACCCCGCGGAAAGGGCATCCCCCACGTTGTCCCACTGCTAAGTCCCGCGGGCGGTTCGTCGTCGAGCCACGTGATCTGGGCGTGCTGAGTCATGTTCGATTCCACCTAAGGTTTCGGAAAGCGCTTTCTTTGGTACGTTTCAAAGAACTTACCTTCGGGTGTCGCGAGCCGCAAGGGGTGACCGGGCTTTGGTCTCGCCACGTCACTGCCCTGGCGCCACCCAGAAAGCACCTCGACACCGGGATCCACGTGCCGGGGGATGCATTCGAGGGTCGCCCACCAATTCCCGCGGCGCGTGGGTGCTTGAGCCCGAATCCGGCTGTTCTGACCCCAAAGAAAAACCGGCGACGGCGGGAGTGTCGTGCCGTCGTCGGCGTATCGTTTAAGTCCCGGCCGCCTCTTGAAACGGACTTGTGTCATGGCGCGATTGATCATCATGGGCCCTCCAGGTTCCGGCAAAGGCACGCAGGCGGAAGTGATCGCGCGGCATTTCTCCATCCCCGCGATTTCTACGGGGGACCTTTTCCGTGCACATGTTCGGGACAAGACAGAACTCGGCGCAGAAGCCGGCGAGTACATGGACCGGGGTGAGTTTGTTCCGGACCACGTCACCACGGCTATGCTCCGTCAGCGACTGGAGGACGCCGATACAGGTAACGGGTTTCTACTGGACGGCTACCCGCGGACTGTCATCCAAATCGGCGCCCTTGATGAGATTCTGGCCGCAAAACAACAGACGCTTGAAGTGGTTGTTGTGCTGACAGTGGAGGATGCCGAGCTCGTTGCCCGCATGCTTCAAAGGGCCCAGGAACAGGGCCGCAGCGACGATACTGAACCCGTGATTCAGCGCCGGTTGGAGCTGTACCGGGATGAGACGCAGCCTGTGGTGACCGCGTACACGCAACGCGGAATCCTGTTGATGGTGGACGGCTCAGGTGAGCGGGAATCGATCACCAAGGCCGCGATCGCTGCGGTGGAAGCGGCGCTGGCGGGCCTTCGTCGGTGACGGGTTCAGCCGGGGTTGGCCGCCGATTAGATGGGCAGAAGGCTGCCGCCGGTTAGGCGGCCCCGTGGCCAGCAGCCACTTCCTCGCCGGCCTTGACCGGCCCTGGCGGAGTTCCGTCCCCGAAAGGGCTCCCGCCAAGCGATTCCCTTCCGTGCGGGGTCAGCCAACGGGAGAGATCAGGGCCAACAGGGACGATGCGTGTGGGATTAATGTCCTCGTGCACCACGTAGTAGTGCTGCTTGATCTGGACGAAGTCGGTCGTGTCGCCGAAACCCGGCGTTTGGAACAGATCCCTGGCATACGCCCACAGCACCGGCATTTCGCTGAGCTTGTTTCGATTGCATTTGAAATGCCCGTGGTAGACCGCATCAAAGCGAGCCAGTGTGGTGAACAACCTGACATCCGCCTCGGTGATGGTGTCACCCACGAGGTATCTCTGGTTTGCCAGCCGTTCCTCGAGCCAGTCCAAGGCGCTCCACAGGCGGACATAGGCAGCTTCGTAAGCCTCCTGGGACCCTGCGAAGCCGCACTTATAGACCCCATTGTTGACCTCGGTGAAGACGCGCTTGTTCACCGTGTCGATTTCCTCGCGCAGGTGCTCCGGATAGAGCTGTGGTGCGCCCGGACGGTGGAACTCTGCCCATTCTGTGGAGAAGTCGAGCGTGATTTGGGGGTAGTTGTTGGTCACGACGGCCCCGCTGGGGATGTCCACGATTGCCGGAACCGTGATGCCGCGGGGATAGCCCGGAAAGCGGTGGAAGTACGCCTCCTGTAGCCGCTCGATTCCCAGTACTGGATCTTTTCCGTCAGGATCCAAATCAAAGGTCCAGGACCTGGCGTCGTGGGTAGGGCCCGGCTGTCCGAGGCTGATGACGTGCTCCAGGCCCAGAAGCCTGCGGACGATGACCGAACGGTTGGCCCACGGACAGGCCCGGGCTGCTATCAGTCTGTATCTACCTGGCTCTACCGGCCAGCCGGGTTCATCGTTCGGGCCGGGAGTGCCCTCGCGGGTGATCCGGTCCTCGATGTAGTTGGTGTCCCGATTGAACTCGCTGCCGGTGACGTAGGAGCCTCGTGTGCTGTGTTCGTCCATTGTGCGGGTTTCTTCATCCATTTCTTCAGACTATGTCCACGCACATGGAGTCCTCAACGATCCCTCTCCCTGCAGAAGTTCCCATTGGTCGCCACATGACGCTGCCTGTTCACAAGTTTTGTCACAAGAATCACATCATCTTGTCATTGCACGTGACAATATTCCTACGCTGGAGAAGTCAGTGTTCCCGAGCCTTAGGAAATTCCAGTGCCGCAAACAAACGACTCCGCTTCCATCTCCACGGACTCCCACAGCCCGCCCGGAAGCCGGGGCAAGGCACCCAAGCCGAGCTTCCTCAGCAACCTTGGAGCCGACCTCCCCGCATCCCTCGTCGTCTTCCTTGTTGCCCTTCCGCTCTCGCTCGGTATCGCCGCCGCCTCCGGAGCACCCGTCATGGCCGGGCTTATTGCGGCAGCCATCGGAGGAATCGTCGCTGGCAGCCTCGGCGGCTCCCCATTGCAGGTGAGCGGCCCCGCCGCTGGACTGACCGTCGTCGTGGCCGGGTTGGTTAACGAGTTCGGTTGGCAGGTGACGTGCGCCATTACCGCAGCCGCCGGCGTCGTGCAGCTGTTGCTGGGTATCAGCCGCGTAGGCCGGGCCGCGCTGGCAGTTTCGCCCGTAGTGGTCAAAGCGATGCTGGCTGGCATCGGCATCACGATCATCCTGCAGCAGTTGCATGTGCTGCTCGGTGGGAAGGCGGCTGGGTCCGCCGTCGAAAACCTGACCGCACTTCCAGCGGCCATCACCAATGTCGAGCTGCACTCCGCCCTTCTCGGCCTGGCAGTTGTTTCCATCCTCCTTGCCTGGAAATATCTGCCCACTGCAGTGCAGAAGATTCCCGGCCCGCTGGCGGCGGTGGTCGCTGTCACCGCTTTGTCTGCAGCAGTTGCGCCCAGCGTCGAGCGCATCAGCTTCAGCGGTTCGCTTTTCGACGCCTTTGCCCTGCCCAGCTTGCCCGACGGCAACTGGCGCGCAGCCGCCATGGCAGTCATCACGGTAGCCCTGATCGCAAGCATTGAATCGCTGCTGTCCGCGGTCGCGGTGGACAAGATGCACGCAGGCGCGCGCACCAACCTCAACCGCGAACTCGTCGGACAAGGCTCCGCCAACATGGTCTCGGGAATGCTCGGAGGCCTCCCGGTGACAGGCGTGATCGTCCGCAGCGCCACCAACGTCGAGGCCGGCGCCGCGAGCCGGGCGTCCGCCATCCTGCACGGCGTGTGGGTCCTGGTGTTCTCGGCACTGTTCGCCGGCCTCATCCAGCTGATTCCCTTGTCAGTGCTCGCCGGCCTATTGCTCGTCATCGGCGCCAAGCTCATCAAGGTCGCCGACATCAAAACCAGCCTCCGCACCGGCGACCTCCTGGTCTACGTGGTCACGCTCGCGTGCGTTGTTGTGCTGAACCTGCTCGAAGGCGTCATTATCGGCCTCGCCCTCGCGGCCCTCTGCGTGTTGTGGCGGGTACTCCGTGCCCAGATCCACGCCCATGCCCCGGCCGGGGAGCAGCTGCCGTGGCGCGTCACGATCGCCGGGTCCTGCAGCTTCTTCGCGCTGCCCCGACTGAACCGCGTCCTGCACTCCGTTCCCGAGGGCCAGGACGCAGTTGTTGAACTCAACTCCGATTACCTCGATCACGCTTTCCGCGAGGCGCTGGTTGCCTGGCAGGCACAACACCGCTCCAGCGGCGCCTCGGTGGTGCTGGAGGAACACGGAACCACCGCTTTCACCGACGCCGCGGACAACACTCCACAGCGCCAGGATCCACGTGAATTCCCGCTTCCGCCCAGGACTTCCTGGCAGCCGTCGCCTGTGGACGGTGCCCAGCAGGAAGCGCACGACGACGGCGGGCAGCTTCCGCTGCGGTCAATCCTCCTTGGCATCGACAAATACCATCGGCGGTACGCAGACAAGGTTCGACCGCTGGTTCAGGATCTTACGGAGGGGCAGAACCCGGACACACTGTTTGTTGCCTGCGTCGACTCCCGGGTCAATCCGAACCTCATCACCAGCAGCGGCCCCGGAGACCTTCTGACACTGCGGAATATTGGCAACGTTGTGTGCTCCGACGGCCGGGATGCCTCGATCGACTCGGCACTGGCATTCGCCGTGAAGGGGTTGTCCGTGGACTCGATCGTGATCTGCGGCCACTCCAACTGTGGCGCGATGAAGGCCGTCATAGCCGACGCCGAGGGTGCATCCGCAGCGTTGGGCACGGGCTTCGATGCCTGGTTGGAGCACGCCCGGCCGAGCTACACCGCGCTGTTGGATGGCCATCCTGTCGCCCTCGCTGCCGAAGCTGAAGGTTACAGCCGCCTCGACCAGCTAAGCATGGTGAACGTCGCCGTCCAGCTCCAGAAACTCGAAGAGCATCCGGTCACCAGGCCGGCCTTGGCATCCGGGCAAGTGCAAGCCACAGGCTTGTTCTACGACATCTGCACGGCCCGGGTGGTCCTTGTTACTCCTGAGGGCATCGAGCAACTGGATCCGAGCATGGCCGTTCACTAGCCTGCCAGCTAGCCTGCGTTGCTCCATCACCTGCTTTGAGCTGACAGTGGCCCCGACACGCCGCTAATCCCGGCGTGTCGGGGGCCGCTCGGCGATCAAAGGGGGTGGTGAAGCAACAGCGCTGCGGCGCTGGTGGAACGAGGGAGCCTCCTGAACCAGCGAGCCTAGCGGTCCGTGAGCAGCAGGACATTCCCGTCGGGGTCCCGGACCGTGAAGAACAAGCAGGTGTCCGGATCGCCCTCCACCACAGACACGCCATGTCCGTTCCGGAGCAAACGATCCCGCATGCCCGTGAGGTCATACACCAGGAAACCGCAGGTGGACCATGCCAGCCCGGGCTCAGCCGCGATTCCGCTAAGCGGACCCATCAGCGTAACTGTGGCACCGCCGTCGCCCGTTAGAACTGCCGTCCACTCCGAAACGGTGACAGTCCGAAGCATCAGGTGTTCCGAATACCACTTGGCTGCCTGGCCCGGATCCGAGACCGGAATGAATGCATTGGAAACAGTAGTCACGCGCGGCCCTTCCTGTGGAGGTATTTGGATCGAGAGTAGCCCTCAGCCCTCCCCGTGGCCCAGCAAAATGCGGAATACTGGAGCCGGAACCACGATTTCCGGCAGGAGAGGACTGCCGTGCGAGGAGGTGGCGAAACGTGAACGCCGAGAACAATGCCTTCAGGCGGAAGCTCGAGCGGGGCGCGGAATTGCGGGCAGTCCGCTCGTGGGGCGGTAATGCGGAGGAAGATTCAGAGCTCGAGGCGGCCGAGGCGGAAGAGCGGGAGAAACGCCGGAAGGTGGACGACGCCGCGCGGGTGGAATATTTGATCCGGGACGCCATGAACCAGGGCAAGTTCGACAACCTCAAATACGCTGGCAAGCCGATCCCGGGTCTGGGCGAGCACTATGATCCGGACTGGTGGGTCAAAGGTCTGATCCAGCGTGAGCGACTCAGCGGGATCGGCCCGCCAGCAATTCTGCTACGGATCGAGGACGCTGAACTCGACGCGAAGCTGGATCAGCAGTACACCGCGAAGCAGGTCCGCGACATCCTTGAGGACTTCAACAAGCGAGTGGTTGAGGCCCGTCGCCAGCTTCAGGGTGGGCCGCCAGTGACCACCAAGCTGCGGGATGTTGACGCCGAGCTGGAACGATGGCGCGAGCGGCGGGCTGCGGCAGCTCCACCTGAGCCGGAGCCGGAGGAACCAATCAAGCGAACGTGGTGGCAGCGGCTCTGGAACGGCTTCGGCTAACCCAACCAACTGTGAGACGCACAAACAGCAGCCGACGGCGGGACCTGGGTTCCGCCGTCGGCTGCTGTTCTGAATGTGGGGCCGCTAGGCGAAGCTGTCTTCCTTCGCCGGCTCGGACTCTTTGCGTCCACCCTTGATCAGCGACGACAGGTGGGCCTGCTGCTGGCGGAAGTGTCCATGGGCTGTGAGGCCGAACTCGTAGGCCGATTCTGCGTGCTGGGTGAGGTCCACTCCTGCAACTTCGTGTTCGTGGGCCACGCGGAAGCCGATGGTCTTGTGAATAGCGCGACCGATCAGCAGGGTGCCCAGGCCGGAGAGGGCGATCGTGAGCAGTACAGCAACGGTCTGCGCCACGAGTTGCTGCACTCCGCCGCCGTAAAGGAGGCCACCGGCCGTGCCTTCCGTGGGGAAGGCGACGAAGCCGAGGGAAAGCGTGCCGATCACGCCGGCGCCGAAGTGCACGCCCACGACGTCGAGGGAATCGTCGAAACCGAACTTGTACTTCAGGTCCACAAAGACTGCGCAGGCGGCACCAGCAACGAGTCCCAGTCCAAGGGCCGCGAGCGGGGTGATGTTGGCGCAGGAAGGGGTGATGGCGACCAAGCCGGCAACAACGCCGGAGGCCGCGCCCAGTGATGTCGGGTGTCCGTGGCGGATCTTTTCCGTGACCAACCAGCTCAGCATCGCCGCGGCCGGAGCCACCAGGGTGTTGACCCAGATCAGGCCTGCCTGCTCAACAGTGGTTGCAGCACCGCCGTTGAAGCCAAACCAACCGAACCAGAGGATTGCTGCGCCGATCATGATGAACGGGACGTTGTGAGGGCGGTGGTTGGGGTCTTTGGCGAATCCGTGACGCTTTCCCACGATCAATGCGAGGACGAAAGCGGCGGTACCTGAACTGACCTCAACTACGGCACCGCCGGCGAAGTCGATCACCTGGCCGAAGATCTGCGTGACGGCTCCACCTGCGCTCATCAAGCCGCCGCCCCAGACCATGTAAGCCAGCGGGCAGTAGACCACGGTGACCCAGATCGGGACGAAGAGCGCCCATGCGCTGAACTTGGCGCGGTCGGCGATGGCGCCGCTGATGAGTGCCACGGTGATGATGGCGAAGGTAGCGGCGAAGACCGCCTTGAGGAGGTCGGGCGAACCTATGAGGTCCTGAAGGCCGAAGTGCGCGAACGGGTTGCCGAACAGGCCGAGGAAACCGTCGCCGGTGGTCATCGAGTATCCCCACAGGACCCACACGACGCCCACAATGCCTGCAGAGATAAAGCTCATCATGATCATGTTGAGTGCTGCCTTGGCGCGGGTCATGCCGCCATAGAACAGGCCGAGGCCCGGAGTCATGAAAAGCACCATTGCCGATGACAACATCAGCCAGACGTGTTGCGCAGAGATCTCCACCTGCGTTCCCTTCTGATCAAGCCTGTCCGAAACGGGCCCGTTGATGCACGGCCCTCACTACCCCCCGATCAATATTCGGTGAGCTATGTTTCCGACTCGGAAGAGCTAAGTTGCAGGTAAGTTACAGAAACCCCACCTTCATGAAGATCACGTGACTGGCATGTTTCGGGAATGTTACCGGCGCTTCTCGCGGCGTCTTTTTTCGCGCGGCCCTGCCGGGTATCCGCCGCGCTTGCTGGAAATCATGATCGCCAAGGCAATTGCCGTTGGCAGCGCAGCGGCCAGCGGCACCAACCGAGCCCCAACAGTGGTCAGCGCCAAAGCACCGTACCCGGCACCCACGGCGATCCCCAGTTGGATAGTCACTACCGTGAGTCCGTTGGCCGCATCCTTGTGCTCTCCGCCAGCGCGAAGGATTGCCGCCTGGTTGTAGATGCCGATCGCGCCGAAGGAAACGCCCCAAGCAACCATCAGCGCGAAAACCCCCACCCAGGTGCCGCCCAGAACCGGCAGCAACGCGAAGGCAAGCAAAAGAAGCCCGACGGCGGTAATCACCGAACGCCGGGGATGGGAATCGGCAGTCAGGCCAGCAATCCAGATCCCGACCAAGCCCGAGATTCCCACCACGGACAGGGAAATGCCAGTAAGGGCTTCGGGCAATCCGGAGGCGAGCAGGAAAGGGGCAACATACGTAAAGAGTGTGAAGTGGGCCAGCAGCAAGAGTGGCCAAGCGGTGGCCACGGCGATCACGCCCGGTAGCTTGAGCGCGGCCCGGATCGACGGCGTCTTGTGGGTGCCAGGATCATGCGCAGCAGGCAGGAGCCAGAACGCCAAAACCGCCAGAAGGACGCCAACCCCGGCCAGGACCACGAAAGAAACCCGCCATGTCATGAGTGTGCCCATGAGTGTGCCAATCGGGGCCCCGACGGCCAACGCGATGCTGGTACCACTGAAGACCACGGCCATGGACTTTCCAACGGAGTGGGCCGGAACGATGCGCGCCACGTACGGCGCCATGCTCGACCACAGCATGCCATGGGCAATTCCGCCCAACAGCCTTGCGACGATGGCCACTTCGCGATTTGGGCTCAAGGCCAGCAAGACGTTGCTAAGTGCAAAGGCAAGCACGGTCCCGATCAACAGGGTCTTCCGTGGAACCCGCCCGCCCAGGAGCCGGGACAAGGGAAGGGCCGTGAAAACGATGATTGCTGCATATGCTGCGGTGAGGGAACCTACAGCCGATTCCTCCACACCCAGATCCCGGCTAATCTGGGGAAGCAGCCCGGACGGAAGCAGCTCTGTGGTGACAGCCGTAAAGCCCGCGGCAGCAAGCACCAAAAGGCCACCCCAAGGGATCTTGCTCGCTGCCCGGGTTTTCGCTGGTGTTGGCTTGGTCTTCGCTTCTTCTGGTGTCGCGTGCATCTGGGTTTCGACCGCCAAAGGGTCCTGCTTCAAAAGATTGCTCCTCATGGATGAATCATGTTTGGGGGCATGTGGGTGAGTAATCACAACGCTACCCAGCCATGGCCGCGCGAGGGAGGCTCTGATAGAAACCCCTTTCTTGGGGCGCAGAGCGGGCCTCGCAAGATCCCTAGCGAGCGTAGAGTTCCGTGAAATTCCTCAGGACCCGCATGGGTTCCGTCACCGAGGCATGCTTGGCGGTTTCGATGAGCTCGTCGGCAGCGTCCGGCCGAAAATAGCCTGCGTTCTTGTAGATATTAATCCTGGTGATGAGGCCATCGACATCCAGCTCGGGGTGGAACTGTGTGGCGTAGAGATTCTTCTTGATGCGGAACATGTGCACAGGGCAGGCCGCGGAACTCGCGAGCAACACCGCGTTGTCCGGCAGTTGGCTGCAGGCTTCCTTATGTCCAACGAATGCTTCGAAAGCGTGAGGCAGGCCTTTGAGCAGGGGATCGCGCTCGCCGTCTGCGGTCAGTTTGATCTCCGTAGCACCCACCGGTTCGCCGTAGCGACGGTCAATGATGGCTCCCTGATGAACACCCAGAGTTCCAACGCCGTAGCAGGCACCCAGGAAGGGGAAGTCCTCGGCCACGATGCGATCCAGGAGTGCTGAGAGTTCAGATTCGACGCGAAGCTGGGCCTGACTCTTCTCCTCCAAAGGGTCGCTGGAGGTGTAAGGACTGCCGCCCACAATCACACCGGAGTAATCGGCCAACTCAACGGCCGGCAGAGGTGCCGCCTCCAACCTGACGCGGACCAATTCCTCAGCCCGGAGCCCGCAGTACCGGAGGTAGGCCTGGTACTCGTCATCCGCAGCTGCGTCTTCAGCGCGGGTGGCCAACAAAAGGAAGGGCTTCACAGAACAACTCAGCGAGGTGCTGCAGGCGACGTGCTGGGGCCAGGTGAAGGCGGGGGAGCCGGCGGGTTGAAGGCGCCGCTCGGGTAGAGGGCGGTGGCCTGCATCATGTAGTTGGCCCATTGCGGCCCGGCAATCATGTAACCGTCCAGTGACTTGTAGAACTTGCCATTGATGGTGACGTTTTGTCCTGCCCGCTGTTGTCCCGCCGTCGTATCCCCAAAGAAGGAGGCTGTGGCGAGCCGGGTGGTGTAACCCGCCACCCAGGTTGCGCCGTTGTTGTTGGAGGTGCCTGTCTTGGCCGCAACGGGGACCTGGTTCTGGACCTTGGGTTCGATGTAGACGCCGGATCCGAGCTTGAGCACATCCTGCAGCACAGCTGTCACTCCCCGGGCCACGGCCGGTTTCACAGTCTCCTTGCATTCAGGGGTTTGCGCTGGGTATTTCCTGCCTTGTGAGTCGCTGATGTCGGTGATGGCGATGGGCTTGCAGTAGGTGCCATCGTTGGCGAACGTTGCGAAGGCGCTCGCCAAGACGACGGGAGCAACGCCGATGGAGCCAAGGAGGTTGCCGATCTGGTGCATGTTGATTTGGGCGTTGTCCAGGCCGCTGTGCAAGCCAACCGCGTCCACCATCTTCTGGATGCCGCAGAAATCCAACTGAGCTGCTGTAGCGAATGTGGCGGTGTTAATGGAATTGTAAAGGCCGTAGTTGATGGGCATGGGGCGGTAGTAGCCCTCGTCGTTGTTCTGCAGGTCATCATCCGCGCCCAGGTTTTGCGCCTTCTGCGCCGTGCTGTAGCCACCCAGTACCTTGCCGCAACTGGATCGCCAGGGGAAGCCAACCGGGTAGACCCGCCGGGAAGCATCCACTACGGCAGTGGGCGACTTGCCCTCGTTGAGCCACTCCGCGAAGATGAAGGGCTTCATGGTGGAACCGGGTTGGAACCCGCCTGCACCGTTGAGGTCATTGCCGTTTTCGTCCTTGGCATCCACGCTGAAGTTCAGCTGGGTATCGAACTTCCCGTCCTGTGGAACGAACACCGTGTTTTGGGCCATGGACAGGATCTTGCCTGTGCCTGGCTGCACGGTGGTCATGGCAGCGCCCCACTTGTCCGGGTTGGCGCCGGCTGAGGCATCCACTTGTACTTGGGCCGCTGCCTGCAACCGGCTGTCCAACGTGGTGGTGATGGTGAGGCCGCCCCGGTAGAGGAGCCGTTCGCGGTCCTCCACAGTTGGGCCGTAGGCCTCATTGTTCAGGATCAGGTGGGACACGTAATCGCAGAAGTAGATGGCGATAGACGCCCCCGCGCAGCCCTGAAGGGAAGGAGTGATTTTCAGCTCGACTGGGGTAGCGACTGCCGCGTCATGATCTGCTTGCGCGATCTTGCCTTGTTCCAGCATTCTGTCCAGCACCATGTTTCGTCGGCTGAACGCTGATTCGGGCGCGGTCGTGGGGTCATAGACGCTTGGCCCGTTCACGAGTCCCGCCAAGAGCGCGGCCTGTGGCAAAGTGAGGTCCTTCGCTGACGTGCTGAAGAAGTATCGTGAAGCTGCTTCGATGCCATACGCGTTCCGGTTGAAGAACACGATGTTCAGGTACCCCTCGAGGATCTGGTCTTTGCTGAAGCGTTTCTCAAGCTCCAGGGCCAGCTTGATCTCACGGAGTTTGTCACCCATGGTCTTGTCCCCGCTGAGCACCACATCCTCGGGCCGGCCCTTCGAAAGGCGGGATTCGTTCAGCACGTTGGTGACGTATTGCTGGGTCAGGGTGGACGCGCCCTGCCGGGTCCCCTTGGTCACGTTGGACGTCAGCGCACGGATGATGCCCTGCGCATCTACTCCGGGATGCTCGTAAAAGCGGCTGTCTTCGATGGCCACAATCGCCTGGCGAATGAAGGGGGACATCTGGTCCAGGGGTACCTTCACCCGGTTCTCTGCGTAAAACGTGGCGATGTGCTGGCCATCGGCACTAAGCACTGTGCTGGAAAGGGACGGCGAATCAACGTCCAGTTGGCTGGGAAGGCTTTCGTAAAAGCCGATGGAACCGCCCATGGTTGTGCTGGTGAACTGAACCACCGGCACCATAAAGCCGCAGATCAGCACCCCGCAGAGGGCGCTCACGAAGAAAAACCCGAAGATCCTCAGAAGGACCTTGCCAAGACCTAACCGTGGACCCCTGTTCCGCGCCATTTCGTGCCATTCCGTCGAGATGTCAGGCTGAAAAGTAGCTACAGAATACGTCTGCCAACGCCGCCGATCCATGGTTTTGGGGCCTGAAAAAGGTCCCAACTTGGACTCAATCCAGTGGCAGTGTGACCCTCACACTGGTGCCCTGTCCAAGCCCGGAGTCGATCTCAACGGTGCCACCGGCGTCGTGTACTGCAATGGACATGAGCAGCAGGCCGAAGCCGTGACGGCGACCGCTGGGGGCGGCGTGGATGACGAAACCCTTGCCGTTGTCCATGATCGTCATTTGGATTCCGTGGTAGACGGCATTGAGGCGGATGGTCAGTTCGCTGGCGTCGGCGTAGTTCAGAGTGTTGCTGAAAGTCTCCTGGGCTACGTGGTACAGCAGCGCGGCGGATGCGGACGAGATTTCGATGCCGTGATGGGGTGTGCTCCAGTGGACGGTCACGCCGGAGCGTCGAAGCGGCGCAGCAAGCCTGTCGATGCATCCTGCGACACCCAGTGCGTGGAAATCCACGGGGTGTTGGTCCTGGATGATGCCCTTGACGGCGATCACCTCGGTTAGCGCTGCTGCCTGTTCCATTGGTTCCCCCACATCATTGTGATTCTTGCTGGTTATTCGTCGCCGAAACCCGTTTGGATCGGTGCTTCGTCTGCTTCCAGCGTGGCGCGCCAAAATCAAGGACTCTGTTTGTTTGGCTCAATTTCGCATCAAGTTTGCGGGGCGGCCTTGCGGAGTGGGCCCAGCTCATGCGGGGGTGCCCGACGACGGCACTTGCGTACCGCCGTCGGGCCCTGTTGGTGGGGTCTCAACTTTCCTGTGGCAGCTCCGCGAGCAGCAGTCGGCAGGCGCTGGGGATCGGTTGGATGACCTCGACGGCGGTCGTTTCGGCAAGGCGCCGGGCAGTGGCACTCAGTGGTCCGCCCGCAATGATGACCGCCTGGGCGCCGTCAGTCTCAGTGGCAGTCTTGACTGCTTCGGCCAACTCCTGGAATTGACTTTCAGGATCGGCAGCGAGGGTCAGTGGCTCGGACTTCGTCAGACGAACACCTGCGAAGTGTTCCGAAAGTCCATGGGTCGCCACGAGCTTGCCAAGTGCGTCCACGAGCAATGGAGTACTGGTCGCCATGCCAAAACGACGCAGCTTGCCATCCTGGGTGCGGGCCGCGGCGTGCACGGAGCCTTGACCGATGCCGATCACCGGGATGTTCAGTTCCCCGGCGAGTTGCGCGCGTCCCGGATCACCGATGGCGCCAACAATTACGCCGGCGACCCCGCCGCCGTCGGGCCCTGAAAGATACCCGTGCACAGCCTCGGCGACGTGTACCTCCGACTCAGCCAGCGAGACGGGATCCACAATCATGGATGGCCCGGCCGGTGCGGTGATGCCGACTACCTCGAGGCCGTGAGGTTTCAGGGTCTCCTTGGCGAGGTCCACCATCATCGCTGTGGTGCTGCTGTTGGTGTTCGGGTTTACCAGGAGGACGATCCGTGCTGAAGGTTGGGGAGTATCAGTGCCCATAAATTGCCGCCTCCTCGTCGTTGCCGGGTTCTGTATCTTCTTCAAGCGGCTTGCCGAAGGTTTCGGGCGGGAATTGAACCACGATTGCGAGGATGCAGAAGAGCACGGCCAGTGTGGTGAACATGCCTGGCAGACCCGCTGAGTCAAAGACTGCTCCGGAGATGAGCGGGAACAGGCCACCGGACAACGAGCCAGCAGCGAGGATAATCGACGTTCCGAAGCCTCGGGTGCGGGTGGGGTAGAGCTCCGGGGCGAACAGCCAGATGGTGGTGTTCAGGATGATGACGGAGAAGTTGAAGAGGACACCGAAGATCACCACCAGCACGATGTCGTTGGCGAGGAAGGCCATGGACAGTCCTGACAAGCAACCGAGGATGGCAGCAGCCGTGAGTACCTTTTTGCGCGGCAAACGGCTGGCCAAATATGCCGCCGTGGCCGCGCCCAGCAACGAGCCCGACTGCATGATGAGGGTAAACCAGAGGCTGGTGTTCACGGCATATCCGCGGGAAACCAGAATGGTGGGCATGAGCGTCAGCATTGAAATCTGGGCGGCGTAGGACATGCAGACGGCGATGCACAGCAGGACAGTCCGCTTGAGGAGTTTGCCGCGCAGCGCGTCCTTCCAATGCCCGGATGATGTGGCCACAACTGGGTCAGGCGCTGCGGTGATGTACGTTTCGGGATCGTTGATACGTCCGGAGAGCTTGTTGCGGGCCAGCCGGGTGATCACCATGTTTGCTTCGTCGATCTTGCCCTGGGACGCCAGGAAACGGGGCGTTTCGGGGACGAAGCGTCGGAAGAACATCACCAAAAGGGCGGGGATGAACAGCAAGCCGAACACCCAGCGCCACTTGTCCGGACCATCGAAGAGAGTGAAGACAAGAATGCCGAAAGCCGGCGCAAGCATGTTGCCCAGGCCCGCCGCCGTGACGTTGATGAGTCCGACGGCGGTCCCGCGGTGTTTCGCGGCGAAGAACTCGGCCATCATGATCACCGCCACCGCGATTTCCCCGCCCAGGCCAAAGCCCACCACGAACCGGCCAGCGGCCAGGATGGGGTAATTGGGGGCAACGGCGCAGAGCAAGGAACCGCCGGCGAAGATGATGAGGTTGATGACCAGCATGTGCCGTCGGCCGTATTTATCGACGATCAGGCCCGTCGCCAGCCGTCCGAGCGCGGTTGCCGTAAACGTCATTGTGTTCAGCAAGCCGATTTCGGTGGCCCCAAGTCCCCACGACTGGCGCAGGATGGGTCCGGTGATACCCACGGCGTTTTGCTCGAGGGCGTCGAAGAACACTCCCAGCAGGATCAAAGACGATCTGGCGGTGCGCGCCAGTCACTCCGATCCGCTGGTACGCGCCCTCAATTTGTTTCGCCAGGGATCCGGTCCGCGGTGTTGCAGCCTCCTGGGCAAGGTCTTTTTCCACAGTGCGCTCCTTACTGAGCTCTGAAGGTTCATTCATTGCCACGTGAATGGTTCCATCATGCGGAATGCGAATATCACATGAGGGAATGTGATGTAGATTACGCTTTGGGATACCAAAAGGCCATGGTTGGCGCGTAAACAAAATGTGACCGGATGCTCATGGAGGAGCTGGGAGCGTGCGGCTTCGCGACCACTATTGCCGCTCAAGGCTCATGTTTACAACTGAACTAGGTTGTTTTCCGGCGACTTCGGCTGCGAAGAAGGTCAGGAAGCCACGGGTCAAACCCCGCCCGACCTCACCAACCTGGAAACGACAAAGCACGCCTCGACGGCTAAGTAGTATGCCATCGGGGCGTGCTGAGCGGTGCTTGGGGTCTTCAGTGCCGGAGGTCTGCCTCCAATGCTGCTTCTTCGATGCGGAACCGGTGTGCTGCCCATTCCTCGGAATTGCGGGCAGGCATGTTGGGATCCCCCGGTCTCTGCCCGGCCGAGCCGTCAATCAGTTCGCGGATGATGTCCGCGTGCCCGGCATGCCGCGCGGTTTCCACACACATGTGGACCAGGATCTGGTGGAGGGTCACATTCCGCTTCTCTTCGGACCACCACGGCACAACGCCCGGAGCATCCAACGGGAGGGCGTGGATGGTGGCATCACTGTGCGCTGCCGAGAAGTGGTGCAACTCCAGGATTTCCGCGCGGCTCTCCGAGGCCGGGACCCACATATCGGAATCCGGTTCTGCATCTTGTTCCAGCCAAGGCAGTTCGCGCCCACTCGGACGCTCGAAAGTCTCCCCGAAATACCCCAACTCCACGCTCGCCACGTGCTTCACGAGCCCCAACAGGTTGGTACCCGTGGGTGTCATGGGCCTTCGGGCATCGTATTCACCCAAGCCATCAAGCTTCCCGAGCAGGTCCGCCCTACGAAGGCGCAAATAACCGAGCAATGTCGCTTTGTCGTCCATGCACGGCACTCTACCCAAGACCGGGACCGCGACTTCGTGGGAAGCGTGCCGGATCGCCGGAGCCCTCCGGCGGCTTGGCAGCATTCCGGCCGACAGTGCACGTTTCCGGCGACTTGAGACCCCGCCGAAGGAGTCGACGACGGCGCTATCGCGGACTTTTGTCGATAACGCAGAAGCGGTTGCCGTCAGGGTCGGCGAGTACCACGAAATCCGGATTCTCTGGATACAGGTCCCAGTCAACGCGTTGAGCGCCGAGGGAAATCAGCCGTTCTACCTCCGCAGCCTGGTCATCCGCATAGAGGTCCAGATGAGTACGTGGATGCTCCTGTACGGGCGTTTCACTCAGCATCAACGCGAGTTGGGGGCCTGGGCCGGCGGACGGAACGAGGATCACCCAGGTGTCATCGCCCGGCTCCCGTGGAACATAGTCGAGGGCCGCGTGCCAAAACGCAGTGCCGCGGGTGATGTCATTGACTCCGAGAACGGTGCTGCCGATGGTCAACATGTGCCTAGCCTAGACTGCGAGAGTCCACGCCTTCCTTGCCGTTGCCGGACGCCAGTGTCACAGTGAACCATGGCAACCGAAGAGGACGTCAGGCGTATCTGCCTTGGGATGCCCGGCATCACGGAACGCCCAAGTTGGGGGCAGCCTGCCTGGTTTGGCAAGACCCTCATGGCCCGGATCTGGGAAGAGGGGGTTGTTACGGTCAAAACCGATGAGCGCGAAGCTCTGGCAGCAATGGACCCGGATACCTACTTCTGGACCCCTCACCACGAACGATCACCAAAGTTGCTGTTGATCAGGCTGGAGAACATCGACGTAGAGGAGCTCGACGAACTGCTCCAGGAGTCGCACAGGATCGCCGGTTCCCCGGGCAAACCAAAACCCAACTAGGTCGCAGCAGAGCGCGTTTAGAGAGCTCAAAACGCGCTTAACTGCGACCTAGTTGGGTGCGCGAGCTCACGCTAGACTCGCCCGCATGGGGGAACACAGCAAAGTTGGGGAACGCAACACACCGCAGCCTGCCCGCAGAGTCCTTGCCGCCGTCGTGCCTTTGCTTGGCCTGATCGCGGTGATCGTGGGATGCGTCCTGGCATGGAATGGCCTGAACGAGACCACGGGCTGGTTTGCTTACGCGCCCCTGAGTAATCAAACATTCGCCGGAGACGGACTGACGTACGTTGGCGCGGGTGTGCGAAATGGGCTCACTCTCGCCGTGACCGGCCTGCTGGTCCTTGCGTTCTGGGCGGGCTTCGTCACAGGCCGGCGTCGCTGAGTTCGCCGGACACACGCAAAATCGCCGGAAAGCTCCAGCGAACTGGCAGCTTTCCGGCGATCTCGGCGCAAATCAGGTCAGTTTCACCTGGCGGTTCATGTCCTTGTACAGCAGGTAACGGAACTCGCCCGGGCCACCCGCGTAGCAAGCCTGCGGGCAGAACGCGCGTAGCCACATGAAGTCACCGGCTTCCACTTCCACCCAGTCGTTGTTGAGCAGGTACATGGCCTTGCCCTCCAGGACGTACAGGCCGTGCTCCATGACGTGGGTCTCCGGGAAGGGGATCACGCCGCCGGGCTGGAAGGTGACGATGTTGACCTGCATGTCGTGGGCGAGGTCGCTGGAGTCCGTGAAACGAGTGGTCTTCCAGACGTCGTTGGTGTCCGGCATGGAGGTGGGCTCCACGTCCTTCTCGTTGGTCACGAAGGACTTGGCCTCGAAGCCCTCAAGGCGCTCGTAGGCCTTGCGGATCCAGTGGAAGGAGACGATGTCGTCCGAGATGTTTTCCAGGCCCCACTCGGAACCGGCCGCGAGGTAGGCGTAGCCGCCCTCCTCGAGGTGGTGCAGTTCGCCGTCGAGCGTCAGGTTGACCTGTCCCTTGGTGACAAAGATGACGCCTTCAACGCCCGCTTCGAACTCGGCTTTGGGAGCCCCGCCGCCCGGTGCGATCTCCACGATCAGCTGGGAGAACGTGGTGGCGAAGCCGGAAATCGGCCGAGCAATGATCCAGGAACGCGTGTTGGAGAAGCCGGGCAGGTTGCTGGTGACGATGTCCGTCATCACGCCCTTGGGGATCACCGTGTAAGCCTCGGTGACGATCGCCCGTTCCGTGGTGAGGTGGGTCTGCGGCGGCAGGCCGCCCTGGGGGTAGTAGTACTTACCCATGGGAATGCTCCTTATCAGTGGGAAGTCGGTTGCGCGAGCCGCGGGTGCGCCAGTGCGGTCAGCTGTGAAAGTTCGACGCCGGCAAGCGCCTTGACTTCGTCGGTCCCCACTGCGCCGCACTGGACGCCGCGAAGGACGAAACCAGCGAGGGCGCGGGCGGTGGCGGGCTCGTCCATGACGCCCCCTTCGGTGCGCTCCACATAGTTCCGGAGGCGCAGGGCTGCGGCAGGCAGACCTTCGCGGTAGAAAGCGTACGACGCCGAGAACCGGCTGGGGAGCTGGGCGGCGTGGAGGTCCCATCCTTGGTAGTAACCGTTCTCCAAGGAGCGGCGGACCAGCCGGCCGTGAAGCTTCCAGGCGTCTTCAACCGCGTCGCCCACGGGGATGATGTTGGTGGAACCGTCAGAGAGGCGGATACCCGTTCCGGCGACGGCGAGCTGCATGACTTCCTTGGCGAAATCGGCAACCGGGTGCTCCATGGATTGGTATTCGGCGGATATGCCCAAGGAAGCGCTGTAGTCATACGTGCCGTAGTGCAGAGCACTGATGCGGCCCGGAACAACGTGGGGGAGCTGCGCCACAGGGGACGTTCCATCGGCGCCCAGAATGAGCTGCGGCGTTTCCACCTGCACCTCGAACCGGAGCCTCCCCGCGGGAAGCCCGTGGACTTCCTCGAGGCGCGAGACCGCGAAGTCCATGGCCTGCACCTGGGCCACCGTGGTGACTTTAGGCAGGGTCAGGATCAACCCCGCAGGCAGTTCGCCCGCCTCAGCCAGTGTGGACACAAACAAGTCCAGCGTCTTCAGTCCGCGGGCACGGGTGGCTGCCTCGAAGCACTTGAAGCGGATGCCGATGAACGGAGGAGCGGTTCCCGCTGCAACCGCAGCAGCAACAGCGTTGGCGGCAGCAGCGGCGTCGGCGTCTTCTGCCTCATCGCCGCGGTCGCCGTAGCCGTCCTCGAAGTCCAGACGCAGGTCCTCGATCGGCTCGGAGGAGAGCTTCGCCGCCACACGGGATGCAACAGCGCCAGCCAAGTCCGGTTCCTGGCCCAGCAACTGGCCAAGCTTTTCGAGACCCCCGTGAGCTTCCGCCGTCGCGAGCGCCTGGGCGCCCCACTCCGCCGCAAATGACGGTGTGAAGCGGTCCGCCGGGACGTAGACGGTGTGGATGGGTTGGCGTGAGCCGTCGTCGCCGGGGTAATTGCGGTCCAGGAGCTGGTCCGTCGCGGCCAGCTGGGACTCGATGTGGGCCAGATCAGATGAAGAGAATGAGCCCATCTCAGCCCACCAGTTCGTAAGCGGGTGTTGTCAGGAAGTCGGTGTAATCGTCTGACAGGCAGATGTCCTCGATCAGCTTGGAGGCCGGCTCGTAGTATGCCTTGAAATTCTCGTCACCGAACTCGATCCGCAGGCGCTCGGTCTCTTCGCCGAGGATGCGGGTGACCAGTTCGCGGGTCACGGTGTTGCCCGTGTCCGCCAGGACCGACTTGTTGCGGATCTGCTGCCACACCTGCGAGCGGGAGATCTCCGCGGTCGCGGCATCTTCCATGAGGTTGTGGATGGCAACTGCGCCGCTGCCGGAAATCCAGACACCCGTGTAGGCGACGGCGACATAGAGGTTCAGCCGCAGTCCGGCTTCCGTGACGGTGCCGCCGGCAGAGGCGACGTCGATCAGCTGCTCAGCCGTGACGTTGACCTCGGGGCGCTGCTTGTCCAGCTGGTTGGGCTTTCCACCGTCGGCGGGGTCACCGAGGACCGAATCGAACACCTCGCGGCACGTGGAAACGAGGTCCGGGTGCGCAACCCAGGAGCCGTCGAAGCCATCGTTTGCCTCACGCGTCTTGTCGGCACGGACCTTGTCGAAGGCCGCAGCGGTGACGTCCGGCTGCTTCCGGTTCGGGATGACGGCGGCCATTCCACCCATGGCGAAGGCGCCGCGCTTGTGGCAGGTTTTGACCAGGAGCTCGGTGTAGGCGCGCATGAACGGAGCCGTCATGGCAACCGTGGCACGGTCCGGGAGGACGAACTCTTCGCCGGCATCACGGAAGTACTTGATGATGCTGAACAGATAGTCCCAACGGCCGGCGTTCAGGCCCGAGGCGTGATCGCGCAGTTCGTAGAGGATCTCGTCCATTTCAAACGCGGCCGGGATGGTCTCGATGAGGACGGTGGCGCGGATGCTGCCCTGCGGGATGCCGAGGAAGTCCTGGGCGAAGACGAAGACGTCGTTCCAGAGGCGGGCCTCCAGATGGCTCTCCATCTTGGGGAGGTAGTAGTACGGGCCGTGGCCGTTCAGGAGCAGCTGCTTGGCGATGTGGAAGAAGTGCAAACCAAAGTCCACCAGCGCGCCCACCGCAGGTTGGCCGTCGATCAGCAGGTGGTTCTCTTCCATGTGCCAGCCGCGCGGACGGGCAACAACAACAGCCAAAGGAGCGTCCGTTCGCAGACGATACTCCTTACCTTCCGGCGAGGTGTAGCTCAGGGTGCCCTGGGCGGCGTCGCGAAGGTTGAGGATCGCGTCAATGACGTTGGGCCAGGTTGGCGTGCTGGCATCTTCGAGGTCCGCGAGCCAGACCTTGGCGCCGGAATTGAGCGCGTTGATGGCCATCTTGGCAGGGGTTGCGGGGCCGGTCATCTCAACGCGGCGGTCCTGTAACGCTGCCGGTGCCTCCGCGACCTTCCAGTCGCCGTCGCGGATTTCCTGGGTCTCCGGGAGGAAGTCCAGGCGGCTGGTGTCCGCAACCTGCTGGCGCTTGACCTTGCGTGCCTCCAGCAGCTCGGCACGGGTGCCGGCGAAGCGCTTGTGCAGTTCCTCGATGAAGCCCAGTGCCTTGGGCGTGAGGATCTCCTCGGCCCGATCGATCGGCCGGGGATCAGTGACTGTAATAGCCATGGGGCGGTGTCCTTTTCTAGAGAGCGCTGGCGGCGTTTGCGTGCGCAGCAGCCGCCGCGGTAGCGACGGCAGAGGCCACATCGGCAGCAACATGGGGATCGAAGACGCTGGGGATAATGTAACTCGCGTTCAGCTCGTCGTCAGCCACCCGGTTGGCAATTGCCTCGGCGGCGGCCACCAGCATGTTCGGCGTGATGTCAGAGGCTCCAGCATCCAGCAGTCCGCGGAAGAAGCCGGGGAAGGCCAATACGTTGTTGATCTGGTTCGGGAAGTCGCTGCGACCCGTGGCGACAACGGCCGCGTGCTTGGAAGCGATGACGGGGTCGATTTCCGGCGTGGGGTTGGCCATGGCGAACACGATTGCATTCTCGGCCATGGAAGCAACCTGCTCCTCGCCGATCACGTGCGGGGCGGAGACGCCGATGAAGACGTCTGCTCCCTTGAGGGCGTCGTGCAGGGTTCCGGAGAAGCCTTCTTCGTTGGTGTTCGCGGCAATCCAGCTGCGGTGCTCGTCGTCGTACTTTTCGCCGGAGTGGATGGCTCCGGAGCGGCCGGCGGCGATGATGTGCTGCGCGCCCTGGGCCTTGAGGAGCTGGATGATGGCGGAGCCGGCAGCGCCGACACCCGAGACAACGATCTTGACCTCGGACAGCTTCTTGTCCACCACGCGCAGGGCGTTAACCAAGGCGGCCAGGGTGACGATCGCGGTGCCGTGCTGGTCGTCGTGGAACACCGGGATGTCCAGTTCTTCGCGGAGGCGGTTCTCGATCTCGAAGCAACGCGGTGCGGCGATGTCTTCGAGGTTGATGCCGCCGTAGACGGGGGCCATGGCCTTGGCGATCATGATGATTTCTTCGGTGTCCTGCGTGTCCAGGCAGACCGGCCAGGCGTCAACGTTGGCGAACTGCTTGAAGAGGGCGGCCTTGCCTTCCATGACGGGCAGTGCAGCTGCGGGGCCAATGTTGCCCAGGCCCAGGACGGCGGAGCCGTCGGTGAGGACGGCGATGGTGTTTCGCTTGACTGTGAGGTTGCGGGCAGCGGCCGGGTCTTCTGCAATGGCCAGGCAAACACGTGCGACGCCGGGAGTGTAGGCGCGTGACAGATCGTCACGGTTGCGCAGGGCTACTTTGGGGACCACCTCGAGCTTGCCGCCGAGGTGCATGAGGAAGGTGCGGTCCGAGACGTGCTGGACGGTGACGCCGTCGAGGGCGTTCAGGGCATCTTTGACGCGTGCAGCGTGGTCGTCATCAGTGGTGTTGCAGGTGACGTCCACGACGATCGTCTCGTGGTGGGATTCCGTGACGTCCAGTGCGGTGATTGCGGCACCGGCTGCGCCGACAGCTGCTGCCAGTTCGCTCGTAGCGGTGAAGCTGGACGGTGCGGCGACGCGCAGGGTGATCGAGTTTCCGGGGCTCGGATTCGCCATTGAAATTCCTCCTGTTAGGCCCGTTCCCGGGCCGCCGTTCCAAACTAGATGTTTTCGTATTATGGATATTATTATCTACCAAGTGGAAACACAACCCCCTACTCGGTCATCTTGCGTCTCGTCGCGCACTTGCCCGCTGTGCTGTATCTTGGGTGTTCTAAGCAATTCTTTTCACGATGCGGATAAGAGTTGTCGGAATCTGAGTCATTGGAGACAAGGGAATGGCTGAAAAAGCCTCCGGAGGCGTGCAGTCCGTTGAGCGCGTCTTTGAACTGCTGGAACTGATCACGGATGCGGGTGGCGACGTCACTCTGAGCGAGCTTTCGTCGTCCACGGACCTGCCCTTGCCCACCATCCACCGCCTGCTGCGCACGCTGGTGTCACTCGGCTACATCCGCCAGCTGCCCAACCGCCGCTATGCCCTGGGGCCGCGCCTGATCCGGCTCGGCGAAGGTGCCAGCAAGCAGCTCGGTGCCGTGGCCCGTCCGCAACTGAAGACCCTCGTGGAACGCCTGGGCGAGACCTCCAACATGGCCGTCCTGGATTCCGACATGGTCATTTACGTGGCCCAGGTCCCGTCCATGCACTCCATGCGCATGTTTACCGAGGTCGGCCGCCGCGCCCACACGCACGACACCGGCGTGGGCAAAGCCATCCTCGCCCAGTTGGACGACGAGGTGGTCCGCGGCATCGTGGCCCGCACCGGCATGCCCACTCCCACGGCCAAGAGCATCGGCGACATCGACTCCTTGCTCGCGGACCTCAAGCTGATCCGCGAACGTGGCTACTCCATTGACGAGGAAGAGCAGGAGCTCGGCGTCCGTTGCTTCGCGATGGCCGTGCCCAATGCTCCCACTCCCACGGCAATCTCCGTTTCCGGGCCCATCACCCGTGTGGACCAGAGCTTTGCCGACCGCGCTGTGCCGATGCTGCGCGAGGCGGCCTTGGCGATCTCCGCGGAGCTCAACCAGAACTAGCCTTCTTGCGGGTGGCCGCCCGCAGCATCGAGTCCACCACCAGCGGGTGAACCGGCCGCACGACGCCGAAGTACAGCTTTCCGCGCCACCCCTTAAGCTCGACGGCGGTAGTCACCCTGATCAGTCGGGTCACGGGATCAACTCCAACCGCCACCGCGAAGTCCAAGTGCCTGTCCCGGACAAAGATCAGGGCTTCCTCGCCCGACTGTTCGCTCACCGTAAAGGTGTTCTTAGGTGCTTTGGGTATGCCGATCAAGGGCACGATCGCCTGCCTCAAACCCATTGCCCAAGCAACCCAGCGCGGCATCGACTCGATGGAGAACACTCGCTCCGCCCATTCCCTGGGATCCGTGCCAGCGTCCTCAGGGAGGGTGGCCAGGCAAACGTCCGCGTAGTCCGGCTCCGGTATCTTGCGGAGGGCGAGGGAACGGAAGCAGGGGAGCTGTTCGGTCATGGGCTGATCCTACGGTGAGTGTTGCCCGGTGGTGAGCGCCGCCGTCGTACATTCTGCGCGGGGCGATTTCCGAGCAAGGCGACAAATGACGGCAGCGTCCCCCAAGGAAACGCTGCCGTCATCTGCCATTTTGGGCGGGAGCTAGTGCTCCGAGGCGCTGGAGGTCTTGAGCGGGACTTCCTTGCCGTCGGCGTCGATCAGCTTGCCGTTCTCGAAGCGGTCGCCTTCGCTCAGGCACTTGATGTCTTCCTCGCTGACGATGCGGTCCGTACCAGCGACGAACACAGACTGGTTGTCCGTGTTGCCTGCCTTGAAGTGGTTGAAGAGGATGTTCAGCAGGATCGCCATGACTGCGGCGGAGCTGATGCCGGAGTGGAAGATCGTGGAGAACCAGGATGGGAACTGGTCGTAGAACTTCGGAGCGGCAATGGGGATCATACCGAAACCGATCGAAGCGGCCACGATGATCAGGTTCATGTTGTTCTTGTACTCAACCTTGGCCAAGGTGCGGATACCGCTGGCCGCCACCGTGCCGAAAAGCACGACGCCGGCACCGCCCAGGACGGGCGTCGGGACCGCTGCGACCACTCGGCCCAGGATCGGCAGGAGGCCGAGGACCACCAGGATGAGGCCGCCGGCGCTGACAACGAAGCGGCTCTTGATGCCTGTGATGGCCACGAGCCCAACGTTCTGGGCGAAGGCGCTCTGCGTGAAAGAGTTGAATAGCGGTGAGATGGCGCTGGAGAGCATGTCCGCGCGGAGGCCGTCGCCGATGCGGCGGGAGTCAACCTTCGTATCGACGATCTCGCCCACTGCAATGATGTCCGCGGAGGTCTCGGTCAGTGTTACCAGGATGACGATGAGCATGGAAATGATTGCTGCGATTTCGAAGGTCGGAGCACCGAAAGCGAAGGGCGTGGGGAAAGCGACGATGTCACCCTGGCCAACCTTGGAGAAGTCTGCCATTCCTGCAACGAACGCGATGATGGTGCCGATGACCATGGCCAGCAGGATGGAGAGCCGGGAGATCGCGGCGTTGCCCACCTTGCTCAGAAGCAGGACGACGCCCATGGTTGCTGCGGCGAGGCCGATGTTGGCCATGCTGCCGTAGTTATCGGCCTTGGCGTTTCCACCCATGGCCCAGTTGGCTGCGACCGGCATGAGCGTGAGCCCAATGGTGGTGATGACCGTGCCGGTGACCACTGGCGGGAAGAACTTGATGATCTTGGAGAACAGGGGAGTGATGGCCAGGCCGATCAGGGACGCCACAATGACCGAACCGAACACGGACTGAATGCCCCCGCCGCCCTGGACGATCGCAACCATCGTTGAGACGCCGGCGAAGGAGACGCCCTGAACCAGGGGTAGCTGTGAGCCGAAGAACGGGATGCCCACCGTCTGGAGGATTGTGGCCAGGCCGCCAACGAACAGGCAGGCTGCGATGAGGAGCCCGATATCCTGCGAGGACATGCCCGCGGCGGCGCCGATGATCAGCGGAGGGGCAATGATTCCGCCGTACATGGTGAGGACGTGCTGAAAGCCGTACGCGAACGTGCTTCCGATGGAGAGGCGCTTGTCCTCGGGACGTTCCGGCTTGTGCGACTGGGAAGGGGCGGTATTCGCAGGGCGGGATTTCTTCTTGATGTTCATGGCAGACTTTCTGGGTTCATGGCAGACGTCTTCGTCTGGCTAACTGTGTCTGGCTAACAAAATCTTGGGTTTTGGCGTGGGGTTTGTGTGCAGGTCCGGCCTTGGCGGGGCGCCCTTGGGGGACCTGCACACAAACTCCTGGATGGTGCGTTGTTAGTGGTGCGTTGTTAGTGGTGCGTTGTTAGGGGTGGTGCTTAGCAGAAGCCGGCGATGCCGCTCCATGCAACGGGCGCGGCCGTGGTGTTGTCGCGCTGGACGGTTGCTTCGATGAGGCCGTACGGACGGTCCGCGGCGAAGAAGACCTCGTTGGGGTTGTCCAGGCCGAACGGGCTCAGGTCAACCAGGAAGTGGTGCTTGTTGGGCATGGAGAACTTGATTTCATCTACTTCGCTGTGTGCTTCCAGGACCTTCTTGCCCATGTCGAACAGCGTCTGCTGCAGGGCGTGCGAGTAGTTCTCGGTGAAGCCTTCCAGCAGGAGGGCCTTGATGTCCTCGTAGCTCTTGTTGAAGTCGGTGCCTGCCAAGTCCACGTTGGTGTTGTAGCGCCAGCGGGCTGAAACGTCGGTGGCAAGGATGCGGTCAGTGGTTTCCGGCAGGGTGGTGTACTTGTCGCGCGGGTAGCCGACGAACCCTGACTGCGTGGTCTTGAGGACGGTCAAGTCCTTGAGGCCGGAAATCACGTGCGTGGTTGCGCCATCACGGACGACGACGGCGGTACGCACCTCTTGTCCGTTGCGGACGAAGCTGTGATCGTGTCCCGCGCCGTGCGCCTGGATGCGATCCCAACTGTAGGCCTCGGCTTCCCAGCGTCCGCCGGTTACCCATTCGAACTCGCCGGTGAAGTGATCGGCGAGACGCAGCAGGAAGGACTCCGGTGAGCCGATGCCGTCACGGGCAAAAGCGTAGACAGTGTTCTTCTGGGTATCGGTGGCAACGACGTGGCCGTTGTCGCCTTCGAGGTGCGCAGCCTGGAAATCGCCGCGCAGTTGCGAGGTGACATTCAGATCTTCGATGTGGTGGCGGTCAGTATCCCGAGTGACCTTGACGACGCGGACTTCCGCTTTTCCGTACTGGTTTTCGCCGAGGACGATGTTGTTGCTCATGGTCATATCCCAACTTCTGTGAGGTGGAACCTACGTTCCATCAATGAAATTAAGCGCGTGTTTCCACCGCGTTTCTGGTGGAGCCGACCCAACAAAAAAGAGCCGGCATCCATTGATGCCAGCTCATTACGACCCTGCCTGCTGCTCTCAGGTTACGTGACGTACGCCACGAACTCATTCGAGAGTAGCGCATGATTTCGGCTTGTGTATATGGGTTTTCGGAGATCGTTATGAAGCAGCCAAATGTGACCGGAGGAACTCTTCTTCCCTCTTGGACAGGTCTTGACGGCTGCTCGGCGCGTTGCCTATCCTTTTCACATAGCAATAAAGATTTTCCGAAATACGGAAAAATGCTGCACTGGAAAGAGGAGGAACAGATGGACTCGAAGGATACGAACAACGTCGTGGAATTCCCGGCACCGGGTCAGGAGCTGTACCTGCCCTTCGGTGCAACAGATCCGGACTTCTACATTCCGGCCGACTGCGACCGCAATGCCGGCGGATTCTCCCGTTGGCTCCGCGCGCTCCCGGTGTTCGGCCGCCAGCGCCCCTAGGATCTTTTCTGCATCCAAGGGGCGCGGACTCTGCGCAACAGAGCCAACGAGGCGGGCGGCACCTGGGGAGGTGCCGCCCGCCTTTCCGTTGGCCTTCGGCCGTTTCCTGCGGCCCGCAATGAGATCGCTGGAAAAGTGCGAAATCGCCGGAACGTTCCCGGTGAAGTGGCAGCGTTCCGGCGATTTCGCGCAAGGGGGAGCAGAACCTACCCCGCCACCAACTTCCGCGCCGCAGCCGAGTGCTCAGCGATCAGCCCGGCAACGTCCAGCCCTGGGATCTCCCCGTCCACTACCCTCCAAGCACCCCCAACCATGACGCGGTCTGCCCGGTCCGCCCCACAGAGCAGCAAGGCGGCGACGGGGTCATGGCTGCCGGAGAAGCGCAGTTCGTCGGGCTTGAACAGGGCAAGGTCTGCCTGAAGGCCCGGAGCCAACTGACCGATGTCCGAGCGGCCCAAAACGGCGGCGGACCCGCGTGTCGCCCAACCGAGTGCTCTCTCCACAGGGACGGAAGCCCCGTACCGGAGTCGTTGCAAATACAGCGCTTGGCGGGCCTCGAGGATCATGTTGGAAGCATCGTTCGACGCTGAGCCATCCACTCCCAGGCCCACAGGAACACCCGCGGCTTCAAGTTCCAGCACTCGGGCTGTCCCGGATGCGAGGCGCATGTTGGAGGTTGGGCAATGCGCGACGGCGGTGCCAGCGGCTCCCAGCCTGGCGATCTCGTCGTCGTTGAAGTGGATGCCGTGTCCAAGCCACGTGCGGGATCCCAACCAGCCAACGGACTCCAGGTAATCCACGGTCCGCAGCCCAAACATGGAGCGGCAGAAGTCTTCCTCGTCGATGGTCTCTGCAAGGTGCGTGTGCAACCGGACATCGAAGCGTTCGGCCATGGCTGCGCTCTCGGCCATGATCTCTTTGGTCACGGAGAATGGAGAGCAGGGGGCGAGGGCAATCTGTATCGAAGCCCCATCACCGGTTTCGTGGTACTCACGAATCAGCCGTTCGCTGTCCGCAAGGATCGTCTCGGGTGACTGGACCGTGGTCCGGGGCGGCAGCCCGCCGTCGTCCTCTCCCAAAGTCATGGATCCGCGGGTCAGTGTGGCCCGCATGCCCATGGAGCGCACAGCGCCTACTTCGATATCAATGGCGTCTTCCATGCCGTCGGGGAAGAGGTAGTGGTGGTCGGCGGCGGTGGTGCAGCCGGACAACAAAAGCTCCGCCAGTGCAACCTGCACTGCAAGCTCAAGGCTCCGTGGCGTCAACCGTGCCCACACCGGGTACAAATTCTGCAGCCACGGGAACAGCGGAGCGTTGGCCACCGGACCCCAGGCTCGGGTGAGGGTTTGGTAGAAGTGGTGGTGGGTGTTGATGAGCCCAGGCAGAACCACGTGGGCGGAGGCATCAAAGACAGAACAAGGCAACGAAGGCTGCCCGCCCGTAGGCACGAGCTCCACGATTTTCCCATCGGAGACCACCAGGCCGCCACCGGCGTCGAGGTCGTTTGCGGTGAAGATACCCAGCGGGTTCTTGATCCAAAGAGGGGTCATGACAGGTTCCTTGTCTGGTCGGCGTGTACGCGTTCCAGCTCAGTTAGGCCCTGTCTGCTGATCCAGGAGCCGGAAGCCACCAAGTGCGTCCGGTCCGAAAAGCGTAAGGTGCACGACGGCCGCAGTCAACGTTCGCAGGCGTCCCCCGGTCACATCTGGCCAGCAACCCTAATTTCGTATGACGAAATTAAATTTTCAAAAAACTATGGCGCGGCTCACAAACCTGGTGCTACGCTCTAACTGCCAAAGGCGGGCACCCGGACTTCGGGAAGCTATCTACCAGGCGCAACTTAACCTTCATCGCACATGCTGAAGCCTGGTAACCAAGCTAACTGGAGCTCTGCTCCGTAGCGCCCCCAACAGGTCACCTGGCTTCCTCAGCACTAAGGAAGTCGCAACATGAGTACAACCGTCACGGCCGAGCAATTCCTGGCCACAACCATTGAGCTGGCAACAGCCAATGTCCTCAACAGTGGTGGCCCCTTCGGCGCCGTCATTGTTACCGCGGATGGACAAGCCTTCCAAGGCGTCAACCGCGTCACCGCCACGAACGATCCCACCGCACACGCAGAAGTCACGGCCATCCGCAACGCCTGCCGCGAACTGGGAACCTTCGATTTGAGCGGAGCAACCCTCTACACCAGTTGCGAGCCATGCCCCATGTGTCTGGCCTCCGCACTCTGGGCACGCGTTGACCGCGTGTTCTTTGCCGCAGACCGTCACGACGCCGCATCCGTTGGCTTTGACGACGCCGTCTTCTACGAGTTCTTCGAGAACGACAACCGGGACGCGCTGATGCCGGTAGCCAAGCTGGAACTGGGCGACCCCCAGGCTCCGGCGGCCCTCCAGCCGTTCACCACATGGAACACGCTTGATTCCAGGATCGACTACTAGGGCCCGGTGGCTGACATGACAATCCTGGATCCCGCAGAAATGCAGACCGCAGCTGAAAAGCAGGCTGCGCTCCTCCCCAACGGAGGCAAGAGCGCAGAGCCCACAGCGGCAAACGCAAAGCACACAGCCACCCGGCTCGCCGGACAAGGCGGCAACGGCAAGCCGCCGGTGTCGAACTCCTTCCTGGATAAGTTCTTCCAGATCACCAAACGTGGCTCCACGCTGGCCCGCGAATTCCGCGGCGGCCTGGTCACGTTCTTCACCATGGCGTACATCGTCATCCTCAACCCGCTCATTCTGGGCGGCTTCTCGGCAGACAACGCCCCGGTGGACGTGGCGGGCGGCTGGCTCTCGGCAGCACAGGTGGGCGCAGTTACTGGCCTGACCGCCGGCGTCATGACCATCGTCTTCGGACTCGTGGCCAACCTGCCCTTCGGCCTCGCAGCCGGTCTCGGTATCAATTCCTTCCTCGCCGTCGCTGTCATCCAGGAAGTCACATGGCCAGAAGCCATGGGCCTGGTGGTCATCAACGGCATCCTGATCGTCCTCTTCGGCGCCACCGGTGCCCGGACGGCGATCTTCAAGGCAGTCCCTAAGGAACTCAAAGCCGCAATCACCGTTGGCATCGGCCTGTTCATCGCCTTCATCGGCTTCGTCGACTCCGGCTTTGTCCGCCCCACCAAGGGCGGCCCGCCGGTCCAGCTCGGCACGGATGGTTCCATCACCTCCATCCCAACTCTCGTCTTCATCATCGGTTTGCTGGTCATGGGTATCCTCGTGGCACGCAAGATCCAAGGCGGCCTGTTGATTGGCATCGTCGCCACAACAGTCCTCGCCGCTGTAGCCGAGGCCGTGTTCCACATTGGTCCAGGCACCGCCGACAACCCCGGCGGTTGGCACCTCAACGTGCCGATCTTGTCCAGCCAGTTGATGTCCGTCCCGGACCTCAGCCTGGTAGGCCAGTTCGATCTCTTTGGTTCGTTCGCCAGGATCGGCGGCCTGGCTGCGACCATGCTGGTCTTCACCCTGGTGTTCACCAACTTCTTCGATGCCATGGGCACCATGACGGGCCTGGCCAAGAGCGCAGGCGTGGCACATAAGGACGGTACGTTCCCCAAGCTGAAGTCGGCCTTCATCGTTGAAGGCATGGGTGCAGTAGTGGGTGGCGGGACCTCCGGTTCATCCAACACCGTCTACATCGACTCCGCAGCAGGAATCGGCGAGGGCGCCCGCACAGGTCTGGCCTCGGTTGTCACTGGCCTGCTGTTCCTGGGCTCGATGTTCTTCACGCCTCTTACATCGGTTGTCCCGCTGGAAGTGGCTGCTTCAGCGCTGGTGGTGGTGGGCGCGATGATGATGGCTCAGATCCGCGAGATCAAGTTCACCAAGTTCGCCATCGCGTTGCCGGCGTTCCTCACCATCGTGACCATGCCGCTGACCTACTCCATTGCCAACGGCATCGGCGTCGGCTTCATCTCCTTCGCAGTGATCAGCGCGGCATCGGGCAAGGCCAAGAAGGTCCATCCGCTCATGTGGGTGGTCACGGCGGGCTTCATTATCTACTTCGCACGGGGCCCGATCAACGCCTTGATGGGCGTCTAGCCCGGTGCCCCACCCCCGCGCCGGCGGGTCCACATCCGGCACTTCGAACGGCGGTCCATCCGCACCCACCGCGCGAATAGGCGTCCGTCGTCGTGGTCCCTGACCGAACAGCACCACCGGAACAGGCACGACGGCGGGCGGCGGCCCTGGTGATTCAGGAACGGGTGCTGATGCTCCGTCAGGGAACGGGGGCAGGGAGATGAAGCCCTTGCCCCCGTTCCTATGAACTCTTATTCAATAACCGCGACTACCCCTCAACACCTTCTGGAAATGAGATTATGAGGGCAAGATCGCGCACTGCTCCGGCCGGGCCACCTGGCCGGGACACCTGGAAAAAGGACGTGTTGCCATGCTGGATCTGATGCCTTCACTGGGCAGCTGGCGGACTGCGGTCTCTGGCCAACGATGCGCTGTGGCCACGATCGTAGGGACCGGCGGCTCAGTCCCGCAGCCCATGGGGACTTCCATGATGGTCTCCGAAGATGGCGAAATCCTGGGCAGCCTGTCCGGCGGTTGCGTGGAAGGGGCCGTCGTTGAGGCAGCCTTGGAAGCAATGCGCGACGGCGGCCCACGCCTTGAGTCTTTTGGCTACAGTGCCGAGGACGCGTTCGCCGTCGGACTCACCTGTGGAGGAGAACTGGAAGTCCATATCCAGCCACTGGGTAGCGATTCCGGCGAAATGGCCTTGTTGGACATCGCCGTATCAAACGAACCCACGGCCTTGGCCCTCATCCGCAGGCTCGGTGGAGGAGGGGGAGCGGTGGTCGTTGATGATCCTCTTCGGTTCCGCGCCATGGAATCAACGCAACTGGCCCGGTTGGTGGGCGATCATCCCGCCACCCTTATGGCTGCGGCGGCCCAGGTTGAGCCGCTGCTCCAAGGCGGACGCACGGGGTTGGTCCGCCTGGCAGCACCCGAAGGCTGCATCGATGGCTGGGTGACAGTGGACAGATGGGCGTCGGCCGGCCCGGAAGAAATAACGCAGCCCGAGCCCATCACCTTGTTCGTGGAAAGCCGTTTGCCGGCCGCGCGGATGCTCATTTTCGGCGCCAACGACTTCGGTGCCGCGTTGCTCCCCGCCGGACAGTTGCTTGGCTACAACGTCACCCTGTGTGATGCCCGCCCTGCGTTTGCCCGGCAGGGCCGTTTCGCCGGAGCGGACCAAGTGGTCACAGACTGGCCGCACCGCTATCTGGAAGCCGAAGCAGCGGCCGGGCGAGTCGACGCCCGGACCGTGGCGTGCGTCCTGACCCACGATCCAAAGTTCGACATTCCCTTGCTCGAAACAGCGCTTCGCTTAGACCTGGCTTACGTCGGCGCAATGGGCTCGCGTCGCAGCCACCGGCAACGGGTTGACGCCCTGCTCGAGGCGGGCACGCCCTCCGAAGCGCTCGAACGCCTGCATTCCCCGATCGGATTAGACCTTGGTGCAGTGACACCAGCCGAAGTCGCAGTCTCCATCACGGCAGAAATCATCGCCGAGCGAGGGGCCCACAGCGGCAAAGTCACGGGCCACAAAGTCACCGGCCACAAGGCCCCCGGCCGCACAGCCGCAGGCTTCCCCTCGTTGAAGGACAGCACCGGCCCGATTCACGCGGCACCCATTCACCCAGCACCGCAACACCTCACTCAGGAGGACCCATGGACATGAACACCATCGAGGCCGTGGTTCCCACCACGGATCCTTCGCAATGGCGCGACGGCGATGCCTGGCTTGCCGGAGGGACTGTCCTCTTCTCCTACGGAAGCACTGTCCTCAAGCGGCTCCTTGATTTGGGCCAAGCGGATTGGCCGGCCATTACCGTAACCGATGACGGCATCGAGCTGGCCGCAACCTGCACCGTTGCCGAGCTCTACGCCCTGCCGGTGTCCGCGGAAACAGCAAACCGCGAGTGGCCCGGCCTGGCATTGATCCGTCCTTGCTGCGACTCGTTTGTGGCGTCCTTCAAGATCTGGAACATGTCCACGGTGGGAGGCAATCTCTGCACATCCTTGCCGGCCGGTCCAATGATTTCGCTGTGTGCCGGGCTCGATGCCACAGCATCCATCCAGAGCCCGGACGGCAGCAGCCGCAGCGTACCCGTGGCCGATTTCGTCGTAGGGGACATGGAGAATGTCCTGGCCGCGGGGGAGTTGCTCCGGAGCGTCCACCTTCCGGCCGCGGCACTCTCGGCCCGCGTTGCCTTCCGGCGTCTGTCGCTGAGTAATCTTGGACGATCCGGCGTGCTGCTCATCGGACGCCTCGACGCCGATGGCGGTTTGATCATCACCGTCACTGCCTCCACCAAAAGTCCCGTACAGCTACGGTTCCCCGCCGGGCAGGTTCCCGACGCCGGGATGCTGGCTGACGCCGTCGGGGATTCCATTCCCTGGCCGCTGTACCACGATGACATCCATGGGCTCCCCGCGTGGCGCCGCGATATGACGTTCAAACTGGCCGAGGAGATCCGGGCCGAGCTGCTGGGCGAGTCGATGGTCGTTTCTGGCGATTTCTGGCCGCCGCACGCCACCTCGCCGCAACCATCCACGCAACCCGCACAGAACAACCCGCAGAAGGAGGCCTCCCATGGCAATTGAGATCAACGGCGCTGCCTCTCAGGCCACACCCCGCCCGGGCCAATGCCTGCGCACTTTCCTCCGGGAACAGGGAAACTTCGGTGTTAAGAAGGGCTGCGACGGCGGTGACTGTGGCGCCTGCACTGTGCACGTCGACGGCACCCCCGTCCACAGCTGTATCTATCCGGCTGTCCGCGCCGAGGGCAAAGCGGTCACCACGATCGAAGGCCTCTCCGCCGGCGAAAACCTTCACCCTGTGCAGGAGCAGTTCCTCGAAGCCCAGGGTTTCCAATGCGGTTTCTGCACCGCTGGCATGGTCATGACCGCAGCCACTTTTGACGACGAGCAACGTGCCAACCTGCCCCGCAACCTCAAGGGCAATCTGTGCCGCTGCACCGGTTACCGCTCCATCGCCGACGCCGTGTGTGGTCATGCTGATGGTCACGGCGGCAGGCACAAGCACGACGCCGGAGCTGACGTTTCCAGGGCACAATCGCCTGCCGCTGGACAGTCTGCCGCCGGACAGCCCGTGGCTGTGGAAGCCACGCCCGGCCAGCTCGGGGACAACGTGCCCGCACCCGCCGGTCAAGCCGTGGTTACCGGAAATGCCCGGTACACCCTGGATGTCCCGGCTGAGCAACTGCCCGGACTGCTGCATCTCAAGCTCGTGAGGTCGCCGCATCCACACGCGCGGATCGTATCCATTGACAAGACCGCGGCATTGGCAGTTCCTGGCGTCGTCGCTGTTTTCACGCACGAAGACGCACCAGCGCAGTTGTTCTCCACTGCCCAGCACGAACACTTCACGGACGATCCTGATGACACCCGCGTGCTGGACAATGTGGTGCGGTTCATCGGGCAGCGTGTTGCCGCTGTCGTGGCGGAGTCCGTGGGTGCTGCCGAGGCCGGAACCCGGGCGCTTGCTGTGGAGTACGAGCTCTTGGAACCGGTGTTCACGCCCCAAGAGGCCATTCTTCCCGGCGCACCTGCCATCCATGGTGACAAGGATGGCGTTTACTCCAGAATCTCCCGGCCCCTGGAGAACGTGGTGGCAGAGGTCCACGCCGAGCTTGGCAGCGTGGCCGACGGCTTCGCGGCAGCCGACTTCATCCATGAGCACACGTACAAGACGCAAAGGGTTCAGCACGTCGCGATGGAAACGCACGCGTCCATTGCCTGGCTGGACGAGGACGGCAGGCTGGTTGTCCGTTCCTCCACCCAGGTTCCTTTCCTGGTAAAGCGTACCCTGATGAGGTTGTTCAATCTGCCGGAGGAGACTGTTCGCGTGGTGGCTGGCCGCGTCGGGGGTGGTTTCGGCAGCAAGCAGGAGGTCCTCACCGAGGATCTTGTGGCCCTCGCGGCACTTGCTTTGCGTAGGCCGGTCCAGGTGGAGTTCACCCGGACCGAACAGTTCACGTCCACCACAACGCGCCACCCCTTCACCATCAATCTCAAGGCGGGAGCCAGCCGGGATGGATACCTGACCGCCCTTCAACTGGACGTCATCACCAACACTGGCGCCTACGGAAACCATGCGCCCGGCGTGATGTTCCATGGTTGTGGGGAATCGTTGGCCGTCTATAAATGCGTCAACAAGAAGGTGGACGCCCAGGCCGTCTATACCAACACCGTTCCCGCCGGTGCTTTCCGGGGGTATGGGTTGAGCCAGATGATCTTCGCGATTGAGTCCGCCATCGACGAACTTGCGATCGGTATCGGGATGGACCCCTTGGAGTTCCGGCTCAAGAACATGGTCCGTCCGGGCGATCACATGTTGTCTACTACACCCGAACCTGAGGAAGACGTCCACTACGGTAGCTACGGTCTGGACCAGTGTGTGGCCTTGGTCCGGGATGCCCTGGACCGGGGCAAGGAGCGTTACCGGGCCGCTGGCCTGGAGGACCTCGGCCCCGACTGGGTCGTCGGTGAGGGCTCGGCGCTCTCCATGATCGATACCGTTCCGCCGCGAGGCCATTTCGCCCACACCAGGGTGAGCCTGGAATCGGACGGAAGGTTCGCCGTCGACGTCGGTACTGCAGAGTTCGGGAACGGCACCACAACCGTTCATGCACAACTGGCTGCGACTGCGCTGGCGACAGCCGCCTCCAAAATTACCGTCCGTCAGTCCGATACGGACCTTGTGGAGCACGACACCGGCGCGTTCGGTTCTTCCGGGACGGTCGTGGCCGGTAAGGCGACGCTCGGCGCGGCCCTGGAGCTCGCAACCAGGATCCATGCCGTTGCAGCGTCGCTGACTGGGGCTGCATTGACGGATTGCCGCTTGGTGGATGGAGCTGTGGAGTGCGGCGCCCGCATGGTTCCGCTCAATGAAATCTACGACGCAGCCCGTCTCCAAGGCGTTCGCCTCGCCATCGATGGGAACTGGGGAGGAACGCCACGCTCGGTGGCATTCAACGTGCACGGTTTCCGGGTTGCCGTTAATACGGGTACGGGTGAGCTGCGGATCCTGCAGAGCGTGCAGGCGGCAGATGCCGGCGTTGTGGTGAACCCGCGGCAGTGCCGTGGGCAGATCGAAGGCGGCATCGCGCAGGCGCTTGGTGCGGTGCTCTATGAGGAAGTGATAGTGGACGACGCCGGACAGGTAACCACCGATATCCTCCGGCAGTACCACATTCCGTCATTCGCGGACGTGCCACGGAGCGAGGTCTATTTCGCAACAACGAACGACACGACCGGGCCCCTCGGCGCCAAGTCCATGAGCGAGAGCCCGTTCAACCCCGTGGCACCTGCGCTGGCCAACGCCATCCGAAACGCCACCGGAATCCGCTTCGGCGAACTGCCCATTGCCACGGACAAGATCTACCTGGCCCTCCGGGACCGCACCCTGATCCCCAACTAAACCCGTCCTACCCAACTAGGTCGCAGTTGAGCGCGTTTTGAGCCGTTAGAACGCGCTTAACTGCGACTTACTTGGGTGGGACGGCTATTTGGGGGGAAACGGCGAGTTCCATGAACACGCTGTTTGGGTCCAGGGCGTAGTCCGCGAAGGGCGGGCACTCGGTGAATCCGTGCCTGGCATACAAACGACGTGCAGGGGCAAAGTATTCTTCGGTCCCGGTTTCCAAGTTCAGCCGCTCGTAGCCCCGGCGGCCGGCTTCGACCACGATGTGGTTGAGCATCAGCGTGGCTACTCCGCGCCCACGGGCAGCGGCGGTGGTGCGCATCGACTTGATCTCGCCGGACCGGCCGTCTCCGTCAGAAGTGGCCAGTTCCTTCAGCGCCCCGCATCCCAGCAACACGCCGTTTTCGCGGGCCGTCCAGAACGTGATGGCTTCATGGGACAACGCCGAATGGTCCAATGCGTGCACGCTTTCTGCGGGCGACGTCGCAAACATGTCCGCCAGATGTTCGCTGAGGAGCTGATGGACATCCGGGCGCGTGGGATCGTCAAGGGCAATCTGGATCATGGATTCAAATTTACCGGCCCTGGAGTGGTCGGCTCCGCAGTCAGTCCTCCAGCAGGTGCAACTGGTCCTTCGTATCCAGGTCTTCGCCGGAGCAGAGGTCACTGCAATCCACCAGGTCCACCAAGCCCGGATGCGCCTTGAGGAACGATCGCGCCCCCGTGTCACCATTCGCGGCTTCCGCCGCTTGGGATCGGAGCGCGACGTCGATAATCACCGGGTGCCGACGCTTAAGGCGGCCTGATTCGTCAGGGTAGGCGGCTGCGGTGACCCGACCGGGATGGTGGCTGCCCAGCAACCTGCTGACCGCCGTCGGGGTTAGTCCGGGCTGATCCACCAGAGCCACCATGATGCTGTGTCCCGGCGAGGCCGCCTCGATTCCTGCGCGGAAAGAACCGGCCATGCCCTTGGCCCAGTTTTCGTTCTCGACCACGGTGTACGTCCGTAGATCCGTGGTGCTTCGAACGCGGTCCGCCTCGGCCCCAACAACAACCACCACCTCGCGGCAGCCGCCGTCGAACAGCGTGTCGGCCAGCACCTCAACCAGCGTGCGGCCGCGGTAGGGGAGCAGCGCTTTCGGTCCGCGGCCCAAGCGAGTACCAGCCCCTGCGGCAAGCAGGACGCCCGTAGTGGGCGCCACGCCGGATCCAGTCATATCCTCACGATACGCGCGGGCATGCACGCGGTCTGTAGCTCCCTCGGAGCTTTCCGGGACATCTACCAAAATCGGTTGCAAACTACTCCTCAGTAGGTCTGTTGGTAGGTTCCGACGGCCATTATTGTCGGTAGGGAATTGTTCAAATCAGCTCTAATGCAATGATGCGTGGAGGAAAAGGGGAAGATGGCGGGCAGTTTCGAGATACTCAAGGCCGGGACGAACACGTTCAGGTTCCGACTCACAGCCGATGACGGCACAGTTGTGGCAGTGTCGCCACAGTTTCCCAATTTGAAGGCCGTCGTGGCCGGTATCAACGCAGTCCGCGAAAACGCGGCAACCGGATTCGTCGTAGACCGGAGGAATCTGGGCACCTGAGCCCTCCCGGTTCCATCGCAAATACAGTTGGTGGAGGGTTTTGGCGACGATGGAGTGGGTGTCGTTTTTGAAGTAGCGGCGGGCGGCTTGGCGGGTGTCGGAGAAGCCGAAGCCGTCTGCTCCGAGGGAGGCGAAGTCGTTGGGGATGAATTGGCGGATTTGGTCGGGGACGGCTTTCATGTAGTCGGACACGGCGATGACGGGTCCGGTGGTGCCGGCGAGTTGTTCGGTGATGAACGGGGTGCGGGCGGGTTGGCCGGGGTTGAGGAAGGCGTGTTCTTCGGCGGCGAGTCCGTCGCGTCGGAGTTCGTTCCAGGACGTCACGGACCAGACTTCGGCGGCGACTCCCCAGTCTTCGGCGAGGATCCGGGCGGCTTCGAGGGCCCAGGGCACGGACACGCCGGAGGCGAGGATGTTCGCGGTGGGCCTGGTGTCTCCGGTGGTGTTTTCCGGGGCGGGSGCGAGGCGGTAGATGCCTTTGAGGAGCCCGTTGATGTCCAGGTTCTCGGGTTCGGCGGGTTGGGTGATGGGTTCGTTGTAGACGGTGAGGTAGTACATCACGTTTTTATCGGATGCTGTGCCGGTGCCGTCGTTGTCGGGGCCGTACATTTCTTCGAGGCCGTGGCGGATGATGTGGCCGATTTCGTAGCCGTAGGCGGGGTCGTAGGTTTTCACGGCGGGGTTGGTGGAGGCCAGGATGGGGGAGTGCCCGTCGGCGTGTTGGAGTCCTTCGCCGGTGAGGGTGGTTCGTCCTGCGGTGGCGCCGATGATGAAGCCGCGGGTCATTTGGTCCGCGGCGGCCCAGAAGGAATCTCCGGTGCGTTGGAAGCCGAACATGGAGTAGAAGACGTAGATCGGGACCAGGGGTTCGCCGTGGGTGGCGTACGCGGTTCCGGCGGCGGTGAACGCTGCGACGGCGCCGGCTTCGTTGATGCCGGGGTGGATCAGTTGCCCGGCGGGGGATTCCTTGTAGGCCAGGACGAGGTCCCGGTCCACGGAGAGGTAGTTCTGGCCTTTGGGGTTGTAGATTTTCGCGGTCGGGAAGAACGCGTCCATGCCGAAGGTCCGGGATTCGTCCGGGACGACGGGCACGAACCGGGCCCCGAAGTTCTTGTCCCGCATCAGGTCCTTCAACAAACGGACGAAGGCCATGGTGGTCGCGGCTTGTTGTTTGCCGGAGCCGCGTTTGGCGACYTCGTAGGAYTTSGCYTCGGGCAGGGTGACGGGGGTGTGGGTGCGGCGGCGTTCGGGGACGAACCCGCCGAGTTCTGCCCGGCGTTCCATCAGGTATTTGATTTCGGGGGCGTCCATGCCGGGGTGGTAGTACGGGGGCCGGTAGAGGTCCGCGTCGAGCTGGTCATCGCTGATGGGGATGCGCAGGTGGTCACGGAAGGCCTTGAGGTCTTCCATGGTCAGCTTCTTCATCTGGTGGGTCGCGTTGCGGCCCTCGAAGTGCGGTCCCAGGCCGTAGCCCTTGACGGTTTTGGCCAGGATCACGGTGGGTTTGCCCTTGAACTCCACCGCTGCCTTATAGGCGGCGTAGACCTTGCGGTAATCGTGCCCGCCGCGTTTGAGGCCCCAGATCTGCTCATCGGTCAGGTCAGCGACCATGTCCTTGGTCTGCGGGGACTTGCCGAAGAAGTGGTCCCTGACGAACCCGCCGGACTCGGCCTTGTAGGTCTGGTAGTCACCATCGGGGGTTTCGTTCATGATTTTCACCAACGCCCCGTCGGTGTCGTTTTCCAGGAGGGTGTCCCATTCCCGGCCCCAGACGACCTTGATCACGTTCCAGCCCGCACCGCGGAAGAACGCCTCCAGTTCCTGCATGATCTTGCCGTTGCCGCGCACGGGCCCGTCCAGGCGCTGGAGGTTGCAGTTGATCACGAAGTTCAGGTTGTCCAGGTTCTCGTTCGCTGCCAGCTGCAGCAACCCGCGGGACTCGGGCTCGTCCATTTCCCCGTCGCCCAGGAACGCCCAGACCTGCTGGTCGGAAGTGTCCTTGATGCCGCGGTTGTGCAGGTACCGGTTGGACTGGGCCTGGTAGATCGCGTTCATCGGACCGATGCCCATCGACACGGTGGGGAATTCCCAGAAGTCCGGCATCAGGCGYGGGTGCGGGTASGAGGACAGGGCRTGGCCYTGCTTGGACTTTTCCTGACGGAACCCGTCCAGGTCCTCCTCGGAGAGCCGGCCTTCCATGAACGCCCGGGCGTACATGCCCGGGGACGCGTGTCCCTGGAAGAACACCTGGTCCCCGCCCGAGGGGTGGTCCTTGCCGCGGAAGAAATGGTTGAACCCGACCTCGTACAGGGTCGCCGCGCCGGCATARGTGGAAATATGCCCGCCCACCCCGATATCGGCCCGCTGCGCACGGTGGACCATGACCGCGGCGTTCCAGCGCATGTACGCACGGTACCGGCGCTCGAACTCCTCGTTCCCSGGRAAYTCTGCTTCCTGRTCCACCGGGATCGTGTTCACATAATCAGTGGTCGTCACCATCGGCACACCCACCGACCGGGCACCGGCACGCTGCAACAACGAACGCATAATGTACTGGGCACGCTCCGTGCCCTGCTCCGCGATCAACGCATCAAGGGACTCAATCCACTCCGCGGTCTCTTCCGGATCACGATCAGGCAGCTGGGCAGTCAACCCGCTGAGGATGTGTGAGGTCTCTTCTCCTGCAGCCACGTCCAACCT